>NZ_BAAAZG010000052.1:237524-291751 GCF_039536785.1 Actinomadura miaoliensis
GCGCTGACGCCGTTTGCTTGGTGTGAGCAGGGAGGCGTCTCCACGCGGCGCTTTGTCGCCGCTGCTGAGCTTCCCTGATCGAGGTGTGCGCTATCCGGCTACAGGTCGTGTCGTCCGGCTCGCGCTTGGGTCACGAATGCGGCCCATACCTGCGGACTGAAGATGAGATGACCTGAGTCGGGGGCCTTGCTGTCGCGCACTCCGATGTTGGCCACGAGGTTGGCGACCTCGACGCAGTCACCACCGGCGCCGTTGCTTCTGGAGCTCTTGCGCCACGTGGCGCGGGAAGCGTCCGGGGATCGCATGTTCTCCCGCACCTCCTGCCTTCCATTGTCACGTGGTTCGCGACATCTCGTCGGCTACGCGGGCGATGAGCGCCTGGGAGTCGCTGGGGCGCAGGGCCGCCGCGCGCAAGTGGTCGAATGCCAGCGTATATCGCTCGATCTCGTGTGGCTTCTCCAAGTAGAGCCGTTCGGCCAACTGTTCCGACGGTGGCTTGCGGCCGTTCGCGACTCGCGACAGGTGACCGGAATCGCACGGCACTTCACGCGCGAGTTCACGAATGCCGACGCCGCGATCAGCCATGAGCTCGCGCAACCTCTCGCCGAAGGTCATAGCTTCACCCGCTTTGCCCGCGTTGACCCTGCTGACCTTGCTGCTCTTGGACACAGACAGCAGGTCATCAGTTCCAACGTAGTCGTTCATGCGCTGGTCTGGTCCGCACGGCACAAAAAGCGGGCCCGGACACAGCGATTGCGCCGCCGATCCAGGCCCTTGACCGGAAGGAGCCTCCGGCCCATGAACGATCCTAGGTCCCACCGTGGCGAGGAGTGATCGCTAATGGGGCTGCACGCCCGCCACCGCACCCGTCCGGACTCTGGCGGAAGAGTCATCGGCCTCCCGGCCGTGGAGGAAACGTCCGACAGGCCCGGGGATTACTCGCCCCGGCTGGAACTCATCAAGCCCGTTCACGGTGAGCGCATGGAAGCGCTGGAAGTGATGCACGCGCTTTTGATCACAGACGTGAGACTCATGTGCACGATCACGGAAGACCAGGGTTACCCGGTGTTGGACGTGTACCGCGTGCGCAACCTGCGGCAGGGGGTTCGGTCGAAGCGCATCCGGGTTGGTCTCGCGTACGCCGACGACGAATGGTGGTTCGTGACTCCAGGCCCGGACGGTGGTACGCGCTTCATCGCGGCCATGCGGGATGGTGTCATCGCGGCCCGCATCGTTCGGAAGACGCTGCTCCCGTGACCTCCCGCCACGATGCGGGCCGCTCACCAGATCGCGGCGGTGCGGTGGTGATCGTGTGGGGCCGCGTGATGACCGGCCACCTGGCCGGCACTGCGGGGGTGAACGTGCGGGAGGTGCGCCGGTTCGTCCGGGAGGCGCTCAGCTCCGAGGACGGCACGTCGCGGGTGACGCGCGGGTCGGCGGGCAGGTGGAGGGGCGTGCCTTGGCTAGTGCGCGGACGCAATGAGCACCGGCCCGCGCGTCGGCGGCGACGCGCGGGCCGGGGGTTAGGGGGTGGGGCGGGGTTCGGTGAGGGTGCGGAAGGTTGTTAGTAGGACGTGGGCCAGGTTGTAGACGATCAGGCCCGGTGGGGCCTCGGCGGCCTGGGGTGGTGAGTTGACGATCGTCATCATCGGGGTGCCGGACGCCTCGGCGGCGGAGCGGACGCGGGCGGTGGCTTCCTGGACGGCGGGCTCGGCGGCGCCGCCGGTCAGGCCCATCGCGACCGACAGGTCGGCGGGGCCGATCATGATCGCGTCGACGCCCTCGACGGCGAGGATGGCCGGGGCGTTGGCGCAGGCCTCGGGTGTCTCGGCCATGACCACGACGAGCGTGCGGTCCGCAATGTCCCGCAGGTGGTCGGGGATGCTCGCCGCTCCGAACCGGCCTGCCCTGCTGTAGGTGGCGAAGCCCCGTTCGCCGAGCGGCGGGTAGTGCGCGGCGGCGACGGCGCGGCGGGCGTCCTCGGGGGTGTCCACGTGCGGGACGATGATGCCTGCCGCGCCGAGGTCGAGCACGCGCAGGACCAGGCCCGGATCGTCCCGCCCAACCCTGACCAGCACGGGCAGGCCGTGCGCCTGCGCCGCGGTCAGATGGTGCTGCAGGGCGACCAGGTCGGCCGGGCCGTGCTCGCAGTCGATGACGACGTAGTCCAGCCCGGCGACCCCGGCGAGCTCGACGAGGAACTCGCCGGGCATGCGCAGCAGGCCGCCGACCAGGGTCTCCCCATCGCGCACCCGTTGCCTCACCGCGCCACCATTCCCGCGGACAGGTCGATGTCGGCCGCGCACAGGCCCGGCATCGACAGCATCGCCAGCAGCGCCGCCGCGACCTCCTCCTCGGTGACCATGCGGCCCAGCGCCGAGCGGGAGACGAACGCCCGCTCGGCCTCCTCGTAGGACGTGCCGGTGCGTTCGGCCTCCAGCCGGAAGTTGCGCTCCATCCGCGGGCCCGCGACCGGGCCGGGGGACAGGGAGTTGACGTTCACGCCCGCCGGGCCGACCTCGGCGGCCAGCGTGGTCGTCAGCCCGATCACCGCCATCTTGGACGCGCAGTACGGGGTGCGCGCGGTGAGCGGACGCTTGCCGCTGACCGACGCGACGTTGACCACGTCGCCCGCGCCGCGCTCCACCATGGGCGGCAGGAACGCCCGGCACATGAGGTAGACGCCGCGGACGTTGACGTCGAAGACCGCGTCCCATTCGGCGGGTTCGATCTCGGTCAGCGGTTTGACGGGCCCCGGTACGCCGGCGTTGTTGACAAGGACGGAGATCTCCTCGTCGGCCAGCTCGGCGGCGAGGGCCGCGACGCTGCTCGGGTCGGAGACGTCGCAGGCGGCGGCCCGGCCCGGCGTGGAGAGCCTGGCCACGGCCGCCTCCGTCTTGGCCCGGTCCCGGCCCACCGCGATCACCCGGGCGCCGGCGTCCGCCAGGGCCCGGGCCATGGCGAGCCCGAGGCCGTTGCCGCCGCCGGTCACCAGTGCGGTGCGCCCGGCGATCCGGTTGCTGTTCACGCGTACGCCTCGTCGCGCCAGGGGAGGGACGCGTCGCCGAAGCGGGCGGCGCGGACGTCGCCGGAGCGGGCGTGCCCCTCGAACAGCTCGACCCGCGAGGCGCGGCCGCAGACCTCGCCGAGCCGGGCGCTCGCCGCCGGGTCGGTGACCTCCTGGTAGGTGACGGTCTTGAGGTACTTGCCGACCCACAGCCCGCCGGTGTACCGGGCCGCGCCGCGCGTCGGCAGGACGTGGTTGGTGCCGATGACCTTGTCGCCGTACGACACGCAGGTGCCCTCGCCGAGGAACAGCGCGCCGTAGTCGCGCATCGACTCCAGCGCCCGGCGGGGCTCGGCGGTGAGCACCTCGACGTGCTCGGCGGCGTAGCCGTCGGCGACCGCGAACGCCTCCTCGACCGAGTCCACGACGACCACTTCGCCGTGGTCGCGCCAGGCGGGCTCGGCGAAGTCGCGGGTCGGCATGCCGGGCAGCAGCCGCTCGACGTGCGCGATGACCTCCCGGCCGAGATCGGCGGAGGTGGTGACCAGGATCGCGGGGGAGTCGGGGCCGTGCTCGGCCTGCGACAGCAGGTCGACCGCCACGGTGAACGGATCGGCGGTCTCGTCGGCGATCACCAGGATCTCGGTGGGCCCGGCGAACAGGTCGATGCCGACCTCCCCGAACAGCTGCCGCTTGGCCTCGGCGACGTAGGCGTTGCCGGGCCCGGCGATCATGTTGACGCGGCCGATCGTCTCGGTGCCGACCGCCAGTGCCGCCACCGCCTGCACGCCGCCGAGCAGGTAGATCTCGTCCGCCCCGGCCAGGTGCATCGCGGTGACCGTCGCGGCCGGGACCTCGCCGCGGATCGGCGGCGTGCACGCGGTCACCCGCGGCACGCCGGCGACCTTGGCGGTGACGATCGTCATGTGCGCTGACGCGGTCAGCGGGTAACGGCCGCCCGGCACGTACGCTCCGGCCGCGGCGACGGGGATGTGCCGCTGTCCGAGCCGCACGCCCGGCAGCGTCTCGGCCTCGAAGTCGGTCAGCGAGTCGCGCTGCAGCTGCGCGAACCCGCGCACCTGCTCCTGCACGAACCGGATGTCCTCGATCACCTGGGCCGGGACGCCCGCGACGATCCGTTCGACCTCCTCGGGCGCGAGCCGGAACGACTCCGGCGACCAGCCGTCGAAGCGTTCGGAGTACTCGCGGACGGCGGCGTCCCCGCGTTCGCGCACGTCGGCGATGATCGCTTCGACGCGCTCGCGGACCTGTCCGAGGTCGTGGGCGACGCGTTCCTTGGGGACGGGCTTCTTCAGGATCTGGGGCACGGGGTCGCTCTCCTTCGTCGTCAGTGTTCGTTCAGCCACTCGTTCAGCAGGCCCGCCAGGACGCGCGGGCGTTCGATCGGCAGCAGGTGGCCGGCCCCCGGAAGGATGCGGAGCCGTCCCCGCCCGTCCGGCACGGCCTCGGCGATCCGGCGGTGGAACCCGACCGGGCACAGCGCGTCGCCGCTGCCGCAGACCGTCAGCACCCGGCACGACGCGGACGCGAGCACGCCGAACGCGTCGGTGCGGGTCGCCTGCGCCGCCAGCTGCGCGCGGAAGGTGTCCGGGCCGACGCGGCGGGCCATCCCCAGGAACCTGTCGTCGTGGCCGGGCTCGGCGAACATCGTCGGCAGGATGTCGTCGCGGACGACCGCCTCGAAACCGCCGCTCGCCGTGCGTTCGTCCATGGACCGCCAGCCGGCGCGCTGCTCCGGGGTCGGCGCGGCCGCGTTGGTGGAGATCGCGCACAACGCCGTGACGCGCTCGGGCGCCAGGCGCACCACCTCGAACCCGACGATCGCGCCGAGGCTCAGCCCGACCAGCGTGAACGGCCCGTCCACCGCGGCGAGCACCTGCTCGGCCATACCGGTGATGGTCGGCGCGGTGATCTCGGCGTGCACGGCGTCCGGCAGCTCCACCCCGGACCACAGGTCCGCGTCGCAGAGCATCCCGGGCACCAGGACGGTCGCCGTCACCGCCGCGGCACCAGCGCGGAGGGGGCCAGGTAGCCGCCGTGGTCGAGCGCGACGCCCGCGTCGGCGGCCCGCTTGACGACGTCCTCGTCCCACTCCAGGCGCACGCGGCCCTCGCCGCCGGTCACCACGACCATGGACGCCTCGGCGTCACCGGCGTTGCGGACGGTGCGCCACGCCCCCTCGGGGACCGACAGCATGTCCCACGGACCGAGCCGCACCGACAGCTCCTCGCCGGGGCCGTTCAGCGTGACCTCCCACTCGCCGTCCTTGACGATCAGCACCTGCGACCGGTCGTGGCGGTGCCGCGACACGCCCTGCCCGGGCAGCGCGCGCAGCCACGCGATCGAGTGGCCGTGCGGATTGCCGATCACCGGTTCCTGGAACCGGTCCTCGGTGATCCCATGGCCCACCACCGCGGCCAGCCGCGCGCCGCCGCCCGGCAGCCGGGCGTCCAGGAACGGCGTCTCACTCCACACCAGGTCATCGGGGGTGGCCACGCGCCGGCGCATCTCCTCGGCGGTGTAGGTGCGCAACCCGGCGATCTGCTCCGGCGTGATCGGCCGGACCAGTTGCGCCTCGTCCGGGAGCGGGTCGCCCGCGACCGTGTCGACCAGTTCGCCCGACGCCGTCAGGTACAGGCCGTGCTTCTCGGCCTCCCGCAGCACCGAGGGCGCCCAGATGATGCCGCCGGTGTCGTCCTCGCCGAGCGTGGTGAACAGCCAGCCGTCGTCGGGGCCCACGTTGGTGAAGCCGCGGAAGATCCAGGTGGGGATGGAGGCGATGTCCCCCTCGCGCAGCAGCAGCTCCCCGTCGACCCCGTCGGTGCCCCAGCGCACCAGGAACTCGCCCCGGAAGCACAGGAACACCTCGGCGGTGAAGTGCAGGTGCATGCTGTTGGTCACGCCGTGGGGCATGGCGGCGGCGCCGACGTTGAAGCCGTGCGGCTCGCGGAGGTTGATCACCTGGCCGGGGCTCTGGCTGACCCCCGGGCCGATCATCGCGTAGTTCTCCTTGCGGTCCGATCCGGGCGTCCGGCAGTCGATGAACGCCTGGTCGCAGGAGACGAAGTCGCTTCGCCGGATGGTGCGCCGGGCCAGCTCGGCCTGGTCCACCCGGACCGTCGTTATTGCGTTCATACGTATGCACGATACGGCAGTGCCGCGTCGGCTTGTCAACGAGGGCGTCGTTCTCCGCCTGGCCGAGGCGATGAAAGACGTATGCTTTCGGTCAGTACCGCTCAACCCGTGGAGGCAGCCGGTGGGCATCACCAGCCGTGACGTCGCCCGCCTGGCGGGCGTCTCCCAGCCCACCGTGTCGCGGGCGCTGCGGGGCGACCCGCGGATCTCCGCCGAGACGCGCCGCAAGGTGAAAGAGGCCGCGGAGGCGCTGAACTACGTCCCGAGCGAGGCCGGGCGCAGCCTGTCCACCCGCTCGACCAAGCGCGTCGGGGTCCTGGTCACCGACCTGACCAACCCGTTCTATCCGCATCTGGTCGCCCCCCTGCACGACGAGCTGGAGCGCCTGGGCTACCGGATGATGCTGTTCGCCGAGCGGTCCGACGAGGTGATCGCCTCCGAACGGCTGCTGGACCGCTCGATCGACGGCGTGGTGCTCACCACCCCGACCCTCGACTCCGGCCTGCCCGCCGAGTTGCACCGGCGCCGGCTGCCGTTCGTCTACCTCAACCGGGAGAGCGGGACGCCCGCCGACGCCGCCGTGGTCGACAACCGGCAGGGCGCCGGACTGGTGGCCCGGGAGCTGGCACGGCTCGGTCACACCCGGATCGCCGGGATCTTCGGCCCGGACGACACCAGCACGGGACGCGACCGCGAGTACGGCTTCCGGCTGGCGCTCGCCGAGGTCGGGATCGGGCTGCCGGAGGAGCGGGTGCGCCGCGGCCCGTTCGAGTACTCCACAGGCCGCGACGCCCTGGCGGAGCTGCTGGCCATCGACCCGCGCCCCACCGCCGTCTTCTGCGGCAACGACGTGATCGCCCTGGGCGCCCTGGACGCGGCGCTGCAGGCCGGCGTCCGCGTCCCGGACGAGCTGACCGTGATCGGCTTCGACGACATCCCGATGGCGTCCTGGACCGCGTTCGAGCTCACCACCGTCCGCCACGACCTGCACGGCATGGCCCGCGCCGCCGCCCGCCTCCTGGTGGCCCGCATCGACGCCCCCGACGCCGACCTGGAGCGCGTCGTCTACACCCCCGAACTGATCCTCCGCCGCACACACGCCCCCGCCCCCACCTCCTGACCGCCGCGCCGTCTCGGGCGCGCTTGCCTAGTCCGCGCCGGCGCTGTCACGCCGGGTCACGCCCGTCGAGTCCACGCCGGGTCCGGTCGCGCCGCCTCGAGAGCGCTTGGCTCGTCCGCGCTGACGCCGTCACGCCGTTCTCTTCGGGTTGGCCCGTTCACGTCAGCCCGGTCACGCGCTCACCGTCGCGTCGGTCCTCCACGTTGGCCCTGGGCACCCCGCCACAGTCGCGCTTGCCTTGTCCATGCTGGCGCCCCCTTCGCGTCGGCCTCGTCCACGGCACCTCGTCCACGCCAGGGCGGTCGCGCTGGCTCGGTGGCGCTTCTGGGGGGCTGGGTGGTGGGGGTGGGTGTGGGCTTGGGGGCTGACCTGGGTGTGCGCGGCTCTGGGAGGGAAGGGGCGGCGCGCATACGGGTTCCGGTTCGTGTCCGACTTGTCTGGCTTGTCGTTCGGCCAGTTATGCATACGGATATTCGCAGGGTGGCGGTCCGGGCGGGCTGACCAGCGGCTATGGCGGTGATGAGCAGGGTAGAGCCAGTGGTCATGGCGGAGAAAGTCCCTGGTGATGCCTTGATCCTCCGTTATGAATACGCATACACTGCCGGACACCTCAGCCCCCGTGCGATCCCGCCCTAAGGAGACCGCAGTGAAGCCGAACGGATGGAACGCGCCATGACCGCGGCCACGGCCGAGCGCCCGACGCGCCCCGCGAGGGACCGGCGGGCCGCGGCCAAGGGACCCCGGCGACCAGGCCGGCGCCGCCTGCGCCACCTGGCGGTGCCCTACGCGCATCTGGCGCCCGCGCTGATCGCGATTGTGCTCACCACGGTGTACCCGCTGGTCTCGGCGCTGGTGACCAGCTTCCGGCACTGGAGGCTGAACGAGACGCGCGCGCCCGGACGGTTCGTCGGCTTCGACCAGTACGTCCGGGCCTTTCACGACGGCACGTTCTTCAACAGCGTCTGGGTGACGGCCTGGTTCACGCTGCTGTCGGTGACGCTGTCGGTCGGGCTCGGTCTGGTGATCGCGCTGATCCTGAACCGCCGCGGCCGGCTGACCGGGCTCACCAAGGCGCTGCTGATCCTGCCGTTCGCGGTGGCCCCGGCGCTGAAGGGCTTCTCGTGGCGGTTCATGCTCAACCCCGACCACGGCGTGTACGACAAGATGCTCGGCGCGGTGCTGCCGTTCACCGCTGACGTGGACTGGCTCGGGTCGCCGTTCTGGGCGCAGATCGTGGTGGTGCTGACCGAGGTGTGGGGCTGGGCCCCGCTGATCGCGCTGATGCTGCTCGGCGGGCTCGGCTCGATCCCGCCGGAGGTGCACGAGGCGGCGCGGGTGGACGGCTGCGGGGCGTGGCAGCGGTTCCGGTACGTGACCTGGCCGCTGCTGCGGCCGCTGGTGCTGATCGTGATCTTCCTCAAGGCGGTGTTCTCGCTCAAGCTGTTCGACCAGGTCGTCACGATCACCGGCGGCGGGCCGGGGCGGGCCACCGAGACCCTCAACTTCTACGCCTACGCGCAGGGGTTCACCTTCCTCGACATCGGCTACGCCTCGGCGATCTCCTGGATCCTCGTCGTGGCCCTGGGCGTGCTCGCCGCGCTGTACCTGATCCTCATGGCCCGGCAGGAGGCGAAATGAAGGCCGGCCGCATCCTCGGCCGCGCGTGTCACGTGGTGGCGACGCTGGCGATCCTGTTCTTCGTCCTGTTCCCGATCGCCTGGCTGGCGATCACCGCGTTCCGGCCCGAGAAGGACGCGTTCTCCCCCTCGCCGTGGTTCTCCCCCACGCTGGAGAACTTCCGCGGGATCATCGGCGGTGAGAACGATCTGGTCGCGGCGACCCTCAACAGTGTGGTCGTCGGCGTGGCGACCACGGTGATCGCGATCCCGATGGCGCTGCTGGCGGCCTACGCGTTCTCCCGCCACCGCTTCCCGGGGCACCGGTCGATGCTGCTGGCGATGGTCGCCACGCAGTTCATTCCGGGTGTGGCGATCGCGCTGCCGTTCCTGACGCTCTTCCGCGACCTGGGCCTGCTGGACACCCGGACGGCCCTGGTGGTGGTGAACCTCTCGCTGGTGGTCCCGTACATCACCTGGCTGCTCAAGGGGTTCGTGGACGGGCTGCCGCTGGAGATCGAGGAGGCGGCGCGGCTGGACGGCTGCGGTCAGGTCCGGCTGCTGTGGCGGGTGGTGACCCCGCTGGCGGCCCCCGGGATCTTCGTCTGCGCGGTGTTCTCGTTCCTGCTGTCGTGGAACGAGTTCCTGTTCCCGACCTTCCTGGCCAAGGAGAAGGCGACGACGCTGCCGGTCGGGCTGATGACGCTGGTGCGCCCGGAGGGCGTGGCATGGGGGCAGATGGCCGCCGCCGGGCTGATGGTGATGGTCCCGATGCTGGTGCTGTCGCTGTTCGTCCGCAAGCACTTCGCCCAGGGCATGACGATGGGAGCGATCAAATGAGGCTGGCCCTGCTGCGGCGGCGCGCGACGCCGCCCGTCGCCCTCGCCCTGGCCTGCGCGCTGCTCGCCGGCGGCTGCGGCTCGGCACGGGCCGACCGCGACCTGACCGAGGTCGTCCGGACGGGCGCCGTGGACGACCTGGGACTGCTCACCGGCAAGCCGTACGGCGGGCAGAAGATCAGGCTGCTGATCTGCTGCAACACCGCCGCGCAGTTCCTGGGGCTGCGGGAGCGCACCGCCAAGGAGTTCACCCCGCGCACCGGGATCCAGGTGGAGTGGGCCAACATCCCCTACGAGTCGTTCCTGCAGAAGATCGTGGCCGAGAGCGCGCTCGGCACCGGCACCTATGACCTGGTCGGCTGGACGGACGCGTTCGGCGCGTCGATCCGCGCCGGGGTGCAGCCCCTCGACGGCGTGATGAAGCGGACCGGGATGACCCTCGACGACTTCCCGCCTCCGTTCCAGGAGGCCGCCACGGCCGGCGACCCGAAGGGCACCACGTACGGCATCCCGTTCCGGGGCTACGCCTACGCCCTCTACTACCGCAAGGACGAGTACGCCGAGCTCGGCCTCAAGCCACCGGAGACGTGGGACGAGTACATCGCCCAGCTCGAGAAGCTGAAGGCGAACGACTCGCGGCACCCGCTCGCGGGCCAGTACGGGCGCGGCAGCGGCCAGAACCTCTTCACGTGGCTGTCGATGCTGTGGAGCAACGGCGGCGACCTGTTCGACAAGGACGGCCGCGTCGCCTTCGACGGCCCCCAGGGCATCGAGGCCACCGAGAAGTACATCTCCATGATCCGCAAGCGGTACAGCCCGCCGGAGTCGGCCAACTGGACCGAGACCGACGCCACGCAGTCGATGGAGCAGGGCAACGCCAACACCGTCCTCACCTGGACCTGGCAGTACGACGACTTCACCGACCCGCTGAAGGTCAAGCCGGACGTGGCGAAGAACGTCACCCCCGCGCAGCTTCCGGGGTGGCCGGGCAAGCCGCGCGTCTCGTACGGGATGACCTGGCTGATGGGCGTGCTGCGCAGTTCCGAGAAGCAGGGCGCGGCCTGGGAGTACATCAAGTGGCTCACCCACCCCAGGACCGAACGCGCCGTCGCGCTCGACAAGTCCGACCCCAAGAAGGCCACCGGCGTCACCGTGCACGTCTCGAACATGCTGGACGAGCAGGTCAACAAGGCCAACGGCGGAGTGCCCAGGCTGCAGGAGGCGGCGCTGCGCAACGGCCGCATCATCCCCACCTCGATCGACTGGCCGCAGATCCAGGACGCCCTGGAGGTCGCGATCAACAAGATGGCGCACGGCGCGGACGTGCGCACCGAGCTGGCCGCGGCGGCCGACCGCATCCGGCAGATCAACGACGGCGAAGGGAACTGATCGCGGCCATGCAGCCGGAAGAGACGGCCCTGGAGAACGCGGCCCTGAAAGAGGTGGCCTACGCGCCGTACCGCGATCCGGAGGAGTTCATCGTCGAGTGGACCGACCGGATCTGGGTGCGCCGCGGCATCGGCCTGATCCGCGACAACTACGCTCCCGACGCCGTCGTGCACGGCGCCTACGGGACGGTCCGGGGCGTGGAGCCGGTGGTCTCGGGGACGCTGCAGAAGATCAACGCGTTTCCGGACCGGGTCGGGCAGGCCGACGACGTGGTGTGGGAGGCGCGCGGCGACGACGCGTTCGTCAGCTCGCACCGCGTGTTCAGCGCGGGCACCCACACCGGGATGTCGCACTACGGGCCGCCCACGCACCGGTCGTTCGCGTCCCGGACCATCGCGACCTGCCTGTACCGGCGGGGCGTCATGCAGGAGGAATGGGTCGTCCGGGACGAACTGGCGGTCGTGCGGGCCCTCGGCCTGGACCCGGACGAGGTCGCCCGCGGCCTGGCCTTCGCCCCCGGCGGCGTCGTCCGCGGCGAACCCCCGGAGTCCCCGCTGACGTGCGGTGACTCGGGCCCGCGGCCGGACGGCGGGGCGGCGTTTCGGGGCGAGTGCGAGCACGTCCTCGGGCTGGTCGAGGAGGTGTGGAACGGGCGGCGGCTCGACCGCGTCACCGAGTGGACCGCCCGCGACGTCACCTGCCACACGACCGGGCACCGCGACGTCATCCGCCCCGAGGGCTACCAGCGGGCGCTGCTGGACCTGCTCGCCCCGTTCCCCGACGCGCGGATCGAGGTCCGCGACGTCGCCGCCAACCACTCCGCCCCGCACGGCGGTGTCCGCGTCGCCGTGGTGTGGGTCCTGCGCGGGATCTACGACGGCGTCCCGCGCTACGGCCGGCCGACGGGCTCCCCCGTGGACGTGCTGGGCGCCTCGCAGTTCCTCTTCCGCGACGGCCGGGTCGTCCGGGAATGGCGGATCTACGACGAGATCGCGATCCGCGCCCAGATCGCCCACGCCCGCGGCGACGAGCCGTCCCCCTGACGGTCGTCCCCCTCGGCAAGTACCGACCCTGAGTGTGAGGTTGTGACATGCGTTTCACCCCTGCCCGTCTCGCCGAGCTGGACGGCGCCTACCGGATCCTGAAGGCGCCCGGCTCCGACGCGCCCGCGGCGCAGACCGTCCCGGGCGTCGCCGAGCGCGTCTCGGGCATGCTGGCCGACATCGAGCGCGGCGGCATGGACGCCGTCCTGCGGTACGCCCGCGAGCTGGACGGCTGGGAGCGTCCCGACGTGGAGGTGTCCGGCGCCGACCTGGCGCGGGCGGGTGACGGGCTGTCGCCGGAGCTGCGGCGGGCGCTGGAGCTCGGCGTGGAGCGGACCGGCGCGTTCGCCCGCGAGCAGCGCGCCCGCCTGACCGACTTCGAGGTCGAGCTCGCCCCCGGCCTGGTCGCGGGGCAGCGGTACGTCCCGGTCCAGCGGGTCGGCGCCTACCTGCCGGCCGGCCGCTTCCCGCTGCTCGCGGGGGCCTGCATGACCGTCGGGGTCGCCAAGGTCGCGGGCGTGGAGACGGTACTGGCGTGCACCCCGCCGCGCCCCGACGGGAGCGCCGACCCCGCCGTCCTGTACGCGGCGCACCTGTCCGGCGCCGACCGGGTGTACGTGCTCGGCGGCGTGCAGGCGCTCGCCGCGATGGCGTTCGGCCTGCTCGGCGAGCGTCCCGTCGACATGCTCGTCGGGCCCGGCAACGCCTACGTGGCCGAGGCGAAGCGGCAGCTGTTCGGGACCGTCGCGATCGACCTGCTCGCGGGGCCGTCCGAGGTCGCCGTCCTGGCCGACGAGACCGCCGACCCGGAGCTGGTCGCCGCCGACCTGCTCGGCCAGGCCGAACACGGCACCGAGTCGCCCGCCGCGCTGGTCACCACCTCCGAGGCGCTGGGCGTCAAGGTGATCGAGGAGGTCGAGCGGCAGCTGGCGGGCCTGGCGACGCGCGACATCGCCGGTCCCGCCTGGCGCGACCACGGCTCGGTGACCTGGGCCGCCGACCGGGAGACCGCGGTGGCGCTGATGGACGACCTGGCCCCCGAGCACCTGGAGATCCAGACCGCCGACGATGATTACTACCTGAACGCGCTGCACAACTACGGTTCGGTGTTCCTGGGGCCGTGGAGCACGGTCGCCTACTCCGACAAGGGCATGGCGGGCACCAACCACGTGCTCCCCACGGCGGGCGGCGCCCGGCACAGCGCCGGGCTGTCGGTCTCGCGGTTCCTCAAGCCGCTGACCTACCAGCGGGCCGCGCGGGAGGCGACGCCGCTGCTGGCCGAGGCCGTCGAGGTGATCTCGGAGTACGAGGGCATGGCGGCGCACGGCGCGACGGCGACGCTGCGCCTGGCCCGCCACCGCTGACCGGAACCGAACAGAGAAAGGCCGAGAACATATGGAGACAGAGCGGGATTCCGGGCCCGACCGCCCGGCGGGTGCGCCGATCGCCATGTCCGCGCCGATCCAGCGGACGATGCCGTCCGACTTTTCCATCGCCGTCCGCCCCGGCAACGGCGCGGACCTGCCCGGCGGCCCGGTGCACGGCGCGCGCCGGCAGCCGATGCGGGGCTTCGAGGACACCTACACCGACATCGTCGACTACATCGTCCGCATCACCCACCGCATCTGGGAGGACCAGGACGTCGGCTACATCTACGACACCTACAGCCCCGGGTGCCGCCTGTACGACGACAGCGGGCTGCGGTACGGGGTCGAAGGTCTGGTGAACGGCACGATCCAGAGCATCAACGCCTTCCCCGACTGCCGCCACTACGCCGACGACGTGATCTGGGCGGGCGACGAGGACCAGGGGTTCGTCACCTCGCACCGCGCCATCAACATCGGGCACCACACCGGCCCGTGGCGCTGGGGCCCGCCGACCGGCCGCCGCCTGGAGACCTGGGTGATCGCCAACTGCGTCGTCCGGGAGAACGAGATCTACGAGGAGTGGGTGCTCTACAACACGGCCGCCAAGCTGGCACAGCTCGGCATCGACGTGTACGAGGCGGCGCGGGCGTTCGGCAACGAGGGCGGCGCCGTGCCGTTCGCCAACCGCAACGTCACCGAGGTCGAGCGGCTGGTCGGCGGACGCAAGCCCCAGCCCTACCCGGCGGCCGACCCGAGCGCCGGCTTCGACCTGGAGCACACGGTGCGGGCGCTGTTCCACGACACCTACAACCGGCGCGACCTCAGCGCGATCGACCGCGCGTACGCGCCGAACGTGCGGTGGCACGGAACCACCAACCGCACCGGCTACGGCCGCGCCGACGTGCGCGGCATGGCCCGTAACCTGCTCGCCACGTTCCCCGACCTGGGCATGCAGGTCGACGAGGTCTACTGGATGGGCAACGACCGCGACGGCTACGCGGCGTCCGTGCGGTGGACGGCGGTCGGCACGCACCGCGGCTACGGCATGTACGGGCGGCCGACGGGCCGGCGCGTCCATCTGTGGGGCATTTCGCAGCTGTACTTCTCCGCTGGGCGGATAGTGGAGGAGTGGACGCTGTTCAACGAGTTCGACGTCCTGGCCCAGCTCCTGCGCGACGACCCGCCGGCCCGGTGATCCGCGTCGCCTGCCGTCAGCTCGCGCCGCGTCTCGGCGACCTGCCCGCCAACCGCGAGCTGACGGCCAGCGCGATCGGCGCCGCGGCGGCGGGCGGCGCGGACGTCGTCGTCCTGCCCGAGCTGGCCACCTCCGGATACGTCTTCGAGTCGCGGGAGGAGGCCGCAGCGGTCGCCGTGACGCCCTCCCACCCGCTGTTCGAGGAGTGGGCGTCGGCAGCCGGCCGGGCCGTGGTCGTCGGGGGGTTCTGCGAACGCGGCGAGGACGGCCGCCTGTACAACAGCGCGGCCGTCGTCGACCGCGGCGGCGTCCGCGTCGTCTACCGCAAGACCCACTTGTGGGACGGGGAGAAACTCCTGTTCACGCCCGGTGACCGGCCGCCCCCGGTGGTCCCGACCGCGGCCGGCCCGGTCGGCGTGCTGATCTGCTACGACCTGGAGTTCCCCGAGATGACGCGGACGCTCGCGCTGGCGGGCGCCCACCTGGTCGCCGCGCCCGTCAACTGGCCGCTCGTGGACCGCCCCGAGGGGGAGCGGCCGCCCGAGGTCGTCATCGCGATGGCGGCGGCCCGCGTCAACCGGATGGTCATCGCCTGCTGCGACCGGTCCGGCACCGAACGGGGCCAGGAGTGGACCGCCGGGACCACGATCGTCGGCGCCGACGGCTGGGTGCTCGCCGAGGGCGCCCACGCCACCGCCGACGTCGACCTGGACCACGCCGCGTCCAAGGCCCTCAATCCCCGCAACGACCTCTTCCGCGACCGCCGCCCGTCCCTCTACACCACCCTCCACAGGTGATGCCGGACGGGATGGTCCGACCTCACGCCCAGGTACTTCGCGATCGGCGCGGCGTGCGTGGGGCGTGAGGTCGGGACGCTCCCGTTCAGATGCCCTGCTGAGGCGCCGCCTGGTGCGGCTGCTGCACACCCGCGCCGCTCGGCGTGAGGTGAGGCACCAGGTCCCTGAGGGCCTGCTCGGTCTCCTGGCAGGACTGGGCGCACAGGCGGCAGTGCTCGTGCTGCTCGCTGTGCTCGGCGCAGGAGTCCCCGCAGGTCTTGGTGGCCTGAATGGCCGCTTCGACCTGGGCCTTGGTCAGCCGGGCGTCGTAACCGGTGTGCCGTGACAGCACGGCGGCGGTGGCCGTGCAGATGTCGGCGCAGTCGAGGTTGTCGCGGATGCAACGGGCCAGCCTGGGCAGTTCGTCGGCGGGCTCCGACAGACAGGCGTCGGCGCAGGCGGTGCAGGCCTGCGCGCAGCTGGTCAGCGCGTCGATGACACGGGACAGCCGGTCGTGCTCCAGGTTGATCTCGGCCGGATAGGTGTCCAGCATCTGCGCTGTGTACGTCATGGGTATCACCTCGCTATCTGTGTGCTGCCCTACCCTCCGGCCGCCCGGCAAACGTTCGCGGCGGCCGGCCACCGCACCCCCGCGCCGATGTCAGCCGGCCAGGCCGGACTGGTAGGCGAACACCACCAGCTGGGCGCGGTCCCGGGCGCCGAGCTTGACCATGGCGCGGCTGACGTGGGTGCGGGCCGTGGCCGGGCTGATCAGTGTCACTCCCGTCGAGCCCGCCGACGCGGTGCTCCATGAGGGGCGACATGCCGGGGCCTGGGGCTGACCGGGGGCCTGCCGGCGCCACTCGTGTGGTGGGCCGCGAGCCGGTCCTGGAGCTTGGCGTTCCGGAACTGGTGGACGGTTCCGGTCTGACGCAGCAGGCCGAGCCGGTGGGCGTCCTCCAGGAACCGCATGAGGCGAAGCGGCGCCATCCGGCGCGAGCGCAGGTACAGCAGCGCCACCAGGTACGTGCCGCTGCAGCTCCTCAATCCGATCATGAGGGCGAACGTGAGGCCGAACAGCAGCCCATAGCTGACCCCGTTCACGGGGCCGGCCACCATGCCCGTCGCGAGCCCGAAGGCCAGACCGACCGCCAGCCCCAGGGTGTGGGCCTCCAGGCACGCGACCAGCAGATCGCGGCGAAGTGACTGGCGCGGGGTCTGCGGCGGGCCGGTGGCCTGGGGGACGCGCGACCAGTTCCGGATTCCCAGCCCGACCCCGAACGTGAGACCGAACGTGATGCTCAGCGCGTAGTACATGCGCGACTGGTCGGTGAGGCCGTCCGTGACCACGTACACCGCCTCGTTCCCCAACGCGCCCGCCAGCACGTCCACGAGCCCGACCGCCGGTCCCAGCAGCAGCCCTCCGGCGAACCAGATCGCGACGTGCCGGAGCAGGGAACGGGCACGGCCGCGAAGCCGGAAGTCGGCGTGGACGGGTTCGGCGTCCGGCCCGCCGGCGCCGAAGAAGCCGGTCGCCAGGCCGTACGCGAGTCCCACGCCGAGCCCGTCGGCGAGGCCGATCGTCAGCCCGTCCGAGAGGCCGTCGCGGAGCCCGTCGGTGAGCGCGTCACCGAAGCCGCACGTCAACGCGAAGAGCAGGCCGCCGACGAGCCACTGCGCGGCCCTGCGCAGGCATTGGTCCCGCCGTCCGGCGGTCGCGCGGGCCGGTCGCCAGGTGAACACCCGGTGCATGACCACGAAGGCCGGCCCGTACGCGAGCGCGTTGCCCAGCTTGTCGCTGATCCCGAAGATGACCAGGTTCGTCAGTGCCAGGGTGACACCGGCCGGCAGCCCGACCGCGAGGGCGGTGAGGTTGTCGACGGTGCGGCGCGGCAGCATCCCGGGCAGGTGCCACCAGGCGATGTCGGTGGTGCCGGCCGCCCGCAGGTGAAGCGCCAGGTACGACAGCCAGCGGCGGACGTCCTCCGGCCGGTGGGCGCGGCGCGGCCGTGACGGGCGGCCCTCGTCCCGTGCGTCGCGGTTCGCGGGGACCAGGGCGTCGACGAGGTCGTCGAGCAGATGGTCGACGATCGCGCCGGGGCCGGTGAAACGCGACGCGTCCAGGAGCGGGGCCGGGTCGGTCCGCGTGTCGACGTAGACCTTGCGCAGGAGCCACAGGGCCAGCGGGGTGGCGAGCGCCCGGGTGAGCGGCGTGCGCTCGCCCGCGGCGAGGGCGGCGAGCAGGTCGGGCCACGCGCCGCAAGGACGCGGCGGCAGGCTGTGGGTCACGTAGGCGGCGATGTCGGCCGGCCGCAGGGGGCGGGGCTCGACGACCGCCCCCGCGGTGAGGACGTCGCCGCCCGGCGCGTTCACGGCGGCCTCGTACTCGGCGGTGCGGCAGGTGAGGATGACCGGATCGTCCTCGGTCAGGGCCTCGTTCAGCGCGCTGATCACTTTCGGGCGCGATGGTTCGGGCAGCTCGTCCAGACCGTCGAGGACCGGCAGGACGCGGCGTTCGCGCACCAGGGCCCTGGGCGCGTCCGGGCCGAAGGCGGTCGCGCGCAACGCCGGATAGGTCTCGGTGAGCCGGCCGGCGAGCCACTCGTCGAACGACACGGCGCCGGGGTCCCAGCCCGACAGCGACACCATGACGGGGACCCGCTCTCCCGGCCGCCGTTCCTGGAGCAGCCGGCGCAGCAGCAGGACGGCGAGCGTGGTCTTGCCCATGCCCGGCTCCCCGAGGATCACCAGGCGGCGGCGGGGCAGGTCACGGTACGCCCGTACCAGGTCGGCGACGCGGTCGCTGCGGCCGTCGAGCCGCGGCCGGTCCGCGCCGAACGGGAACCTGCGAGCCCGGACGACGTGCGCGGAATGATCCATCACGGGCAGCTCGGTCAGCCGCCACCGCACGGCCATCGGAGCCGGATCGTCCAGCCGGCGGACCCGGATCTCCTCACGCCACTGCTCCGACACCAGCCCGGCCAAGGTCTCCCGGGCCCGATCGAGCTGCTCGGGAGTGGACGTCCGCGCGTCCCGACCCGCTCGCCGCCACCCGGCGACCACGCTGGGCACGAGCGGGACGACCGCCAGGGGGATCGACGCCAGCTGAGCCCAGTTCGCCGCGGTCTGCAGCCCGCTCCGGCGCAGCACCACGACCAGACCGATGGAGATCGTCAGGATCAGCACGCCCAGGGCCGTGGCCCCCAGACTCCGCCACCACCCCGACCGGTAGCCCGCCACGATCACATACTGTCAACGCACATGGCCCGTCCGCACGCTGGGCAAGCAGACAACTACCTTTCGTCACGCTCCTGCGGCCGACGCCGCCGCCGGGTCGAGTGCCGTACGCCCCGGAGCGCTGCTGCAGTCCTCGCTGGTAACGGGCACAATGTCTGGCGCGGTCATCTCGCCCCTTCCGCCCTGGCCGGTGAGGGAGCGCGAGACGACCTCCTCAAACCACGGCGACACGTCCGTCCAGGCGTCACCGGGTACGAGGGCATTCGGTTCCTGACCCGTGGACGTGAAAATGGACGCTGAGACACAAGAGGCCCCTGGAAGGCTCACGAACATTCGGCTGAGGCTGTCCAAGGCGCAGGACCGGCCCCCGGCGTCGGTGTTCGTCGTCGGCACCCTGTTCTCGGGCTCGACGCTGATCGGGCGCGACATGACCACCCGCATCAGGAAGGCCCACTACGTCGGCGAGCTGAACAACTTCACGCAGTTCCCGGACCTCAGCCACCCGACCTCCGGACGGGAGTGCGGCCCCTGCTCCCTGCTCGGCAGGCAGTGCCGGCACTTCACCGACGCGCTGCGGGAACGCGTGACGTACGACGACATCCTCGGCATGCACGGGCAGTTCGCGCGGTCGCTCGGCGTCTCCGTCATCATCGACGGCAGCAAGTACGTCGCATGGCTGCGGCGCGCCGTCGAACAGCGGAGCGCCGACCCGGCGAACCGCACCCCGGTGAACGTGATCGCCACGGTGCGGAACCCGATCGCCTTCGCGATCAGCCACCGCAACCGGACGGGCGAGCCGCTGTGGCAGGGAGCCGAAATCTGGCGGGACACCTACGTCGACGCCCTCCGCACCGTCAACACGTTCGGGCTCCCGGTCCTGACGATGCGCTACGAGGACTACATGGCGGACCCGGAACGCTCACTGGAACGCCTGAGCGCCTTCCTGCATCTGCCGCTGGACGCCGAGCCGGACAACACCAGGCTGCACGACACCGGCGGGAACTGGAGCTCCTTCGTGCCCTACGTGGGCAAGGACCAGCTCGACAAGTTCATCGAGCGCCTGGACGGACCCGGGCGCGCGGAGGCGGAGAAGTTCGTCGCCCACGCGCGGGCGTACTGGAATGACGAGAAGCCCAGGGAGGACACCCGCTGGCATCGCAGCCTCAACGCCGGTGAAGCCAACTCGGTCCTGAGCACCCCCGGACTGGTCGACGTGGCGAGCCTCCTCGGCTACAACGTCGCCGAAATCGTCCACACGGCCGTCCGGGGGCGCGACTGAACAGGAGACAAGGCGCGAGTGGTCACGTCACCAGGGGCTGCTCTTCCAGTTCGGTCAGTTTCACGGTGCACAGGCCGCCGCGCTCGGCCTTCGTCTCCGTCACCTTGAGCCGCGTGCCCGGCGGGAGGATGAATTCCTCCTCGTCGGTGAACGCCGAGAAACTGCGGATGCCCACGGCCCGGGCGGGGGTGATCTCGAAGAGCGTCCGCTTGCCGCGGCCGCCGAGGAACGCCCGAGCCACGCCCAGCTTGGACGTGCAGGAGGACACGCCCCACCACGTCACGGTCCGGCCGAGCGGGTACTGCGCGCGGAGGTCCAGCGACACGCCCCGCCACAGCGGCTCCCTGCGGGCGGGCAGCCGGGACACCGCCGAGAACAGCAGCCGCAGGTACGGCAGGTACGGGACGGCCTTGCTCCGGTCCGGGTCGCGCAGCGTGGCGTTGATCCGCCGGTAGAACGCGGACTCGCAGGTGTAGAGGTAGAGCGCGGCGATCTCGTCGGCGGACGGGCCCCCGGCCGCCGCGTCGGCCTTGCGTTTGCCGAACTCGTGTGACGACTGGACGTGGTGGTCGAGACCCGACAGCAGCTTGGCGACCGGTGCCACCGCGTCACGGAAGTCCATGAGCGGGGTGTCGAACACGCCCGTGATCGGGGGCAGGACGAGCCCCTCGTCTTTGACGCTCGCGAGCCGTTCGAGGTAGAGCTGGTGCAGTTCCATGGTGGAGGCGATGAACGCGCTCATGCGGTCGGCCGTGTCCGCGTCCGTCCCGCCGGACTCCGCCGCCTGCTTCTGCCAGCCCCTGCTCGGCAGCCAGTCGATCTCGTCGGCGCCCAGGGAGGCGAGCGCCGCGTTCACCATTCCGAAATGGTCGCCCTCGCAGAAGATGTCGCCCTGCGCCGCCGGGTTGGGGTGGTCGATGTGCCGGACCTCGACCTCGGGGTACTTCTTCTGGAGCCGGAGGACGACCTTTTTCAGGTTGCGTGCGTGCGCCCCCCACCACGCGAACACGACGCCGCGGTCGTCCTCGTCCGCGTTCTGCTTGGCCCGGAGGATCTCCTCGATGATCCGCTCGACGACCGGACGCCAGAACGCGGTGTGCCGATCGGGCCCCATCGCCCCGTCGCCGCTGGCGGTGAGCGCCGAGTTCAACAGCAGCACGCCCTGCGTGAGCATCGCCTGGAACCACTCCGGCGGCTGGACGGTGTCCCGCTCCTTCAGCAGCGCACGGATGTCGGCGATCGGGGTCTTCTTGGGGATGCCGTACTTCCACATCGCCGCGGCCTTGATGATGCAGCGGATGCTGACGACCCTGCCGAACTGGCTGTCCTTCCAGTCGTGGAAGGTGTTGTCGAACATCGCGATGCCGGTGGCGCTCTCCGGCCGCGGGTAGGGGTTCTGGCCGAAGACGACGACCTTCCACTTGTGCGGCGGGTTGGGCTTGAGCGCCTGGAAGGTCAGTTCCCGGACGGGCACGATCTGCGGGCCGCGCCCCGGGCCGACGAACGTGGCCGCGTCCGGTTGCGCCTCGATGACCGGCTTCAGCAGCGGAAGCCATGGCTCGCCGCCGCCCCTGAACAATTCGGCGAGGGCGAGCGGGTCATTCGGGTCGGGCTGCGCGGGGGTTTCTGTGTCGCTCATCGTAAGGCTCCGAATTGTCGAACCGTGCTGGTGTCGGGGCGTGACCGGACGAGGCGGTGAATTTCCACGTGAAAGGCGCTGGACGCGATGTGGAGAACCCGTCCTGTCCGTTGGAATGGTGGGTTCTCCCGCCGCGGGTGACGGCTTTCAGGGCCTCGCCTGCGGAAGGCTGGCGGCAGGCTAACACCAGGTCAGAGCGTCCGCAATCGTGACGACAGGGGACGGATCTCCGTCCGGCGGTCGTTTTGTCGGTGGGGCGCGGTAGCGTCGTGAACGGTGGAAAGTCCGTCCCCGGATCGGAGTGATTCATGTCCGTCAATCGCGTGCCGTCGCCGCTCAGGGTGGTGCTCACCGACATCAACTCGAAAGTGGTGGATTCATGGCGGGCGGCGTTTGCCGGCACTCCTGGGATCGAGATCCGTAAGGGCTCGATTCTCGACGAGCACGTCGATGCCTGGGTCAGTCCGACCAATTCCCGCGGCCGGATGGACGGCGGCGTCGACGCGGTCATCAAGAGGCACCTCGGGGCGGGCATCCAGCTGCGCGTGCAGCGGGCGATCCGCGACGAGTTCGACGGCAGGCTTCCGGTGGGCGGTGCGGTGTGCGTCCCGTCCGGCGCGACCAATCCCCGGTTCCTGATCTCGACGCCCACGATGGAGCGGTCGTCGCAGAACGTCAGCGAGACCCTGAACGTGGCGCTGGCGTGCGCCGCGGCCTTCCAGGCGATCCACCGTCAGAACCAGGACGCTCCGGGCAGCATCACGTCGGTGGCGCTGGTCGGCATGGGCGCGCAGACCGGCCGGGTCCCGGCACGGGTGTGCGCCAACCTGATGTGGGCGGGCTACACGCTGTTCAACGACTACCGCTTCACTGACTACGACGAGCTGCGCAGCACGATCGTCGCGCAACTCGACGACATCGAGAACGCCCCCGAGGACCAGCGGGTGCGCATCCAGCCGCCCAAGCGTCCCGCCTCCCGTCGCTGACACGGCGGACGCCCCGCCCCTCCTGCTGGCACGGTGACACGGCCTGTCGTGGGACGAGCGGCGGCCGGAACGCCCGGCAGCCGGGCATCGGCCCGGTACGTCGGCGTTCGTGCCGTCCGGGGCGGTCGTCTCGTCCGGAAGTCGTTACGATCAGGGGCCACGGCTGCGTCGCGGAAGGGAATCATGTCCGATCAGTACGAGGCGGTGTTCGCTCGATACGACACCGATGGGGATGGGCGGCTCACCGTGGAAGAGGTGACCGCGGCGATCGCGGGGATGTTCCCGGCGGCCGAGGTGAATGATCTGTCCGGGATCGTCAGGGCGCTGTTCGCCGAGTACGACACCGACAACGACGGTCTGCTGACGGCGACCGAGTTCGTGCCGCTGGCGGAGAACCTCCCCGAACTCGGCTCGGAGAACTGAACGCCCGGGTGACACGGACCCGGTAGTCCACCGTCGGGCCCTTGCCGGTTGTTCGCCGTCAGGGGCGGCCGGCGGACGCCGCGTCCCATCGAGCCCATCGCGTCGGCCCGTCCCGGCACCGTGTCCCTGGGACTGGCCGACGCGCGTCCACGGCCGCACGCGCCCGCGCCGGTGGCCGCCGCGGTGAGGCTCGGTGCGGCAGGGCCCGGCGCGCCACTCACACGCCGCGTTGGCCGGCGCGCCGCGACGTCCCGTGCCCCGACCGCTGGGAACGGCACTTCACCAGCTGTCCACCACCGGGCTGCCGACGTCTAGCCCTTCCCCGGCACCGGCCACAGGCGTACGGTGTCGTCCCCGCCGCCGGTGGCGACGGTACGGCCGTCCGGGCTGAACCGCACGCTGAAGATGACGCCGTTGCTGCCGCTGAGCGTGGGGCCGATCTGCCGGTGGTCGGCCACGTTCCACAGCCGGACGGTGGTGCCCGAACCCCCGGCCGCCAGGGTGCGGCCGTCGGGACTGAACGCCACGGTGTAACAGCGGCCGTCGCAGCGGTACGGGGCGCCGACCTCCTGGTGCCGGGACACGTTCCACAGGCGTGTGATCTCACCGCCCGCGACGGCCAGCGTCCGTCCGTCGGGGCTGAACGCCACGCCCTGCGTCCAGGAGTCGTGCCCGGAGAAGTTCTCCCCGAGCTTCTTCCGGTCGTACACCTCCCACAGTTGCGCCAGGCCCTGGGTGTTGCCGGTGTCGAGGTTCTTCTCGGTGCCGGTCGTGCCGATGGCCAGGGTGCGGCTGTCCGGAGCGAACGCCAGGGCCTCGACGCCGCCGGCCTCCGTCTCCAGCAGCGGCCCCACCTTCCCGTCGTCCAGGTCCCACAGCCGCACGGACTGGGCCGAGTTGCTGGTGGCCAGGACGCGGCCGTCGGGACTCAGGGCCATCTCGGTGAGCGGGCCGAGCCCGGTCTCGAAACCACTCGAACGGCCGCGGCCCGACATCGGCCAGATCCTGAGGTAGCCGTCGTCGCCCGCGGTGTACAGGGCGCTGCCGTCATGGCTGATCGCCAGAGCGTTGAGGCCGTCGGGGTGACGGATGGGCGTACCGCGCTGCTTCCGGCTCGGCACGTCCCACAGCCGGACCGTGCCGTCGTCGCTCGCGCTGGCCAGCGTCCGGCCGTCCGGGCTGAACGCCACGTCGTACACGGCCGCGGTGTGCCCGCGCAGCTGCCAGTGGGCGGGCGGGGCCGCGGATCGGGACGGCTGCGGGGCGGTCCGCGCGGCCGACCCCGGCCCCGACCACGGCGCCACGATCACGACCGCGGTCACCGCCACCGCCACGGCGAGTGCGCCGCCCGCGAACGATACGCCCCGGCGGGTGCCGAGGACGGACAACAGGCCGCGGCGGGCGCCGTGCGGGCCGGGCACCGGGTCGATCACGGTCGGCGTCTGCGGCGGGCCGGCGACGGGCCCGAGCATCCTCGCGATCGCGGCCCGCCGTTCCTCGATCATCTGCTGAACCGCGGGCGCCCAGGGCCGGGTGGCCGGGGCGACCGCGCCGATCATCGCGGCCAGCCGGTCGGGCGTCGGCCGCTGCTTCGGATCCTTGGCCAGGCAGGCCGCGACGATCGGGCGGAGCCGGCCGGGGACGGCGGCCAGGTCGGGTTCGGCGTGCACCACGTTGTAGAGCGCCTGGGCGATGCCCGGGCCGTCGAAGGGCCCCTGGCCGGTGCAGGCGTACACCAGCACCGAGCCCAGCGAGAACACGTCCCCGGCCGCGGTCCCCGGCCCCTCCTGGGCCTGCTCGGGCGACATGTATCCGGGCGTGCCGGCGAGCGGGGAGGCCTCGGCCTGGTCGCCGCCGTCGGCCTCGATGGCCCGCGCGACACCGAAGTCGATCACTTTCGGGCCGTCCGCGGCCAGCAGCACGTTGGACGGCTTGAGGTCGCAGTGCACGAGCCCGGCCCGGTGGATCTCCAGGAGCGCGGCGGCCAGCCCGGCCGCCAGGCGCAGCGCGGCCTGCTCGGGCAGCGGACCGGCCGCCCGGACCGCCTCCCGCAACGACGGCCCCGGCACGTACACCGACGCCAGCCAGGGGGACGGCGCGTCCGCGTCCGCGTCGAGCACCGCCGCCGTGTACGCGCCGGACACCGTGCGGGTGGCCGCCACCTCGTGGCGGAACCGGTCGCGGAAGCCGGGGGCGCCGACGAGCCGGGCGTGCACCAGCTTGAGCGCGACCAGCCGCCCGTCGGGCGCCGACCCCAGCAGCACGCGGCCCATCCCGCCCCGGCCGAGCTCGGCGAGCATCCGGTAGTGCCCGACCCGGACCGGATCGGACGCGGTGAGCGGCCGCATGGGCAACCTCGATTCCGGTACGGCCGCCCCCGCGGCCGGTGGCGAGCGGCCGGTGGACGAGCGGCGGGTGGGCGGGGTGGGTCAGCTGCTGGTGCGGTCGGCGACGTTCCACAGGAACACGGTCTTGTCGCCCGCGGTGGCCAGGAGTCTCCCGTCCGGACTGAACGCCACGGCGCTGGCTGTCTTGACCCCGCTGGTGAGCGGTTTTCCGAGGGGCGCGCGCTTGGCCACGTCCCACAGCCGTGCGGTGGCGTCGTGGCTGACGCTGGCCAGGAACCGCCCGTCGTGGCTGAACGCCAGCCCCTGGATGACGTGGGAGTGGCCGCGCATCGGCTGCCCGATCGGCGTCCTGCTCTGGATGTCCCACAGTCGTATGGTCGTGTCCCAGCCGCCGGTGGCCAGCGTCCGGCCGTCCGGGCTCATCACCGCGTGGGCGATCTTGGCGGTGTGTCCGAGGAGGGACTGACCGACCTGCTTGCGGGAGTCGGCGTCCCACACCCGGATGAGCTGGTCGTCGGGAATGGCCAGGAGCCGCCCGTCGCCGCTGAAGGCGATCTGCGTCATCAGGTTGACCTTGTCGAAGGTCAGCGTGCCGGTCTTGTCGCGGGAGTCGGTGTCCCACATCTGCAGCATCTTGGTGCCCGCGGCGGCCAGCGTGTCCCCGTCCGGGCTGAAGGTCACGTCGCTCACCGGGCCGGGCCGGTCGCTGAAGTCGAACATCGGCACGCCGAGGGTCTCACCGACCTGGCGGCGGGTCTTGACGTCCCACAGCTTGACGGCACCGTCCACGCTGGCGGTGGCCAGCAGCTCTCCCACCCTGTCGAACGTCGCCTTGCGGGCGGACTCGGCGGCCACCTTGAGCGGTTCTCCGGAGATCTGCCGGGCGCGGACGTCCCACAGCCGCACCGTGCCGTCCTCGCCGGCGGTGACCAGCAGCTCCCCGCTCGGGTTGAACTCCGCGTAGTGGATCGAACCGGCGTGGCCGGTCAGGGTGGCCAGCGGTGACGCGGCCGCTCCGCCGGACGCACCGCTCCGCCTGGGTTCGGGCTTGTCGTCCCCGCGCAACGCCCACGCGATGGTGCCGCCGATCGCGCTGAGGCCGAGGACGGCGCCGCCGCCCGCCATCAGCAGAACGCGCCTCCGGTCAGGCCTGGCCGGAGCCGCACCGCCCGGACGTCCGCCCCCGGGGCCGGGCGGCTGCGCCATGCCGACGCCCCCCGGCGCACCCGCCGGAACGCCGGAGGGAACACCGTAGGACACGCCGGGCGGGACACCGGGGTGAAGGCTCGGTTGAGGGCCGGCTGAAACGCCGGGGTGAGAGCCGTGGTGAGAGGCCGGTGGGACTCCGGGGTGAGAGCCGGGGTGAGGAGCCGGTGGAACGCCGGGGGGAACGCCGGGCGGTCCGTGCGGCGCCTGGGGTTCAGGGGCGCGGAGCAACCGGGCGACCTCGGCGTCCTGCCGCGCGATGAGCTCGTGCACCGGTGCCGGCCAGGGGCGGGCGGCCGGCGCCACCTCGCCGATCGCGTTCAGCAGGTCGGCGGGCTTCGGCCGGGCGGCCGGGTCCTTGGCCAGGCACGCCGGGACGATGTCGCGGAGCCGGTCGGGGAGCGTCCCCAGGACGGGGTCGGCGTGGATCACGTTGTGCAGGGTCTGCGGGGTGTTCCGCGCATGGAACGGTCCCCGGCCGGTGCAGGCGTACACCAGCACCGAGCCCAGCGAGAAGATGTCGCTGGCGGTGGTCAGCGCCTGGCCGAGGGCCTGTTCCGGTGACATGAAACCGGGGGTGCCGACCAGGGCGCCGGTGCGGGTGACCTGGGTGCCGTCCTCGATCTCGGTCGCCCGCGCGATGCCGAAGTCGATCACCCGCAGGCCGTCGTCGGTGAGCAGCACGTTGGACGGTTTGAGGTCCCGGTGCACCAGCTCGGCCCGGTGGACCTCGATCAGCGCCGCGGCGAGGCCCGCGGCCAGCCGCAGCGCCGGCTCGGCCGCCAGCGGGCCGATGGTGTCGACCACCTCGCGCAGCGACGGCCCGGGCACGTAGACCGACGCCAGCCAGGGCTCCGGCGCCTCGGCGTCCGCGTCGATCACCGCCGCGGTGTAGGCGCCGGCGACCTTGCGGGAGGCCCGTACCTCGCGGCGGAACCGGGCGCGGAACCCGTCGTCGTTCACGAACTGCTCGTCCACCAGCTTGACCGCGACCAGCCGCCCGTCCGGTCCGCCGCCCAGCAGAACCCGCCCCATGCCGCCCCGGCCGAGCTGGGCGAGCATCCGGTAGTGCCCGATCTGAACGGGGTCCGACGTCTCCAGCGGTTGCACAAACCACCTCCCGGTCCTCAGAAAGACAATACCGTCTGAGTGATCGAGTGGTATGTCCTTTATCGTGGTCGGATGCAGGAGTCCGGGGCCCGCCGCCTGCCTCGCGGGCGCCACGCTCTGCCACGCGCGGAGGTGCAGCGCATCCAGCGGTCGCGGTTGTGCCGCGCGATGGCCGATGTGATGGCGGAGAAGGGGTACGTGGCCACGTCGGTGGCGGACGTGCTCAAACGCGCCGTGGTGTCGCGGCAGAGTTTCTACGAGCTTTTCGAGTCCAAGCTGGACTGCTTCATGGCCGCCTTCGAGGCGGCGGGCGAGCTGCTGTTGCAGCGGATCGCCGAGGCGGTCGACGACGGCGCGGGCTGGGCGCGCGACGGCGGGCCGCCCGCCGAGGCCGCGGGGGACCGGCTGGGGTTGTTCGAGCGGGCGATCACCGCGTACCTGCGCGCGCTGTCCGAGGAGATGTCCTACGCGCGGCTCTTCCTCGTGGAGGTGCACGCGGCCGGGCCCGAGGCGCTCCAGCGGCGCGCCGGGTTGCAGGACTACATCACCCAGGCGCTGGCCGACCTGCTGGGAGTGACGGACGAGGCCGGCCGCTTCGCCTGCCACGTGATCGTGGCGGCGACCAGCGCGATGGTGACCTCGGCCGTGGCCGACAACGACCCGGACGCGCTACGGGCCCTCGGGCCGCGCCTGATCGCCCATGTGCGCGTTCTGTGGGACGCCGGAGTCCTCGCCCCGTCCACAGGGCAGCCCGACGGCGCCTGAGCCGGCGGGCCGGCTCTGAAGTCCGGCGGTTTCAGGGGTGTTTCAGAAGTCCGGTTCGGGGCGGAGCGGCACTCCCAGGCCGATATGGGGCTCCCACAGGAGGAGTGCCAGCGCATACAGGCCGATGACCAGGACTGGCGACAGCCATGCGGCCACCCGTGAACGGCGCCCCTTCCGGAACAGGACCCACAGCACGAGGGTCGGTGCCAGCGAGGCCGCCACCCCGAGGACGTTGAGGACCGGACCTGGGCGGTGTACGCAATCGAACGATCCTTGCCCGCCTCCTTCACAGACTTCGCCGAGGACGAACCACACCGCGAGCGTGTACAGCCCGCCCAGCAGCCACGCCCCCACGCCGAGCACCAGGCCGAATCTCTGTGCGGTGCCGATGCCCCCGTAGGCGCTCTCCGCACGTCCGGAGTCGCTCTCCGCGCGTCCGGCGTCGATCATCGCCAGGGCGAACAGGACCGCGATGACACCCGCGAGGGCCAGCGTCCCCGCGTGCCATCCCAGCCCCCACATGCGGTCGGGCTCCGTAGTGCCGCGACCGTCATCGCCGAGGAAGGACAGCACCCTCATGGCCAGGGCTGTGATGGCCGCCAGGCCCACGCCGACGACGCCCGCCTCGTACAGCGGCCGCCAGGCGCCTGTGATCACCACGCGGTCAGTCATCTCCAGCCTCCCGCCACAGCCTGATTCCGTACCCCGCTACGGCCACCGTCCGCCCGTCCGGGCTGAACGCGACCGCGTCGATCCTGCTGACGTCCTCGTCGCCGGTGTTGACGACGGCGAGGTACCGGCGGTCGGCGACGTCCCACAGCCGCAGGTCCTGATCTCCCCCGATGGCCAGGGTCGCGCCATCGGGGCTGAACACCGCCGAGTTGACCCTGTGCTGGTGCCGCGAGGTGACGACGGCGGTACTCCGGCGGGCGGCCACGTCCCACAACCGGATCTCCCCGTCGTCTTTCGCGTTGGATCCGCTGGTGGCCAGGGTCTTTCCGTCCGGGCTGAACGCCACCGAGCGGAGCCGATGCCCGTGCGGGGCGGCGATGGTGGCGGTGTTCCGCCGAGTGCCCACGTCCCACAGCCGCACGTACTCGCTTCTCTCGATGGCCAGGGTCTTTCCGTCCGGGCTGAACGCCACCGACCCGTTCGCGTCGCCGGGCTCGGTGATGGTGACGGTGTTCCGGCGGGTGGTCAGGTCCCGCAGCTGAACGTTCCCTCCTGCGACGGCCAGGGTCTTACCGTCGGGACTGAACACCACCGATACGGCGGAGTTGCCCTGAGGCACCGTGAAGGGGTTCGACACCCGTCCTGCGGCCAGGTCCCACAGCCAGAACTTCTCGCGGCCTCCGCCGATCGCGACGGTCCTGCCGTCCGGGCTGAAGGCCACCGACGTGACCGGGAAGGTCCGCTCGATGGTCTTTCCGCGCTCCGGGCCCGGCACCCTGCCCGTGTTGGGGACGGTGATCTCGTTCGACATCCGGCGGGCGGCCACGTCCCACAACCAGACCTTCGCCTCGGCGTGCGGCCCGGTGTTGTGCTCCCCACCGACGGCAAGGGTCTTCCCGTCCGGGCTGAACGCCACCGAGGAGGCGTTGTAGCCGGGAGGGAGGAGACGAGCGGTTGAATGCACCGGTATGTGCTGATATGACGCATTCCAGAGCAGAACGCTCGCCAGGATCGCGGCAAGTCCCGCGACGAGCAAGGCCCACCACGGCCGATTCCCCTGCATAGCCCGGCCATTATGGGGCGTTCGTCTCCGGCCGACCACTGCTTCTCCTCCTCCACCGCCGCCCTGACCTGTCCCCGGCTCCCGGAGAACCTGGACCGCATCCCACTTCCTGTCGACCTCACCACACCGTGACGGAAAGCGGCACCCGCGCCACCAAGATCATGTAATTTCCGTGATCTCCCCATCGCAAGGGGTGGCGAGGCGAGCCAGGAGGACGGGTGTCACAGGAATTCCGCCGACGTGACTTCGGCAAGCTCATGGGACTGGCCGGGCTCGGCCTGGCGGTGCCCGCCCTGGCCGGAGGCTGCTCGACGCAGTCGCGCCCGGCCGCCCGGACGGGCGCCGCGGCGGCTCGGACGTGGCGGGTCTCCGGGACGGCGGGCGCCGGGCTGGACGGCTTCGACACCGCCGTCAAGAAGCTGATGCAGGACCGGAACATCCCGTGCGGGGCGCTCGCCGTGATGCGCGGCGGCAGGCTGCTGCACGCCCGCGGCTACACCTGGAGCGACGACACGTCGCTGAACGTCCAGCCCACGTCCCTGTTCCGGCTCGCCAGCCTCAGCAAGCCGATCACCGCGACGGCCGTCATGACGCTCGTCCAGGCCGGCCGGCTGAGCCTGTCGGCGCCGGTCACCGACCTGCTGACGCTGACCCCGCCGCCCGGGCGGTCGCTCGACCCGCGTCTCGGCAAGGTGACGGTGCGGCGCCTGCTCCAGCACCTCGGCGGCTGGGACCGCGACATCTCCGGCGACCCGACGTACAAGGACCGCGCCATCGCCGAGCTGCTGGGCGTCCCACTGCCGATCACCCGGGAGCACATGGTCCGCTACGGGGCGGGCCTGGCGCTCGACCACGACCCCGGCACCACCTACGCCTACAGCAACTACGGCTACCTGCTGCTCGGCCAGATCATCGAGAAGGTCTCGGGCATGGGGTACGCCGAGTACGTCCAACGCCACGTCCTGGCGCCGGTCGGCATCACCCGGATGCGTCCCGGCAGGACCATGCGGGCCGACCGCGCGCCGGGCGAGGTCCCCTACTTCTCGCAGCGCACCGGCCCGTCGGTGTTCGACGCGGCCGGGACGACCGTCCCCGCCCCCTACGGCACCTTCAACGTGGAGAACCGGACCGCGATGGGCGGCTGGCTGGCCTCCGCCGTCGACTACGTGCGCTTCACCACGATCCTCGACGGCGGGACGAGCGTGCTGAACGCCTCCTCGATCGCCTCGATCTTCGCCAAGCCGGAGACCGGGTTGAACTCCGGCGGCTCCTACTACGGCTTCGGCTGGCAGGTCCGGGACGTGACCGGGGGCCGCAACACCTGGCACGACGGCGCCTACGACGGCACCAGCACGATCGTGACCCGCCGCTACGACGGCGTGACGTGGGCGCTGCTGTTCGACCAGCGCGACGACCCGTCCGGCCTGCCCTACACCTACACCGACTTCAGCGCGCCCTTGCACACCGTCGCCAACGGCCTGAAGACCTGGCCGACCAAGGACCTGTTCGGCGACTATTTCTAACCGAACCCGTGAGGCGCGCGGTCCGCCACCAGGGAGGAAAGTGTCCGAGCCGCTCGACGGAATGGCCGCGTTGCGCGTGCAATTCGACCAGGCACGGACCTCGAAGCGCGATCGCGGCGGGGTTGTCCCCCGTGCGAGCTACACACGAGTGTCCACCGTGCGGTGAAGATTCGGGGCTGACGAATCCATAGCGTTTCTCCACGTCGCCGCGGCGCTCCGGCCGCGGAATCTCGCTAAGGAGTCGTCATGCGCCTGTTGGTGCAACTCGTGGCCGTCGCGGCGGTCGCCTTCGTCGGCAGCACGGCCGTCGCCGCGGTGGAGGGCAACGCCCTGCTCACCCTGGTCCTCGGCCTCGCGACGGCCGTGCTGGCGGTGGTCGTCTACGGACGTGTGGTGCGGTGGACCGAGCGCCGCGCGCCGGTGGAGGTGGCCGTGAAGGGCGCCGCCGCCGCCGTCGCCCGCGGGCTGGTGATCGGTGTCGCGATGTTCGCGGCCGTCATCGGGAACATCGCCTTCAACGACGGCTACCGGATCGACGGGCTGGGCTCGCCGGAGGGCGCGGCGGGGCTGGCCGGCTTCATGGCCGCCGCCGCCGTGACGGAGGAGCTGCTCTTCCGCGGCGTCCTGTTCCGGATCATCGAGGAGCGCATCGGCACCTGGCTGGCGCTGTCGCTGACCGGCCTGCTGTTCGGCCTGTCGCACCTGACCAACCCGCACGCCAGCCTGTGGGGCGCGATCGCGATCGCGATCGAGGCCGGCGGCATGCTGGCCGCCGCGTACGCCGCCACCCGCAACCTGTGGGTGCCGATCGGCCTGCACTTCGGCTGGAACTTCGCCGCGGCCGGCATCTTCAGCACCGAGGTCTCCGGCAACGGCGCGACGGAGGGGCTGCTGCGCGGGGAGACGTCGGGCCCGGCCCTGTTCACCGGCGGTGAGTTCGGGCCGGAGGCGAGCCCGCCCGCGATCGGGTTCGGCGTGCTGCTGACGATCGTGTTCCTGTGGCTGGCCCACCGGCGTGGCAACCTGGTTCCCCGCCGTCGGCGCACCGCCCCGGCCGCCGCGACCGCTACCCTCTCCCAGTGACCGATCTTCGGCGCATTCCGGACCTGTGGCGGCGGTGGGACGTCACGGTACGGGACCTCCCGTTCGCGCTGCTGCTCACCGTCGTGTCACTCCTGCCGGCGTTCCACAACCAGGGGACGCAGGTGGGCGACCTGCCGGCCCGCCCCTTCGACGAACTGGCCGTCGTGGCGGTCGCCCTGCAGTGCCTGCCGCTCGCCGTGCGGCGGCGGTGGCCGGCCGTCTGCGTCGCCCTCGTGGCGCTCGGCTTCGCCGTCGACCAGCTCCGCGGCTACCACGCGTACGCGGGCACCGCGCTGCCGATCGCGTTGCTGAGCGCGGGCGCCCATCTGGAACGTCACCGGCGCGTCACCGCCGTCCTCGCCTCGGTGGCGTACGTGCCGCTGGCGGTCGCGCTCGGCCGGCTCGGCTCGGGCGCCGGACCGGAGGAGTTCGTGACGTTCTACCTGGTGCTGGCGGGCGCGTGGGGGGTCGGGTCCTGGATGCGTTCCACCCGGGCGGCCGAGGCCGAACGCCGCCGTCGCGTCGCCGAGGCCACCCGCGCCGCCGAACGCGCCCGCATCGCCCGGGAACTGCACGACGTGGTGACCCACCACGTGACGGCGATGGTCGTGCAGGCCGAGGCGGCACGGTACCTGACCGCCGTGCCCGATCGTCTCGACGAGACCCTGAGCGCCGTCACCGACACCGGCCGACGGGCCATCACCGACCTGCGGCACCTGCTCGACCTGCTCAATCCCGACCACCAGGACACCGGCGACAGGACGCCGTCCGTCGGCGACCTGCACGCGCTCGTGGAGCAGACGCGCCGGGCCGGGCAGCCGGTGGAGTTCACCGAGGAGGGCAGGCCGGCGGAGACCACCGGAAGCGCCGAGCTGGTGGCGTTCCGGGTCGTGCAGGAGGCGTTGACGAACGCCCTCAAGTACGCCCACGGCAGCCGCACGGAGGTCGGCGTGCGCCATGGCGAAAAGGAGATCACCGTGGAGGTCAGCACCGACGGCACCGGCTCGAGCGCCGGCTCTCCCGGCGGAAGCGGGCGGGGCCTGGCCGGGCTCCGCGAACGGGTCGACGCCCTGGGCGGCGAGTTCACCGCGGACCGGCGGCCGGACGGCGGCTTCGTCGTGCGGGCCCGCATCCCCGCGGGGAGCCCGTCGTGAGCGCGCCGATCCGGGTCCTGGTCTGCGACGACCAGGCGCTGATCCGCACCGGGTTCGTCACGATCATCGATGCGCAGCCCGACCTGGAGATCGTGGGCGAGTGCGGGGACGGGCGCACCGCGGTCGACCTCGCCCACCGCCTGCGCCCGGACGTGGTGGTCATGGACGTGCGGATGCCGGTGCTCGACGGCATCGAGGCGACCCGCCTGCTGGCCGGTGCCGGGGTGTCGAAGCCCGTCAAGGTGCTCGTGGTGACGACGTTCAACCTGGACGAGTACGTGTACGAGGCGCTGCGGGCGGGGGCGAGCGGGTTCCTGCTCAAGGACGCCCCGCCGGCGCAGCTGCTGCACGGCATCCGCACCGTCGCGACCGGTGCCGCGCTGCTGGCACCGGAGGTGACGCGGCAGCTCGTCGGCAAGTACGCGGCGCGGATCCGTCCCGCCGAGACCACGCCGGGCGACGTCGCGTTGACCCCGCGCGAACTGGAGGTGCTGCGCCTCATCGCCAACGGGCTGTCCAACAGCGAGATCGCCGCGACGTTGGTGATCAGCCAGGAGACCGTGAAGACGTACGTGTCGCGCATCCTCACCAAGCTCGACCTGCGCGACCGCGTGCAGGCGGTCGTCTACGCCTACCGCAGGGGCCTGGTGACCTGAAGCCGGCCGCCTCCGCTCATGGCCTCGGCGGACTCCGCCTTCACCCGAGGGTCCAGAGGGTGAGCTTCCGGCCTCCGGCGGTGATGGTTCCGCCGTCCGGGCTGAACGCGACGCACCGGATCTCGGTGTTGGCGCCGGTGCTCAGGACGGTGACGCTCTTACCGGCGGTGACGTCCCACAACGTGACGGTGCCGTCGTTGAAGCCGCCCGCCAGCAGCCCGTTCGGACCGAACGCGATGCAGGTGACGCCGGAGCCGGGACCGGCGAGGGTGGCGGCGCGCTCCCGGGACGGCACGTTCCACAGCGTGATCAGGCCGTCGTTGCGGAGGTTCGCCAGCGTCCTGCCGTCCCGCGCGAACGCCAGGGACTGCACGTCGGAGTTGGTACGGGCCAGCGTGGCGATCTGCCCGTGGGTGGAGGTGTCCCACAGGTGGAGCAGTCCGTCGCCGGCCTTGTTACCGGGATTGCCGTTGCCGCTGGCGGTGGCCAGGACGTCGCCGGACGGACCGTACGCCATCGCCTGGACCCAGTAGCCGTCGCCGCTGGTGAGCGTCGCCCTGACCGCGCGGGCGGCCGGGTCCCACACCCTGACGATCGGGGCGTCGTAGGAGAACGCCACCGCCCCGTCCTTCGGGTTGACCGCGACGCAGCCGGTGGCGCTGTTCCACAGTTCCGGCTTGGGGGAGGGGAGGGTGGTGACGGCGGCGGTGGCGATGTTCCACAGATCGATCGTCCCGTCGCCGTTGCCGACCACCAGGCCGGACCCGTCCGGGGTGAACGCCGTCGAAAAGGTCGTCCCGAACTGGGGGTTGAAAGAGGTGACCCGGTCGAGCGAGGTGTTCCACGGGTTGGTGACCTTGTGGGTGAAGGTCTTGGCGAGCCTTCTGCCGTCGACCGTCCACAGCCTGGCCTTCCCGTCGTCGCCGACGGCTGCCAGGAGGTCGCCCTTCGGGCTGAACGCCATCGACCGTACGATTCCGTCGCCCTCGAACAGGGTGACGGGAGCGCCGGGACGGAGGGACGCCCTGGTCCGGCCCGGTTCGGGGGTGCGGGAACCGCCCGCGCGCGCGGGCAGTGACCGCAGCAGGGCGACCACCGGAACGCCCGCGGCGCCCCCCAGTCCGGCCAGTAGGAAACCCCGGCGGCTCGGCCGCCGCCGACGGTCGGCCCGCGTGGTGAGCGCCGTGTCGGCGGTGTCGTGGGGGCGGTCCGTGAAATCGCGGTCGTACTGGCTGATCAGCGCGGTGACGGTGGGGGGAAGCCACCCGCCCGAGTCGGACGGGGCCGACGGGACGGCCGCGAGGCTGTCCAGGATCTGGGCGAGGCGGGGCCGTTGCTCCGGGTCCTTGGCCAGGCAGGCGCGGACCAGGCCGGCGAGGTGGGCGGGCAACCCGGTCAGGTCGGGCTCCTGGTGGACGATCCGGTAGACGATCGCCTCGGCCGACCCCGTGCCGAAGGGGCCGCTCCCCGTCGCGGCGAACGTGAGCACCGAGCCCAGCGCGAACACGTCGCTGGGCGGCCCCACGTCCAGTCCGCGTGCCTGCTCGGGGGACATGAACCCGGGCGTCCCGAGCACGGCGGTGGAGGTGTGGGCGGCGTCCAGCGCGCGGACGATGCCGAAGTCGATGACGCGGGGACCGTCGGCGGCGAGGATGATGTTGCCGGGCTTGAGGTCCCGGTGCACCAGGCCCGCGCGGTGGATGGCGGCCAGTCCCTCCGCGAGGCCCGCTCCCAGCACGCCGAGGGTCCGCGCCGGGAGCGGCCCGTCTTCCTGGACGGCCTGCAGCAGTGACGGGCCGGGGACGAAGGCCGTGACGAGCCACGGCGGGTCCGCGTGGGGATCGGCGTCGACCACCTGGGCGGTGTAGAACCCGCCGACCCTGCGGGCGGCCTCCCCCTCCATGGCGAACCGCCGCCGGAACGCCGCGTCCCCGGCGAGTTCCGGGCGGACCACCTTCACCGCGACCGGCCGTCCGCCGGGGGAGCGGCCCAGGAACACCTGCCCCATCCCGCCCCCGCCCAGTCTCCGCTCCAGCCGGTACGGTCCCACCTGGCGCGGATCACCCGGTTGCAGGGGCATCATGAGGGCACCACCTCAAATGAACATCGATGTACGGTCAACGGATTCGATGCTCTCAGGCGCCCAACCGTTCGTGGAAGTTCCGTCCGCCGACGCCGCGCGCGGCTCCGGAAGGAGAACCCTCAGCGGGACCGCAGCCAGTCGCGGTAGCGCGTGGTGGCGAGGTGGGCGCCTTCGGGTGCGGTGAGCACGTCCCCCTTGGCGGCGGCGAACAGGCCGGCGGTGTCGTCGGTGACGACGCGGCGGCCGTCGCCGGTCGCCTCCAGGGTGATGCGGCCGAGTTCGTCCAGCGGGAAGACCTCGGGCCCGGCGATGTTCCGCGTGCCCCGCAGCGGGGCGCCAGTGGCGACTTCTGCGACCGCGGCGGCGACCTCCGCGGAGCTGATGGGCTGGATCGGGGTGGACGGCAGGCGCACGACGTCACCGTCGGTGGTCGCGTCCAGCACCGCCGGGATGAACTCCATGAACTGGGTGGCGCGGACGATCGAGTACGGGACGGACCCGGCCTTCACCAGGTTCTCCTGCAGCGTCTTGGCCCGGTAGTAGGCGAGTTCGGGGACCTGGTCGACGCCCACGATCGACAGCGTGACGACGTGCCCGACGCCCGCCTTCGCCGCGGCGGCGAGCAGGTTGCCGACCGAGGTGCGGAAGAAGTCGAGGGACGCCTCGTCGAAGGTCGGTGAGTTGCTCACGTCCACCACGGCCTGGGCGCCGCGCAGCGCCTCGTCGAGGCCCTCGCCGGTGAGCAGGTCGACCCCGGTGGAGCGGGAGTGACCGGCCGCGTCGTGGCGGGCCGCGGCGAGTTCGCGGACGACCTGCGAGCCGATGAGACCGGTGCCGATGACTGCGATCTTCATGGGATGTCCTCTCCGTCCGCCGTACTCCGGCCGCCCCGCGCCGAGCACCCCTCCGACCAGGGTGTTACCCCTCCAGGGCGTAAGTGATCCCACCCCCGACATCACTACGGCGGTTCACGGCGTACGCCGTCCGCCCGCCTGTGTCCTGCCACGGCAGCGTCTCCCAGACGAACGCGGAACGGCCGGCCGCGTCGATGCCGGCGGCGCGCGGCGTGCCCGGGCCCGGCGGGTCCCCTGCCGTGCCGACCGTGTGCTGCCACGAGAAGTACCGGCGCAAGGCGGCGGCGCGGTCCTCCTCGGCGTCCTCGGTCCGGGCCTTTTCGACGGCGTAGAGACGGAGCAGGTCGTGCAGCCGGTACCGTTCGCCGGGCAGGGGCTGCACCAGGTGGGACGCGGCCAGATCGGCGAGCAGCAGCCGGGCCCGCCCGAGGGGGACCGCGATGAGCGCGGCGGCGGCCGGCGCGGGGCAGGAGCGCGTCGGCGCCAACCCCAGCGCCCGGAACATGCGCCGGGCGTCCGGGGACACCGCCGCGTACGAAAGGTCGAAGGCGGAGCGCACCGCGACGGCCGGGTCGCCGCGCAGCACCAGCCGGTCGAGCGGTCCTGCGCTCGCCAGGTCGGCCACGTACTCCGCGATGCTCGGCTGGGGACGTCCGGACAGATCGGCCGCGGCGATGCGCAGGGCGAGGGGAAGGCGGGCGCAGAGCCGCGCGAGCCCGGCGAGCGCACGCCGCTCCCGGCCGGCCCGTTCCGTGCCGAGAAGGCGGGTGAGCAGCGTCTCGGCCTCACCCTGGCCCAGGACGTCGACGGTGAAATGCCGTGCGCCGTACAGCGCGACAGCGCGGACTGGTCCCTGCGGCTGGTCGCGAGGACGGCACAGCCGGGAGTGCCCGGAAGGAGCGGGCGGATCTGCCCGGTGTCGCGGACGTCGTCCACCACGAGCAGCACCCGCCGGTCCGCCAGATGGGCGCGGAGCATGCAGGCCCGGCCCTCCAGCGACGCCGGTACCTCGCCGCGTGGGATCCCGGCGGCCTCCAGCACCTCGGCCAGGACCTCGGCCGGATCGCGCGGCGCGGGTCCGGATCCCTCCATGCGCACGTACCACTGCCCGTCGGGGAACCGGGAACGCAGCGAGTGGGCCACCCGGACGGCGAGCGCGGTCTTGCCGGCCCCGGGCATGCCGGAGACGGCGACGATGGGAACCGCGGTGTCCGTCCCCTGGCCGGTGAGCGACGTCGTGATCTGTTCGAGAAGCTCCGCCCGCCCGGTGAAACCGCCGATGTCGGGTGGAAGCTGGCAGATCGCCTTCCAGGGCGGCGCCGGCGCGTGTTCGCACGTGACGGCGGTCGTCCGTGCTCCCGGCAGCAGGTCACGGTCGTTGTCCAGGATGGCCTGATGGATCCGGCGCAGCCGCTCACCCGGATCGACGCCCAGTTCCCACCGCAGTTTCTCCGACACCTCACGGTAGGCCGTGAGGGCCTCCGCCTGGCGCCCGCAGTGGAACAGCGCGAGCATCAGCTGCTCCCAGAACCGCTCGCGCAGCCCGTACGCGCCGGTGAGCCGCCGCAGCTCGCCGACCACCAGGGAGTGCCGGCCGAGCGCGAGGTCCACGTCGACGCGCCGTTCCACGGTCTGCAGCCACAGCTCGGTGAGCCGCGGCGCCTCCTCCCGTTGCAAGGACTCGGACGGCACGTCCATGAGGGCCGGGCCGCGCCACAGGGAGAGCGCCTCGGCCAGGTGGCCGGCTTCCCCGCTCAGGTCGCCGCGCCTGGACGCGGCCCTGCCCTGACGCCTCAGGGCCTCGAACCGGTTGAGGTCAAGGGCGTCGGGTGCGATGTCGACGAGGTAGCCGTCGGCGCCGGTACGGATCACGTCGTGTCCCGAAGGGGCATGCGGGTTCAGGATCCGCCGCAGGCGCATCACATAGGTCTGGAGCGTTCCCTTGCCGTACTGCGGGGGCGCGTCACCCCACAACCGCTCGACCAGCCGGGTCACGGGAACGGGCTGGTTCGCCTCCACGAGCAGGGACGCGAGCAGCACACGATGTTTGGCCGCGGACAGCGGCAGGGATCGTCCGTCGGCGGTGACCTCGAGCGGGCCCAGGATCGCGAAGCGCATCCGCGTCTCACCCCCCCACCTGCGTATGTCCAGCGGACCGGCCACCCGGAAGCACTCGCCCCCGCGAGAGAGCTTCGGCGCGTGACGGCACGGCCTCGTTCAGATGCCCGATCCGTCTCCAGAGCCCCTCACGGTAGGGGCCGGTGCTTGCGTTCCAGTTACACCGTGCTTACTCAGTGCGCCCGTCTTCGGCGCGCCTGTCCGCCGTGCCCTCGAACGGCCGGTCCGCGTCACCCGGACGACAGCGAGAAGAGACCGGGCGCGGGCAGTCTTGCGCAACGCCGACCATGCGAGAGAGGTGGACTCCGTAGTGCGCGACGTAGCGTTCCGTGCGGCGGATTTCGGCATAGCGCGGCTGCCGCTGCTGCCGGCGGAGCATCCGGTCCCGCGACCGCCCGGAGACCTGGACTCCACAGAGGAGACGCGGGACTTCCTCCGGCGACTGGCCGCCGATCCGGTCGTCCGGGAGGCGATCGCGGTGTCCAGCGGACCTCTGGACGCGATCCTGGAGAAGGTGGCGTCCGGCGTGCCGGTCGAACCGCCGAGGCTGCGGCGGGCCGCGATCTCCGCCGCCCGCTACCTGTCCCGGATGACGTCCCGCGCGACCCCCTTCGGGCTGATGGCCGGTGTCGCCGCGGTCCACGTGGAGGACGAGCCCAAGGTGCGGATGGAGGGCCGCCATCGCAGGCGGGTCCGCGCCGACATGGGATGGCTGACCGGCGTGGTCCGGGGCTGGGAGACGGATCCGGCCGTCCTCTCGCGGCTGCGGCTGGTCGCCAACGACCTGTGCGGGGTGCGCGGCGACAGGCTCGTCCTGCCCTACATGCTGGATTCCGGCGGACGGGACCCCGACGAGGACTGGGCGCCCGACGACAGGGAACGCACGATCCGTCACACGCGGGCCGTGCGCCTGGCCATGGCCGCCGCCCGGACCCCCGTCCGCCACGCCGACCTCGTCTCCCGGCTGGCCGCGGAGTTCGGGGACGTCGACAGGTCCGTGATCGAACGGATGGTCGCCGCCCTGGTCGAGGGGGAGTTCCTGCTCACCGACCTGCGGCCGCCGGCCGACGCCGAAGACCCCGTGGACCATGTGCTCGGCGTCATGGCGGCCCTGCCCGAACACCCCGGGCGGGCGGCCCTGGCCGAGGTCCGGGACGCCCTCGGCGCCTACCAGGCCACGCCGATCGGCGAGGGGCACGCGGCCTGGCGGCGGGCGACGGCCATGATGCGCGCCCTGCGGGCGGGCGACCGCCCGATCCAGGTGGACATGGAGGTGAACGCCGACATCGTGCTGCCGCGCGACGTCGTCGCCGAGCTGGAGCGGGCGGCGTCGGTCGCGTGGCGGGTGGCCCCGCCCAAGGACGGACGGAGCGACCGGCTCGGCGACTACCGGATGCGGTTCATCGAGCGTTACGGCGTCGACGTCGCGGTCCCGGTCAAGGAGGTGATCGATCCGCAGCTCGGGATCGGGGCCCCCGGCGGTTACCTGCTGCCGCCCGGCGGAGCCCCGAAGCGGGACCACCACCCGGCCGCAGAGCCCAACGAGCGCGACGTGCTGCTGTGCGCCCTGGCCCAGCGCGCCGCCGCGGACGGGGCGCGCGAGATCGTGCTGGATGACGAGCTCGTCGGCAGGCTCACCCGCCCGGGAGCGGCCGAGGAGCCCGCGAGCTATGTGGAGGCGGCGGTCCAGATCCTCGCGGACTCCGAGGACGACCTGCGCGACGGGGACTTCCACCTGGCGCTGGCCACGCCGATGATGAACCGTCCCGGCGCGATGTTCGGACGGTTCCTCCACCTGCTTCCCGGGCTGCGATCCGACTTCGCCGCACTCGTCCGGGACATCACGGCGGACGAGGACACGGGGAGCGGCGGCACCCCCGACGGCGCCGCCGACGGGGCGTCCGCGATCGCCGCCCAACTGCAGAGCATCGTGCTGCGGCCCCGCATCCTCAACGTCACCCAGGTGCCCACGCTCACCGGGACGACCGTGCGGGCCGGCGTCTTCGCCGACCGGGCCCGGCCGGACGTGCTCGGGCTCGACGACCTGGCGGTCAGCGCCGACTACGAACGGTTCAAGGTCGTCGCGACGCGGACCGGCAGGGAGGTCGTCCCGCTGCCGTTCCACGCGCTCAACCCGACGCTGACCCTGCCGAACGCGCTGCGCCTCCTCGCCGAGATCGGGGAGGAGCGCACCCGTCCATGGCCCCTGTGGAACTGGGGCCTGGCGAACCGGCTGCCCTACCTGCCTCGGGTGCGCCACGGGCGGACCGTGCTGGCACCGGCCCGCTGGCTGCCCGATCCGCGGCTCGCCGACTCCGGCCTGAGCCCGCACGAGTGGACGCGGTGCCTTGATCGCTGGCGCGCCCGGTGGACGCCGCCCGACGTCGTCTACGCGGTGAACGGGGACCACCGGCTCCGGCTGGACCTCTCCTCCGCCGCCGGACGGCGCCTGCTGCGCGACGAACTGCTCAAACGTCCCGGCGCCGTCCTGGAGGAGGAACCGCTGGGCGGCGCGGCCGGCACCGGCTGGCTCAACGGCCATGCCCACGAGATCGTCGTCCCGCTCCGCCCGGCGCGGCCGCGCCAGGCCGCTCCCGCACCGGAGGCCCGGTCCGCCGGCCGGACGCCGATCGCGGTGCGGCGCGTGCACCAGCCCGGCGGCGAATGGCTGTACGTGAAGGTCTACGCGGCCGAGGGACGCCACGGCGAGCTGCTCACGCGGCATCTGCCGGCGCTGGTCGAACAGGCCGCGCCCGTCTGCGACCGCTGGTTCTTCCTGAGGTACCGCGACGACGAGCCGCACCTGCGCGTCCGGTTCCACGGCGAGCCGGCCGCGCTGAACGGCCGCCTCCTGCCCGTCGTCCACCGGTGGGCCGCCGCGCTCGCGGACGGCGGCCTGATCCGCGACGTCGTGCTGGACGCCTACCGACCCGAGATCGCGCGGTACGGCGGCCCGGAGCTGATCGAAGCCGCCGAACGGGTCTTCTGGGCGGACAGCGTGAGCGTGATCGAGCAGCTCGTGCTGCGCTCCCAGGGGCTGCTCGACGTGCCGCTGGAACTGCTGGCCGCGGCGAACCATCTCGATCTCGCCGCACGGCTGCACGGGCACGGCTGGCGCGAGTGGATGCTGGACGCCTACCCCAAAGGCGCCCACCATTCCGCCTTCCAGAAGCGGCGCCGCGAGGCGGTGCGCCTTCTCGGGACGGCAGGCGATGGAGGGGAGCTGGCCCGGCTTCCCGGCGGCGACCGGCTGCTCGACGGCTGGCGACGTCGCGCGCCGCACGTCGCCGCCTACGGGCGGCTGGTCCGCGCGAAGGCGGCGGAGGGCGTGCTCGAGACGGTCACCGGTCCGTTCTCCAGCGTGCTGCACCTTCACCACAACCGGATCGCCGGAATCGACCACTCCGCGGAAGGCGCCGCCACCGCCATCGCCCGCGGTGTGCTGCAGGCCGAACTCGACCGAGAACGACACAGGGACCGCACAAAAAACTGATGAACGCCGAGAAGAAGAGCCCTCGACCCATGAGCCTCGATCCGGACGCGGTCGGCCGACGCGAACGCGCCGCGCGGGTCGTCGAGACGGTCGCCGGCCTCCTGGCCGACCCCGCCCGGGTCGCCGCCATCACCGACGCGCCGGACAACGCGATGGAGCTCCCGGAAGGCCCCTGGACGCCCTGGAACGCGGTGGCGCTCAGCGACGGATACCCGGCGGTCTCCCTGCTGTTCGCCGAGCTCGGCGCCGCCGACCCGGCACGACGCGGGACGGCGCACGAGTACCTCGCCGCGGCCCTCGCCTCTCCCGCCCCCGCGCCGCAACCCCGCCTGTTCGTCGGGGCCGGTTCACTGGCCTTCGCCGCCCACGCCGCCGCGGTCGGCTTCGGAGGCTATCGGACGCTGCTGGAGAAACTGGACGAGGGCCTCGTCGCCTGGATCCGGGCCCGTGCACGCGCCGACCGCGACCGGGTTCTCACCGGCAGGCCCATCGGCCACTGGGACGGTTTCGACGTCATCTCCGGTGCCGCCGGCCTCGGGCGCTACCTGCTGGGACGCCACGAGCACGCGGGCGGCGCCGCCGGTGAGGCCCTGTGCGAGGTGCTCACCACGCTGGTCGCCGTCGCGATGGCCGACGACGTCGAGGTGGAGGGCGTGCGCGTGCCCGCCTGGTGGGTCGAGCACGGCGTGACCGCCGAACGCGTCGACCGCGGCGGGCATCTCAACTTCGGTCTGGCCCACGGCGTGTGCGGGCCGCTCGCTCTGCTCGCCTGCGCCTGGCGGGCGGGCGTGCGCGTCGACCGGCAGGACGAGGCGATGGGACGCATCGTCGCGCTCCTGGACCGATGGCGCCATGCCGACGACGCGGGGCCCACCTGGCCGATGGCGGTCAACCTGCCCGCCCTCCGCGATCTCGATCATCGCTTCGAGCGGTACCGCGAGGTCTGGTGCTACGGGGCGGCGGGCATCGCCCGGGCTCTTTACCTGGCCGGTACCGCGCTCGGCGAGAGACGGTGGCAGGACGAGGCGCACGCCGCGCTGGCCGGAGTGCACGCCCTCGCCGGAGGGGCGGTGCGCGACCACACCCTGTGCCATGGCTGGGCCGGACTTCTCCAGATCTTCCTGCGCATGGCCCACGACACCGCGTCGGACGACACCGCGCCCCATGACTACGGGGCCGCGGTGGACATGTTCGCGGGGCGGATCCTCGACGGCTTCGACCCCGACGAGCCGTTCGGATTCCGGTACGTCCACCCCACGTCCATGGGGAAGAACCGGCCGGGATTCCTGGAAGGGGCCGCGGGCATAGCGCTGGCTCTGCACTGCTACGCCACCGGCCGTCCTCCGGTCACCGGCTGGGACACCGCACTACTGCTGAACTGAGGAGCATCACCCGATGGCCTGGTCCGACATATTCGCCGATCCCGCCGAGCACGAACGCATCGACTGGGGGAGAAGCTCGGCGCGCTTCACCGCCTCACCCGACACCACGGCGCTGCTCAGCTTCCAGCGCATCGACGACTGGATACGGTACGGGCACGTCCGCTACCCCCAGTTCCAGCTGAACACGCCCAGCGGCGGCGTGCCTCCCACGATGTTCACCGTCACCCGCCCATACCTCGCGCTCAGCATGCCCGGGTACCCCGACACCGACGCCATCGCGGCCCAGCTGGAACAGGGCGCCACGCTCCGGTTCGTCAACATCGAGGACTGGTACGCGCCGATGGCCGCGCTCGCCGACCGGCTCACCCGCCTTCTCAACGCGACCATCGCGACCTACGCGTTCTACACGCCGCCCGGTGACGACGGCGTCGGCGCCCACTTCGACTCCGCGGACGTCTTCGCCCTCCAGATCGAGGGCACGAAGACCTGGCACCTGTGGGACATACCCGACGGCACCGCCTGGCAGGAGAGCCAGACCCTGCGCACCGACCGCGCCCCCGACCAGGTCGTCGAGCTCCAGCCCGGCGACGGTCTCTACATTCCCGCGGGCATGGGCCACCGTGCCTTCGCCGGTCCCGAAGGAACGCTGCACCTGTCGATCGCCGTCCGCCCCACGTCGCACCGCGAGATCGTCCGGCGATGGGCCGAGGACCTCCTCGCCGCCATCCCCCGGTTGGAGCGGCTGCCGATCCACGGTGACCGCGTCCTCCCGGTGACCGAGCTGCTGAACGCCATCGCCGCCGCTGCGGCCAAGACCGACCCCACCGAGCTTCTCGCCAGGGCCGACGTCCACCGGCCGAACACCAGCGACACTCCGCTGATCGCCGGTGTCCTCCCGCGTTCGGCAGCGAGTCGGGACACCTGACGACGCGCCTGCCGAGCCGTCGTCGCACACCGGCATGGGCGTCCGGGAAGCCGGTCATGCGCCGGAGGCATGACCGGCTTCGAGCCGCGTCTTCGGGTCGTCTCACTCCGAGGGCGGGTCGGCGGGTACCGCCACTCCGTACCGGAGGAGCCGGTCGAAGACCTCTCCCGCGGCCCGGGGACCGATCCGGCCTGTCAGGTGCCGCAGCGTCATCCTCCCGTCGCCTTTCCGGGCGAGCTCCACCTCGCCGAACGCGACGCGGTCGAGCTCGACATCGGCGTCCCCGAGCCGCAGGACGACACGATCGCCGGATTCACGCACCGACAGCACCGCGTGCGGAACCAGGTCAACGGCCTCCGGCCGACCGCCGTCCGCACCGCCTCGCATGGCAGCCATGGCCGTCCTGACCGGCCGGCGTGCGGGCGCACCGAGAGTGGCGTGCAGCACGGGTGCCACCAGTTCCGCCAGCCGCTCGTCGCTCTGTGCCTGCAACCATTCGAGGAGAGCGCCGCGCGAACGTGCCACCGCGGCGCGCAGGGCGAGGTCGTCCAGCGCGACTCGGGGAGGCAGCGCCTCGCGCAGGGCCGGCTCCTCGGACGCGGCCCGCAGCAGCGGACCGAGCAACCAGTGCGGAGTGAACTGCCTGACTCCGACGGTGACATGCAGGGACCATTCGCCCGCCGTGACACCGTTGTGGATCCACCCGCGCGGCAACCACAGGACGTCCCCGGCGCGCAGTTCGACTTCCAGGAAGGGAGTGCGCGCGCCGAAGTCGGCGGGCAGCTCACCGGTCCGCACCGAGCCGGGCGTCATCGGGTCGGGCACCGCCGGCTCGAAGATCTGCCAGGTCTTGGCGCCCTCGGTCTGGATCAGGAAACCGGAGTGCCCGTCCCAGTGGTGGGCGAACCCACGCGACCGTGGCGGCGTGAGATAGGCGTTCGCCTGGACCGGATGGCCGATCTCGGCGGTCAGCGCACGGCAGAACGCGATGAGCGGAGCGTGCTCCTCGTCCAGGCCCTGGATCAGCAAGGTGCTCCCCTCCCGCAGCCGGTCGCCGAGCCCCACGGGGTCGATGGCGCCGGCGAGGGTGTAGCTCCGGGCGTCGACGAACCCACCGGCCGACATCGCCACCCGGGAAGGGGCCAGCGCCCGTTCCGCGACGAGCGCGTCGACCGCGTCGAACGACAGCAGCGACCGCGCCCACGCGGCATCGGAGCGGTGGACCGCTGGCCGCCCGGGCCATGACCGGCGGAAGTCCGCGGCCCGCCCGGTCAGCCGGGCGAGCGGGCCGTCCTCGACGTTCTCGTGTTCCATCCGGTCACCTCGTACCGTGTTCATCTGGCCGTCTCATTCGGGTTCATCCGGCCGCCTCGTACTGTGCGGCCTGGGCGCGGTACATCGCGGCGTACACGCCGTCGCTCCTCAGCAGCCGGTCATGGGTGCCCTGCTCGACCACCACGCCCCCGTCGAGCACGTAGATGCGGTCGGCCCGTGCCACCGAGGCGAGCCGGTGCGTGATGAGGATGACGGTGCGGCCGCGTCCGGCCAGTTCCATGATCCGATCAAAGATCTCAATTTCGGCGGTCGGGTCCAGCGCGGACGTCGGCTCGTCGACGACGAGCACGGGCGCGTCGCGGTACCAGGCCCGCGCCAGGCCGAGCCGCTGCCACTGCCCGCCGGACAGGTTGGTGCCGCCCCAGAACTCCCGCGCCAGGAGCGTGTCCCATCCGTCGTCGAGACGCGCGACCACGGGCTCCGCGCCCATCGCCGCCGCCGCGCGGCGCAGCAGCCGCTCGTCGAGCGGCCGGTCCGCGCGCCCGACGGCCACGTTCATCCGGGCGGTGAACGGCCACTGCACGAAATCCTGGGAGACCAGCGAGATCCGGTCGAAGAGGTCGCGCCGGTCGACCAGGTTGGTGGGGACGCCGTCCCACAGCACGGCGCCCTCGGACGGCACGTACAGGCCCGCGAGGAGTTTGGCCAGCGTCGACTTGCCGGAGCCGTTCTCGCCGACGAAGGCGACGACCTCACCGCGCCGGACGCGCACGTCGACGCCGTCCAGCGCCGGCCTGCGCGCCCCCGGATAGGTGAAGCACAGCCGATGGGTGGAGATGACCTCGGGATCCCCAGGCAGCCGCGCGCCCGGAGAAGGGATCGCCGACTCGTCCGCCCGCGTGCACGCCCGCCTCCAGTCGGCGATGTACATCGCGTCCTCATGAATCGTCTGCGTCTGCATCACCAGCGACGTCAGGCTCATCGAGCTGGACCGGATGGCGAACGCCGCCGTGCCGGCCACCGCGAACGACATCCGGCCGGTGGCCACCAGGAACGCCAGCAGCCCGTAGGCGTACGCACCGGCCGCGCCCGAGACGGCGCCGGCGATCATCTTGACGCAGGCCTCGCGCCGGGCCAGTCTCGCCTGCTCTTGCTCCGAGTGCATCGCCAGCCGCCGGTAATGGTGCAGCAGGAACCGCCCCATCCGATGGACCCGGACCTCCTCGGCGCTCTCCCGGTGCGTCAGCAGCATCGACAACTGGTCGAGCTGGCGCGTCAGTTCCATCCAACGGGTGATCGACGCGTGCCGGGCGCCCACCGTCCGCGCCATTCCCCACGCCTGCGGCACCAGGGTGAGCAGCAGCAGGGGAACCAGCAGCGCATCCATCGTGGCCAGCACCGCCACGGCGGCCACGATCGCCATCAGCCCGCCGCTCAGGCCGACGACGCGTTCGGTCACCCGGCGCGTGGCGTCCGCGCCCCGCTGCGCCGCCAGGAGCAGGTTGTGGAAGGCGGGATCCTCCATCCGGGCCAGCTCCACCTCGGCCGCCCGCTCCAGGAGGGCGGTGTGCGCCGACCGGGAGATGCGCGGGCCCAGCCGCCCCGACGCGCCCGTCGTCAGCGCGCCGGACAGGCCCCTGACCATCATGGCCACGACCATGACGACCAGCACCGAGGTCAGCATCTCGACCTTGCGGCCGGCCGGCCCCGCCGAGAACATCCCGGTGAGCAGGCGCTGGGTGGTCAGATAGGTCACGGTCGTGGCCGCCGCGCTCGCCAGCTGACCGGCCGCCACCGCGAGCAGCCCCCACCGGTCGGCCCGCCAGCCGAGCCTGGCCGTCATGCCGACGAGCACGGGAAGCCGCCAGAGAGCGGCCGGCCCGCCGCCCGCCGTGTCCCTGTCCTTCTCGTGGGCGATGCGCAGACCCGGTCCGAACAGGGGATCGGGACCTGCGACCATGTCCTGCCGATGCCGCGGCCCGTGCGAACGCTTCCGCGCACGGGCCGCCGCACCCGTCGTCACGAGTCTTCCTCCCAGGGGAGACGGCGATCAGCAGAAGCAGGGACGGCCGGTCCCTCCGCACGTGTTGGCGCAGGTGGGGCAGTTGTAGAGAGTGGGATGGCCGGTCGGGTCGCAGGGGTAGACGCAGTCGGTGCTCGCGGCCATCATGATGCCGCCGGCCTGCTGGGCCGCGGTGCGGAAGTGCGCCTCCCAGCCGAACCCGGCCGCTCCCTCGACCTGCGGGTCGAGATCGAATTCACCCATCGTGTGGTCCTCCTCGCGGTGCCTCGCACCGCTTCGTCCAGCGCTGACGCACCGGGCCGCGGGACCGCGCCGACCGGCGCGAACGCAGCCCGATCAGCCCCCAGGGGGCGGGGACTGATCCGCAAGGTTGCCGGGTGTCGCTGTCATCCGGATATCTCCGGACTGACGCGCCCGCCGCCTGCCGACGGACCGGCCAGGCACGCCGTAGGACTCGTGTGTGCCGCCGACACCGCCGACTCGACGAACACGTCGCGGAAACCGAACTCCTCATAACTGCGCGTGGTCTTTCCTCGTCTTCGGCGGAGTGCCCGACGGGCTCGTCCGCGACGGCCGCCTATTACCCTCGCCGAATCTCGCCGACGTCAAGAATCAGCCCGCACGTTCACCGGCCGATCGACTGTCCGGCACCGATACGCTTCTGTCCAAGCGACGGCGCCGGCTCTCCTGGGAAGCGACCTTCATGACAGAGATCCCACCTTCTGCGGAACTGCGTACCGACGAGCCGCACCCCGCGCGGGTTTACGACTTCTACCTCGGCGGCAAGGACCATTTCGGCGTCGACCGCGAGTTCGGCCAGCGGGTTCTGAACATCTGCCCGCAGTTGCGGCCGCTGGCGCAGGCCAACCGCAGGTTCCTGGTGCGCTCTGTCGGCCTGCTCGCGCGCGAGTACGGAATCCGGCAGTTCCTGGACCTCGGCACCGGATTGCCGACGTCACCCAACCTGCACGAGGTCGCCCAGAGCATCGCCCCCGACTCCCGGGTCGTGTACGTCGACAACGACCCCATCGTGCTCGTCCATGCCCGTGCGTTGCTGACCAGCCATCCTGAGGGCGTCACCGACTACATCGACTCGGACGTCGTCGACATCGACCGCATCATCCAGCAGGCCGCCCGGACGCTCGACTTCAGCCGGCCCGTCGCCGTCAGTGCGCTGGCCCTGTTCCACTTCCTGCCCGACCCCAAGCCCGCTGAACTGCTGGCCCGTCTCCGCGACCGGCTGGTCCCCGGCAGTTTCCTGACGATCAGCCATGTGCTCCCGGCTCTCCGCGACGTCGCCGCCGCGTACCAAGGGGCGATGGGCCTGGGCACCCTGCGCGACAGGGACGAGATCACGGCCCTGTTCGGCGACTTCGAACTTCTCGAGCCGGGCCTGGTCGAACCGTACCTCTGGCGGCCCGAACTGGGGCCCCACGGGGAGGAGTTCGGCGACGAGATCGCGAATCTGGGAGTCTGCGCGGTCGCCCGTAAGCCGACGGAGTGATTCAGGCTCGCCGTCCGCTTCGACGCCCGTCCGCCCCCTGGACCTAATCGTCTACTTCTGCTGAGTCGGCCACTCGCCGTGCCTCGGCGGACTCTTCGGGCCGCACAAGCGCGCCGCTACCGCTGCCCGTCCCTTTCACCCAGGGCGTGCTCGCGAGCGGCCTTCGCTTCCTCGCCCACCATGTGGTGCACGGTCGTGCCCGGCAGAGTGGGCAACTCGGCCCAATGGGTGACCGGCTCGATGGAGTCGGTGAGCAAGTCGGTGCCTTTCCGGCCGTAGGGCGGGCGGACGACACCGTCAGAGTCGACGAAGCAGTCGCGGTACTCACGCCCGTCCTCAGCGATGTGAAGGGTGGTGTAGTACATCGGCCTCACCAGCCAGAATTCCTGCCCGGCGTACGGATCGCCCTCGTCCGCATCGTTGGAGCGATAACGGCCCGAGATAGCGGCGGCCACGGGAATTCCGTCCCTCGGCACCCTGTCCCGTACGTCCACCCACTCCACCTCCGCGCGCATGTCCCTCCCGGTTGCGATCCTTTGTCAGGTACGGCCAGTTTCGCATTCCTGCCCCTGGGCCGTCCGCCTAATGCTTCCGGGGGCGCCGCGTTCGGGGCCGCCCCGGATGGCGGTTCCCATGCCCACTCCCTGAGCGGCGGTCCGGGCCATGGCACGTCCGTCGCTGCCGCTCCTGGTCGACGCCTTGAAAGATAGTCTCAGATGAGACTTTCTCGTATGATGCCTATGTGGGGCCGGAAGGCATGGTCGATCACGGAGGAGAACAATGCGTTTTCAGAGGTCCGCCCGCGCCGGCGCGCATCAGTCCGTTCAGGTGCCCGCGACCGTCAACTGGGCGCTGGCCGGCATCGCGGTGCTGCTCGTCGGACACGTGTTCGCCTGGCTGTATCCGCCGCAGGGACTCACGGACGTCTTCCACCTGGTCTGGGGCCTGGCGTACGCATGGCTGGCACTGCTTCTGCGGCAGCCGCGCCCGTGGGCCCGCAACTGGCTGACGGGCCTGATGGCGGTTCAGCTCGTCGGCAGGCTGGTGGTGTTCGCGCACGACGACCGGATGCTGCTCCGCACGCTCGTCGTCATCGGCTGGGTGGTGACGCTGGCCGTATTGGCCTTGCTGTGGTCCGCTCCCTCCCGCCGGTACTTCGCGTCACGACAGGGCTGAACCGGCGAACGTGCCTTCCCAGGACCGTCCCCGCCCTCTCCGCCGGGGACGGTCCTGGGTGTCTGCGGTGCATCCTCAGTGGCTCACTCCGCCTTGGCGGCCTCCAGGACGGGCACGGCCGCGGCCCGGCGTGCGGGCAGCGACGACGTCGCCAGCGTCGCCACCGCCGCGCCCGCCGTCACCAGCGGGAACAGCCACCACGGCGGATCCGGGCGCAGGAACGAACTGCCGGTCGTCACGTGCAGCAGTGCCAGCGTGCCGGTCGCGATCGCGAGGCCGAGGAGCGTGCCGAGGGCGACCACGGTGGCCGCCTCCCAGCGGACGATCGAGCGGATCTGCCTCATGGTCGCCCCCACGGCGCCCAGCAGCCCGAATTCCCGGGTGCGTTCGGCGACGCTCATCGACACCGTGGTCGCCATTCCGAACAGCGCGAGCAGCAGCGCCATGCCGACGAAACCATAGGTCGCCCGCAGTGCGCGGGTGAGAGAGGCCGACGCCGCGTCCACGTACGCGTCTCGGTCGAGGACCCGCACGCCCGGCACCGCGGCCACGGCGCGCGCCAGGGCTTGCGGGGAGCCGCCCCGCACCAGGACCGCCTGGGTCGCGGCGTTGGTGTCGAGCCGATCCATCGTCGCGGGCGCCACGAGCGCCTGCTCGGCGAACAGGTGAGACGGGTCGTGGTAGACGCCTGCCACCGTCAGTGTGACCCGGCCCTGAGCGCCCCGCACGACGATCTGCTCGCCGCGCGGGAGCCCCCGTTCCTTCATGACGGTCGACGACAGCGCGATCTGTCCAGGACGCAGCGCGGGCGGCCGGCCGCCCAGCCGCAGGACGTCGCGCAGCCCGGCCTGCTCGGCGCCGGTGACGAGGAAGCGGAACGGCTCCGGCTCTTCGTCCGGTCCGCTCCGGTCCGACGGCGATACGAGCTTGACCTGGGTCTGGGTGAGGGCGGTGGCCCGCGACACCCCGGGCGTGCCCGCCAGCCGGGCCGCCACGTCCCGGGCCAGCGGGGCGGGCCCGCCCTCGGCGGTCCTGGCGGTCGAGGCGACCGCGTGCTCGGCCGCCATCACCTGCCGTCCCGCCTCCTGGAACCGGTCGTGCACCGACAGCGTGACCATCGCCACGGAGGCGACCAGCGCGACGCCCAGCATCAGCGACGAGGCGGCCGACGACACCCGGCGCGGGCTGCGGGTGATGGTGGCGTGCGCCAGCCGTCCGGTCTCCCCGCCGACCGACGTCCCGACGCGGCCCACCAGCCCGCCCAGCGGCCCGACGAAGAACGGGGTGAGGACGGCCAGCCCGGTCACGGTCAGCATCGAACCAAAAGTGATCATCAGTGCGACCCCGAACGTGCGGTCCGGGCCGGGGGGTTCGCCGACGCGCACCGCCACCGCCACCGCGTACCAGAAGCCCGCACCGGCGAAGATCGCGGACGCGGCGAGCAGCCGCGGCCGGCGCCGTCCCCGGGGTTCGGTGACGGTGCTGCGCAACGCCTGCACGGGCGAGACGCCCGCGGCGCGGTGCGCCGCCCGCCAGGCGGCCAGCTGGGTGACCAGGATCCCGGCCGCGGCGGGGACGGCCAACGCGACCCAGCCGAACTGGGCGTCGGCGGCCGAGACGTCGAAGCCGTCCCGCGCGAACAGCCGGGTGAGCAGCGCCGACAGCGGATAGCCCGCGGCCACCCCGCCCACCGAGGCGATCGCGCCCATCACCAGCGCCTCCAGCCGTATCAGCCGCTTGATCTGCCGCGGCGTGGCGCCGATCGCGCCGAGCAGCGCCAGCCGCCGGGTGCGCTGGCGTACCAGGGTGCCGAACGTGTTGGCCACCACGAACAGGCCGACGAAGATCGCGACGGACGCGAGCATGCCGACGATGCCGGCGATCGAGGCGCCCTCGCCCGCCGCGGCGGCGGTCTGCGCCTGCCGTACGGACTGCGCGGTGTGCACCGTGGCCGCGCCGCCCAGGTCGCGGGCGAGGTCGGCGCGCAGCCGGTCGGCGGGCACGCCCGGGGCGGTCTTCACCCAGACGCTCTGCCAGGTGCCCCCGGGCAGCATCGCGGCACGCCGCACGGTCTCGGGCGGGGCCAGCACCAGGTCGCCGGCGGCCACCGCGTCGTGGCCCTGGACGGTGACGACCCCGGCGATCCGCACCCGGCGCGTCTCACGGGGCAGCGTCAGCGTCATCGTGTCGCCGACGCGCAGCTTCCCAGCGCGTGACATGTGCCGGACGACCGCCACTTCGCCGTCGCCGGCGGGGGCGCGCCCCGCCTCCAGCCGGTAGGGATTCAGCCGTGGGTCGGAGACCCAGGGACGCAGCAGCGTACGGCCCTCGGCCGACGCCGTGATCGCCTTCCCGTCGAGACGCGCGGCCGTCACCGCCACCGCGACGTCCCCGGCGACCGCCGCCACTCCCGGCCGGGACTCGACCTGGTCAAGGCGGATCCGGCCGTCCGGCGGCGCGTACGGGTCGTCCGCATCCACCGTCCCGCCCTGCACGAGCACGTCCGCGCGGAAGTACTCGCTGGCGTCGCTGCCCGACACCGCCTCCTGCGCGCGCAGCGCGAACTGCAGCGAACCCGCGATGAGCGCGATCGAACCCAGTGCCGCCAGCAGCGTGGCGGTCAGCCGCATCCAGCCCTCGGTGAACGAACGGCGCGCGATGAGCCACATGGCGTTGTCCACGGCGTCAGCCCTCCATCGCGCGCATGCGGGCGTGCACGGCGTCGATGGTCGGGGCGGCCAG
>NZ_BAAAZG010000053.1:0-6196 GCF_039536785.1 Actinomadura miaoliensis
CGGCGTCCGCGGATGCGGCCGGTCATCATCACCGGGCTCGGCTGGCTGGTGGCCGTGGTGGTGCTGGCCCCGTACGCGCAGATGCTGCTCACCGCGCTCAAACCCCGGCGGGAGCTGATGGAGTCGCCGCCGGGCTACCTGCCGTCCAGCTGGCACTGGTCCAACTTCGCCGAGGTGTGGAGGGCCGCGCCGATCGGCACGCATCTGCGGGTCTCACTGGTGGTGTCGGTGGCGGCGACGGCGCTGGCGCTGGCGGCGGCGCTGCCCGCCGCGTACTACACCGCGCGGTACCGCTTCCGCGGACGGGGCGCGTTCCTGCTGCTGGTGCTGGTCACCCAGATGTTCGCGCCGACCGCGCTGCTGATCGGCATCTACCGGGAGATGGTGGTGCTCGACCTGACCGACACCTACGCCGCGCTGATCCTGGTGAACGCCGCGTTCAACCTGCCGTTCTCGATCTGGATCCTGAACGCCTACTTCTCCGGCATCCCGCGCGAGCTGGAGGAGGCGGCGTGGCTGGACGGCTGCGGACGGGCGGCGGCGATGGCGCGGGTCACGCTGCCGCTGTCGCTGCCCGGCGTGGTCACCGCCGTCATCTACACCTTCATCGGCGCGTGGAACGAGTACGTCGTGGCGCTGACCGTCCAGGCCACGCCCGAGCGCCAGCCGCTCACCGTGGCGATCCCGTCGTTCGTCACCCAGTACCAGGAGCAGTGGCAGTACCTGTTCGCCGCGTCCCTCATCGCGATCGCGCCCGTGGTGTTCCTGTTCGTGGCGATCGAACGGTACCTGGTCAGCGGCCTGACCGTGGGCGGCGTCAAGTGACGGCGCCGGACGGCGGTCCGGCCGCGTGCAGCCACCGCACGGCGGCGTCGCGGAAGCGCACCAGCCCCTTGTAGTCCACGAGGTCGTCGGGGAGGGACGCCAGGACGGCGGCGAACCGGCGCCGCCACTCCGGCACGGTCGCCAGGTCGGCCAGGGACAGCAGGTAGGTGCGGATGAGGAACAGGACGGCGCCGGACGGGGCGAGACGGACCAGGTGCTGCACCTCCACCCGCAGGTGCAGGCGGTCGCCCAGCTCGGCGGCCGGGCCTTCGGCGACCGTCCGGCGGTCGCGTCCCCAGTGCGGGTAGGTCTCGGCCGAGGTGTCCAGCCGCCGGTCGACCGTCATGCCCCAGTTCGTCCGCCGGTACTCCTGGCCGGGGGCCAGGCGCAGCAGGAACCGCTGCGCCCGGTCGACCACACCGGCGGCGTGCAGACGCGGCACCGGCCCGTGCACCTCGGCGAACGACATGCCGATGTCGAAGGCCAGCGACCAGTTCGCGGCGAAGGTGACCAGCCCGGCGTCGGCCCACAGGGCGTCCTCGCGCTGGTCGAGCAGGACGAGGTCCTCCTGCGCCTGGGATCCGGCGAACCGCAGCGGGCCGCCGAGCAGCGAGCCGTCGTCCCCGACGGTGAACGCCTGGTCGACGCCGAGCAGGGCGTTGCGCCAGCGCAGGCGTCCGGCGCCGTCGTCGCGCAGCTCCATGACGCCGGGATGCCCGGCGGCGAGCTCGCGCAGCACGAACAGCAGCGCGTCCCACGCGGCGGGCCGCATGTGCGGCAGCACGACACACCTGCCCGGGTCGCGGGCGAGGACGCGGCGGCGTTCGGCCAGCTCGGCGCGGTAGTCGTCGTCGACGTCGATGACCGGTCCGCCCCATGCCCCGGCGGCGGTGGCGACCCGGCGGCGGGCGGGTTCGACGTTCGTTGCGTAACGGTAGGTGTCGGAGCCGAAGGGGAAGGGGAAACGGGCGATCCGGGCGGCGGTCCCGGAGCGGGCGTCCGCTGAGGGCGTCACAGGTCCAGCTCCAGTGTCTCGTCCAGGCTGCGCGACACGCAGCACATCACCGCGTCGCCCGCCGCGCGTTCGGCGGGGGTCAGGAACAGGTCGCGGTGCTCGGGCCGCCCCGCGCGCACGCCGACGCGGCACTCGCCGCAGACACCCTGACGGCACATGCTCGCGACCGCGACGCCCGCCTTCTCCAGGGCCTCCAGCAGGCTGACCCCGGCGGGCACGGGGATCGCGCGGCCGGAGCGGGCCAGGCGGGCGGTGAACGGCCTGCCCGGGTCCAGGTCGTCGGCCGAGAACCGCTCGGCGTGCACGCGTTCGGCGGGCCAGCCGAGGTCGCGGGCCGCCTCGCACACGGCGTCGATGAGACCGCCGGGCCCGCAGACGTAGAGGTGCGTGCCCAGCGGCTGGCGGCCCAGCTCCCGGCGCACGGCCCGCAGGAACGCCCGGCGCCCGTGGAACTCGCCGAGCCGGTCGCCGCACAGCTCGCGCAGCTCCTCGACGTGCGCCCCGCAGCCGGGACGGTATGCGTACAGCATCCTGAACGGACGGTCCCAGGCGGCGGCGGCGCGGGCGTGCGACAGCAGCGGCGTCACCCCGATTCCGCCCGCGATGAGCAGGTGGCGGCGCGCGGTGGCGACCGGCGGGAACGCGCTGCGCGGCGCCGACACCCGCACCGTGGCGCCGACCGGGAGCCGGTGCATCCAGCGCGACCCGCCGCGCCCGCCGGGGTCGCACCGGACGGAGATGCGGTAGGCGGCGGACGCCGCGCCCGAGCCGGTCAGGGAGTAGGCGTTGCGCCGTTCCCCGCCGCACTCCACCACCAGGTGGCTGCCGGGGACGTACGGGGGCAGGACACCGCCGTCGGGACGGGCCAGCGTCAGCGTCCGGATCCCGGCCGCGGCCGTGCCCGCCTCGCGGACGACGAGGGTCATCGTGGTCACGGCGCGTCCTCGGCGTCGGCGGCGTACCCCATGTAGGCGGCCAGCCTGCGGGAGAAGTGGCGGTCGCACACCAGGGTCAGGCCGCAGCCGTGGCAGGTGACCCGCCCGCCGACCGCCACGTCCGCTTCGGTGATCGAACGGCAGTGCGGGCAGTAGACCCGGCGCGACCGGGTCTCCGTGGCGTGCATGCGGATCTCCGCGGGGACGGCCCCGGCGCGCACCGCCTCGCTTCGCAGCCGCGCGATCTGGGCTTCGGGTCCGGCGAGCATCAGCCGCCACCCCACCACCGCCGTGGCGAGCCGCTCGCGGAAGGCGCGCAGCAGCGGCTCGTCCGGCTCGTCGGCGTAGCAGACCCAGCAGGGGGCGCCCGACGCGGCGATCCGCTCCGCCCAGGCCTCGCCCACGGCCCGGGCGGGACGCCCGATGGCGATCACCGCGAAGTGCCGTCCCGAGGGATCGACCTCGGGCACGTCCCGCCCCCAGCGCGGCACGCTGGTGTGATCGGCCTCGGCCTCCCGGCCGGGGGCGGTCTGCGCGGACGACATGCCGTCACGATACGGCGGACGTGTCAGCGGCCGCGCCAGGCGTCGGCGAACATCTCGTGCAGCGGTTTGGGCGGCATGAGCCGGGTCACGGGCGCGTCCACCTCCTTGCGGAAGTCCACGGCGGCCAGGTGCAGGTCGAGCTTGTAGGTCTCCAGCGGCAGGTGCGGGGCCTTCAGCACGGTCCAGCCGCCGGGGATGAACGCGGTGCGTCCGGCGCGCGGGCGCTTGTCCTGCACGACCGCCTCGCGTTCCACCAGCTCCGCCTGGGCGGCCTTGTGACGGGCCGCCGTCCAGCCGTTCCAGGTGCGGACGTTGCGGTCGGTCGGCCGGGACAGCGTGAGCAGCTGCAGGTAGAGGGCGGCCGCGTCCCGGCTCGCCCGCAGCGCCTCGGCCACCTCGTCCACCAGGTCCGGGACGCTCAGCAGCGGGTTGGCCTCGTACCCGCCGGGCGGCACCGGGGTGTCGGCGGCGCGCGCCACCATGCGGGCCAGGCCGTCGTCGTACATCACCTTGAACTGCCGGACCTGCCGCAGCAGGTCCGGAACGCCGTGGTCGGCGCACAGCCGGGTGATCCGGTCCATGGCGGCCGGGTCGGCGAACCCGGCGGGCCGCAGGTACGGCCACTGCACGTCGCGGAGGCCGTCGATGACCAGCAGTCCGTCGTCGAAGGCCAGCGGTTCGCGGGCACGGTCGGAGGCGGCGTCCTCGGCGGGCCGGACCGCGATGGTGCGGGGGCCGAACAGCTCCCGCTTCTCGTCCTGGCCCATTCGCAGGTGGACCGCGCCGAGCCGCAGGAACAGGTCCGGGTTGTCGAGCCGGGCGCGCAGCCGGTCGTGCAGTTCGGGCACCCCGGCGAGGGCCGGGTCGCCGACCGGACGCTGGGTCAGCGCCCAGATCAGCATGGCGGCCAGTGCCGTGTAGACCGTGCCCTCTCTGCGGGTGCGGTAGCCGGTCTGGCCGTCCTCGCCCGGCTCGTGCGCCTCGAGGCCGCCGTACTTGCCCGCCACCAGGATGTACCGGGGGTCGCCGATCGCCAGATCCGAGGCCGCGGGGGCGGCGAGGGCGGCGGCCCATCGGGCGCCGAGCCCCAGATCCTTCTCCAGTTGCGCGGCCGTGGCCTCGTCGACGCTCTCCCGGGTGCCCAGCAGCCGGGTCCACTCGGCGGCCATGCGTTCGGCGGCGGCGACCGCGCCGCCGCCGGCCCACAGCTCGGCGGGGTCGTCGGGCATCGCGGCGGCCAGCACCCGCAGCCGCCCGTGGACGCCGAGGTCACGCGACAGCGCCTCGGCCTCGTCGGCGCCCTGCTTGGTGGCCCGGTAGGGCTTGGCGCGCAGCATCTTCTTGTGTTCCTCGTAGCGCGTGAGCAGGTCCCCGCCGAACTCGGCCCTCCTCGGCAGCCCCGCCAGCGCCAGCGCGGCCAGGGACCGCCGCACGCCGGTGCGGCGGGTGAACGCCTCGATCGCCGCCTCGTCGAGCGGGAGCGGGCCGTGTTCGTCCAGCAGGTCCAGCACGCGCCGCAGCCGGGACGCGTCGTCGCGGCCGACGGTGACCGTCTCGGCGTTCTCGGCCCCGGCGGGCGGCGGGGCGTCGTCGCGTTGGACGAAGCGGTAGGAGCGGGCCGGATCGAGGGCGTCGGCGGCCGATCCGGGCACGACGGCCCGCCCGGACTCGCACAGCGGCCGCAGCGCCGCGCCGGTGGCCCTGCCGACCCGCCACCGGCCGGGCCGGGCGAACGGCTGCTCGGCCCAGGTGCGCAGCAGCGCGGCGAGGGCGGCGCGGTCCTGGGCGGAGGTCGGCTCGGCCAGCAGGCGCCAGGCGACGGCGTCGATGCGGCCGAGCAGCACCGTCCAGTCCTCGGTGGGTGCGGGACGGCTCAGCCAGCGCACCTGGTCGTCGGCCTGGCCGTCGAGGTACCGGCCGTCGGCGGCGACGGCGGTGACCAGGGCCGGCTGGGCGGTCGGCTCGTGCGGGACCTTGCCGAGGATCAGGCCGCGCAGCGCTGCCAGCAGGTGCGCGTCGGGGGTCTCGGCGGCGGGCCGCACCAGCGCGGCGGAGCGGACCACCGCCACCCGCCGCGAGAGTTCCTCGCGGCGCCGCAGCACCCGCGCGGCGCGCTGCGCCACCGCGGCCACGCCGTCGGCGATGCGGGGGTCGGTGACCTCGGGCAGCACGCGGGCCAGGGCGGCGCGGACGGCCGTGTCGCCGTCGCGTGCGGCGTCCAGCAGGTCGCGCACGGCGTCCCGGGTCACCTGCCGCAGGGCGCGGGAGGACGCCGGGTCGCGCGGGCGCAGGAAGTGCCAGAACGCGGGCGGCGGGAACACCGTGCGGCCGTGCCGCGGCGCCCGGCCCGCGAAGCCGCGCACCTGCCACAGCAGCGAGCCGTCCTCAGCGTCGTGGCAGAACACCGGCATGTCGGAGCCGCCGCCGCCGCGCGTGACGATGAGGTCGGGCCCGTCGGGCATGCGGATCACACCCCACGGGTCACCCCAGTTGGAGGTGCGCCGCAGCACGGCGCGACGGCCGTCGACGCCCTCCAGGGTGTGGCTGCCGGGGCCGCGCCCGCGCTCCGCGCGTGGACTGGTGACGCGGAACCCGGCCAGACCGTGGGCGGTCTGGCCCAGCGGTGAACCGGTCACGCCGTCCGGCAGCCGAATCAACGACAGGTGCTCGTGCGACCAGACCGTCCCGTCGGGCGGCGGGTCGGCGAAGAACGCGGGCAGCGAGCGCGCCTCGGTCGCCTCTCCGGTATCGGGGTCGATCTGCTGCCAGCCGTTCCGGTCACGCCTGTCCTCGGGGGCCTTCCACAGGCCCCGGCCGTCGCTCAGCAGCTCGGCCGAATCCCAGTGCGGCCCGGAGCGGTCGCCGGGCCGCAGGAC
>NZ_BAAAZG010000053.1:6234-38569 GCF_039536785.1 Actinomadura miaoliensis
CGAGGGTCAGGCGGTAGCGCTGCGACAACGGCGACATGCCGTGCGGGTCGTCGGGTGTGAACACCGTCTCGGGGTCGCTCGCCCAGTACGCCCGGTCGGCGTGCGAACCTTCCTGCCCCCACCCGACCAGGAAGTCGCCGCCGACGTGGAAGACCACCCGCACGGCCGCGTCGCCGGGCACGGTGAACGCGCACTCGGCGCGTCTGCCCCGATGGTCGACGGCGATCGCGCGGTCGGCGGAGAACACCGTCAGCACGGGCCAGGTGGAGGTGACGCCCTCGATGTCGGCGCCGCCGGCGGTCAGCTCGGCCACCGCCTCGTCCAGGGCGGGCCAGCCCAGTTCGTCCGGCAGGCCGGCGCGCAGCGTGCGCAGCAGCGGGCCGGTCAGGTCCAGGGCGGCGAGCGCGTCGCCGACGCCGTCCAGCGCGGCGGCGGTCGGCGTGTCGAGCAGGTCGTCCAGGGTGGCGGCCGCCGCGTCGGCCGCGCCGAGGCCGCCGCCCGCGACCTGGTCGATCAGGCCCGTGACGCGTTCCAGGACGCTGTCGGCGATCTGGGGGGCGCCGGCCAGGCGGGTGATGGCCGTGCCGCCCGCCCGGGGGGCCTCCCGCTGCTGCCGGGCGTGCACCGTGCCCTCCAGGCGCCGGCCCAGCACGGGGTGGGCGGCCAGGGCCTTCAGGTCGCGGCGGGAGCGGTCGCCCCAGTAGTCGAGCCGCACGTCCGGGCCGGGGTCGTCGACGGCGATGCCCTCGGCCAGGCAGGCGTCCACCAGGTCGGCGTCGAAGTTGGTGTGCCGGTAGCGGCCCTCGTGCAGGCGGACGGGCGTGCCGGCGGCGCGCAGGCGCGGCGCCAGCAGCGGCAGCACCTCGTACAGCTCGTCCGGCAGCGGGTACTGCATGACCCCGCCGTAGGGTTCGCGCCGATAGGAGTACAGGTAGGTGTAGCGGCCGAGCCAGCGGGCCAGGCCGCCGTCGGGGGTGACGCGGCCGTCGGCCATCGCCTCGACGGTGCCGGTGGCGCGCAGCAGCCGCAGGAACGCGGCGCCGTCGGAGTTGGTGGGCGGGAACATGTCCACCAGCGCCTGCCGCACCCCGTCGCCGGGCGGGTACTTGGCGAACAGCTTGGCGGCGCCGTCCAGCAGCCCGTTCGGCACCTCGGTGCCCTTGGCCGCGGCCAGCACCTCGCCCAGCACGCGCGCCACGTCCTCGTCGCCCAGCCCGGCCGCCTTGGCGGACGCGCGCAGCCGCGTGTGCAGGTCCGCCGCCGGCGGGGCGCCGCCCTCGCTCCACGCCCGGACGAAACGCAGGAACTCCTCGTGCGCCCGCTCCGCCGGGAAGACGGCCGCCAGCCACTGCTGGTGGGCGCGCGTCTCCTTGCCCGCCAGCGCCCCGGCCCGGGCGAACAGCAGCGCGTTCGCCACCCTGTAGTCGAGGTCGACCGGCAGCCCGTGGGTGTTCTCGGCCTCGCGCGCCAGGCCGTAGGCCGACGCGGCGTGCCGCCAGGCGACCTTGGCGAGCCGGTGCCCCACGGTGTCCCAGAACCACGGCAGGTGCTCGGCGGGCAGGCGACGCGCGCGGCCTTTCATGTCGTCGAGGAACCGCCCGGGTTTGCCGTGGGCGCGTCCGATCCCTTGCCGGATCGTGTCGAGCAGCGTCTCGGCGTCCTTCTCCCAGGTGGGCGCGTGGGCGCGCACCCAGTCCAGGTAGAGGGTGGACGACGACGGATCGGAGGGGGGCGTCACCAGCATGCGCACGATCATGGCAGGCGCCGCCGACGGTCACCGTCGCATCGCCGCAAAGACCGGGACGGCCCTCAGGCGGCCGGGACGGGCTCGGCCGCGCGGGGGAACAGCCGCCGCAGCACGTCGGTGATGGTGACGACGCCCACGACCTTCCCGTCCTCGGTCACCAGGGCCAGCTGTTCGCTGGCCTCGCGCATCCGGGTCAGCGCCGTGTAGACCGTGGTGTCGGCCGGGACGCGGAAGGCGGGACGGGTCAGGTCGGCGATCCCGGACCACTCGGGCCGGGTCAGCGTGTCGCGCACGTGCACCACGCGCCACGCGGTGCCGGGGCCGGGCACCAGGATGCGCAGGTGCCCGGAGGCGCGGCCGGCCGCCTGCACGTCCGCCACGGTGGCGCCGGGCGGCACGGACGTCGGCGTCGCGTGCCGCTTGACCAGGTCGCCGATCCGCAGGTTCCGCAAGTCCAGGGCCTCCGACAGCTGGGCCGAGTGCACCGCGTCCAGCGCGCCCACGTTGGCCGAGTGCTCGACCAGGTGGCGCAGCGCGTCGGGGTCCTGGCCGGAGTCGACCCGGTCGGCCGCCTCGACGCCGACCCGGCGCAGGCACCGGTTGGCGCCCTCGTTGAGGGCGCGCAGCAGCGGGCGGGTCAGCCACATGAAGCCGCGCATCGGCAGCGCCAGCATCGTCGCCGACCGCTCCGGATGGGCGATCGCCCACGACTTGGGCGCCATCTCGCCGATCACCAGGTGCAGGAACGTGACGATGACCAGCGCCAGCACGAAGCCCGCCGAGTCCGCCAGCCACGGCGGCGCGCCGAGGTCGGCCAGCCACGGGGTCAGCCAGTGGTGGACGGCCGGCTTGGTGATCGCGCCGAGGGCCAGGGTGCAGAACGTGATGCCCAGCTGCGCCCCGGCCAGCAGCAGCGTCAGCTCCGACGCGCTGCGCAGGGCCGCCCGCGCCGAGCGGCTGGACGGCGCCGCGTCCTCCAGCCGGTGCCGCTTGGCCGCGATGAGCGCGAACTCCACGGCGACGAAGAACGCGCTCAGCGCGATGATCGCGATGGTGGCGGCCAGGACCGCCCACGGGTTGCTCATCGCTCCGCGCTCCCCCGCTCGCCGGCGCCCCGCAGGCCCTCGGCCGCGGCGCCGCCGGGTTCGGCGGCGGGGTCGTCGGCGGGCAGCACCCTGATCCGCAGCGACGAGGGCACGTTGTGGTCGCCGACCTCCAGGACCTCCACGTGCAGGTGCCGTCGCGGCGGCTCGTCGGTGTGGGCCAGGTCGGCGGGGTCGGGCGGCAGCTCGACGTCGAGCTCGGTGCCGGCCTCGGGCAGCGCCCCGCAGGCGGCGATCACCAGCCCGGCCATGGTCTCGTAGTCGCCCTCGGGCAGCCGGCGGTCGATGGTGCGCTCCACCTCGTCGATGTGGAAGCCGCCCGGGACGATCCAGGCGTCCCCGGCGGCGGTGGCGGCGGGCTCGACGGCGGCGTCGTGCTCGTCGGTGATCTCGCCGACCAGCTCCTCGGCCAGGTCCTCCAGGGTGACGATGCCGACGAAGCCGCCGAACTCGTCGACGACGCAGGCCAGCTCGCCGCGCTCGTCGGTCAGCCGGTCCAGCGCGGCGGGCAGCGTCATCACCGTCGGCAGCAGCGTCGGGGGCCGCATGATCGAGGAGATCGGGGCGGCGGGGTCGGACGCGGTCAGCACGTCGTCCAGGTGCGCGACCCCGGCGACGCGCTCGCGCTCGTCCACCACCGGGTACCGGGAGTGGCCGGTGCTCATCAGCCTCCTGACCTCGCCGACGGTCAGGTCGGTCTCGACGGTGTCGACCCGGGTGCGCGGGATCATCGCGTGCTCGACGTCGCGGCGCGGGAAGTCCAGGATGCGCTCCAGCAGGATCGACAGGTCCGGCGGCAGATCCCCGCTGCGGCGCGAGTCGGCGACGATGTGCTCCAGGTCCCGTTCGGTGGCCGCGTGCTCGACGTCGTGCACCGGCTCGATGCGCAGCAGCCGCAGCAGCAGGTTGGACGCCTGGTCGAAGATCCAGATCAGCCAGCCCAGGCCGCGCAGGTACAGCAGGGTGGAGCGCGCCAGCCACCGCGCGACCGGCTCGGGGCGCGCGATCGCCAGGTTCTTGGGGAACAGCTCGCCGAACAGCATCTGCACCAGCGTGGAGAACGCCAGCGCCAGCACCGTGCCGATCGCGATCCCGGCGCCGGCGGGCAGCCCGGCGCCGCCCATGAGGTCGCCGAACGCCCGGCCGATCAGCGGCTCGGCGACGTACCCGACGAGCAGGCCCGTCACCGTGATGCCCAGCTGGGCGCCCGACAGCATGAACGAGGTGCGCCGCGTCACCGTCAGCGCGCGCCCGGCGACCTGGTCGCCGGCCTCGGCGCGGGCGGCCAGCCGCGAGCGGTCCACGGCCATGTAGGCGAACTCCTGGGCCACGAAATAGCCCGTCGCCGCGGTGATCAGCAGGACGACCGCGACCCCGGCGAGCAGGGACAGGACGGTGATCAACGGCGGCCCGTCCCGGGCTCGTGGGCGGCGCGGGCGGAGGGATGGTGGTCGTCCATGTGTCTCTCTGGTCGGTGGATGGGCCCGTTTCTCATACTACGGGTGTAATTTCGTTGCCCACGCAACCGCCCGCACGTCAGGGCGGCGAACAGCCCGACGCCTCGGCGGGCGGCCCGGGCCGGGCCCCGCTCGGCCCGCTCTCCGGGCTACTTCTCGGCGAGGACGATCACCGTGTCGTCGGCGGCCAGCGTCAGCGGCGCGGTCTTGTCGGGGTTGAGCACGACGCCGTAGCCGGGCGGCTGGTGGAACTGGGCGCGCAGCCGGTAGCCGAGGGCGGTCTCGTCGCGGCGCCGGGCCGCCTCGATGACGGTGGCGAAGTTGGCCACGGCGCCGGGACGCAGGTACCCGGCCGCGGGCCGCAGGTAGATCTCCGAGCCCTCGGGGTCGAGCAGGTCCATGTAGACCTCGTGCAGGTGCCGGTCCTCGCTGAGCTGGGTGAGCACCTGGTTGATCAGCTTGTCGCTGACCACGAAGTCGTCGGCCTCGGTGACCTGGGCGATCTCCCGGTTGGCGTCGTCGTTGATCTCGCTGACGATGGAGTAGGGGGCGCCGGGGCCGTCCTCCATGTCCCGCAGGTGCAGCAGGGTGACCAGGGTGCGGGCGTCGGCGTGGTCGGGGGCGTGCCCGGCGTCGGCCAGCACGATGACGTGCTGGAAGGAGCCGGCGTCCAGGCGTTCCAGCGACGCGCGGTCGGTGGGGTCGCAGCGGGAGAAGCCGACGGTGAGGTTGGCCAGGCCCGGCAGCGCGGGCGTCGGGTCGGGCCGGTCGGCGGCGACGTGCACCGCCGAGCCCGGCTCGACGAAGTCGTCCAGCAGCTCGAGGATCTTGGGGGCCCGGTGGTTCCAGCCGAGCACCAGGGTGCGTTCGGGCGCGGTGTGCACGGGGGTGGGGGTGCCCAGCGCGTCCTCGACGACGGGCGGCGGCGCCGTCGCCAGCTCGATCATCGTGTTGTCCTCGGCGAGCAGTATCAACTCGTCGTCCGGGGCGATGACGGTGCCGGTGGGCGGGTTCAGCGACACCTCGCCGTCGGCGTGCCGCAGGCCGATGGGCACGCCGAGCCGGTAGGCGAACAGCGCCTCCCCGTAGGTGGTCCCGGTGAGCGCCGGCTCCGGGCGGATGTACAGCTCGTGGCCCCTGAAGTCGAGCAGCTCGGTGAACACCGCCGACAGGCCGGACTGGCGGTGCGACTGCACGATGAGCCGGATCGCCATGTCGTCGGCGTCGATCACGTGCGCGTCGGGACCGCCGGCCAGCCGGGCCGCGGCCAGGTTGGCCGAGTCGTGCACGGCGGCCACCACGTGCGGGCGCCGCTCGGCCCACTCCCGGGCGCCCAGCGACAGCAGCACCTTCAGCACGTGCACGTCCGGGTCGTCGACCGGCGGCGACACCACCACGATCGAGCGCGCCGTGCCGGGGCTGACCAGGTCCAGGTCGGCGACCTTGAGCGGGTTGCCGTGCCGGCAGATCACCCGGGTGCGGCCGGTGTCGCCGACCCGGGCCCGGATGGCGTCCTCCATGTCCACCCGGTCCATGTCGGCCAGGACCGCCACGCACGAGCCGCGCCGGCTCCGGTTGGCCTCGGACAGCTCGGCGATCACCGTGAACACCTGGTCGGACCAGCCGAGCAGTACCGTGTGGTCGCGTTCGATGATCCGGGAGCGGCCCTTGCGCAGCTCGGCGATCTTGCCTTCCAGGCCGGTGGTGATCACACCGATCAGGGCGCTGACGATGAAGATCCCGCCGACCGTCACCGTCAGCATCATGGCCAGGTAGGGGGCGCTGCCCTCGTCGTCGCCCATCGTCCCTGGGTCGAGCGTGCGCAGCAGGCTGCGCCACAGCACCCCCGGCCAGTGCCCGTTCTCGTCGGAGTCACGGGGGGCGAGCAGCACCGCGGCCGTCGCCACGGCCAGGACCAGCGCCCCGGACGCCAGGCCGAGCCAGCCGATCAGCGCCGGCGTGCCCTTCGACATGGTGTTGTCGAACCAGTAGCGGAGGCGCTCCCGCGTGGTCGCTCGCTTCACTCGTCTCCCCGGCCGTCCGGGCCCGCGCATCGCCGGCCCGCGCGAACTCCTGTGCGATCGGGCAACCTTTCGTCACCTACGACACTTGTAACAGAAACGCCGGGCGCGATGCGCCGTCCCCCCGGACGCACAGGCACATACACCCCGTTTTGATCACCTGACACCTTATCGCCACCGGCCTCGCGAGCCCCTCTGGCCAGGCGCACCCACCGCGCTCGCCGCCCGGGCGGGCCCGAGCCGATCGGCCGGCGCGCCGGACGCGGGCGCCGCCGCGCCCGGCCGGCTTTTCGGACGCCCCTTCGACCGTCTCGCGGATGCGCCCCGCGAGCGGAGGTTAGAGGAGCGTAAAGAAGGTTGACGTGAATGGTCAGAAGGCGTGAGATTCCTTGAGGACGAACTCGCCCGGTGCGTTCGCCGGGGAGGGCATCGATTCGGCTTTTCGCCGCTCGGCCCGGCCGGTGTGGCCTGTCGTAACCCTGGGCGAGTTGCGCGCCCAGGAAGGGAGACGCCGCATTGGCCACACGCATGGGTCGCCGGGAATGGGAACGGGTCGCGGCCGAACGGCTGCTGAAAGCCGGACGATTTCTGCGCCGCACGGAGACGACCGCGGATCTGCGCGCGGTGTACCGGGCCGACCAGAGCGTCAACGACCTGCCCTACCGGGAACGCTGGGCGCACGACCGGGTGGTGCGCTCCACGCACGGGGTGAACTGCACGGGCTCCTGCTCGTGGAAGGTGTACGTCAAGGACGGGCTCATCACCTGGGAGACGCAGCAGACCGACTATCCGAGCGTCGGCCCCGACCGGCCCGAGTACGAGCCGCGCGGCTGCCCGCGCGGCGCGTCGTTCTCCTGGTACACCTACTCCCCGACGCGCATCCGGTATCCGCACGCGCGGGGCGTGCTGCTGACGATGTACCGGGAGGCGCGGGCGCGGCTGGGCGATCCGGTGGCGGCCTGGGCGGAGATCACCGAGGATCCGCGGAAACGGCGGCGCTACCAGGGCGCACGCGGCCGCGGCGGCCTGGTGCGGGTCGGCTGGGACGAGGCCCTGGAGATCGCGGCCGCCGCGCACGTCCACACGATCGCCCGGTACGGTCCGGACCGGGTGGCCGGGTTCTCCCCCATTCCGGCGATGTCGATGGCCTCGCACGCGGTCGGCGCGCGCTTCATGTCGCTGATCGGCGCGCCGATGCTGTCGTTCTACGACTGGTACGCCGACCTGCCGATCGCCTCGCCGCAGGTGTTCGGCGACCAGACCGACGTGCCGGAGTCCGCGGACTGGTGGGACGCCTCGTATCTGGTGCTGTGGGGTTCCAACGTGCCGGTGACGCGCACGCCGGACGCGCACTGGATGGCCGAGGCGCGTTATCGCGGGCAGAAGGTGGTGGTGGTTTCCCCGGATTATTCGGACGCCACGAAATTCGCCGACGAGTGGCTGCATCCGCATCCGGGAACGGACGCGGCGATGGCCATGGCGATGGGCCATGTCATCCTCACCGAGTTCTTCGTCCGCCGCCCCGTCCCGTATTTCACCGAATACGTCAAGAAGTTCACCGATCTGCCGTTCCTGGTGTCGCTCGTCCCGGGAAAGGACGGGGAGTTGACGCCCGGGCCGTTCGTCACCGCCGCCGACCTCGGTCTGGACACCGGCACCGCGGAGGAGTCCCGGCGGTGGCAGCCGGTGCTCGTGGACGACCGCACGGGCGACCCCGTGGCGCCGGACGGCACGCTGGGCCACCGCTGGGACGAGCGGAGCACCGGGCGCTGGACCCTGGACCTCGGCGACGTCGACCCGCGGCTGTCACTGCTCGGCGACGCGGCGGAGACCGCCCAGGTGGTGCTGCCGCGCTTCGACGTCGAGGACGGCCGGGTGCGGCGCGGCGTGCCGGTCCGGCGGCTGGACGGCCTGCTGGTCACGACCGTCTTCGACCTGCTCCTGGCGCAGTACGGGGTGCGCCGCGACGGGCTGCCGGGGAGCTGGCCCACCGGGTACGACGACGCGTCGCAGCCGTGCACCCCGGCCTGGCAGGAGGGCATCACCTCCGTCCCGGCGGGCCGCGTCACCCGGATCGCCCGCGAGTTCGCGGCCAGCGCCGAGCGCACCGGCGGCCGGGCGATGATCGTCATGGGCGCGGGGACGAACCACTGATACGAGCGGTTCTCGGCCGGCGCGCTGTCGTCCCCGACCGGGCGGGGGCTGTTCGCGGGGCGGCACACCGCCGACCTGGTGGCGCAGTCCGCGCGGCTGGGCTGGATGCCGTTCTACCCGACGCTGGCGGCCAACCCGCTGGAGCTGGGCCGCCGGATCGCCGCGGCCGGGGCCGATCCCGGGCGGTGGGTGGCGGCGGAACTGGCGGCCGGGCGGCTGTCGTTCGCCTGCGCCGATCCCGACGCGCCGGAGAACTGGCCGCGTGTGCTGACGGTGTGGCGCGCCAACCTGATCGGCTCGTCGGCCAAGGGCAACGAGTACTTCCTGCGTCACCTGCTCGGCGCCGCCGACAACGCCACCACACCGCCCGCCGGGCCCGGGACGCGGCCGGCGGAGGTGGCCTGGCGGGACGACGAGCCGCGCGGCAAGCTCGACCTGCTGCTGGCGCTGGACTTCCGGATGACGTCCACCACGCTGTACGCCGACCTGGTGCTGCCCGCCGCGACCTGGTACGAGAAGCACGACCTGTCCAGCACCGACATGCACCCGTACGTGCACGCCTTCTCCCCCGCGATCATCCCGCCGTGGCAGGCCCGCACCGACTTCGACATCTTCCACGGCCTGGCCCGCAGGCTCGGCGAGCTGGCCGCCGGACGCCTGGACACCGCCCACGACCTGGTCGCGACCGCCGCGCTGCACGACACCCCCGGCGAGCTGGCCACGCCCGGCGGACGGGTCCGCGACTGGGCGGCGGGCACGCCGGACGCGCCGCCGCCCGAGCCCGGCCGCAACCTGCCGGCCTTCACCCTCGTGGAGCGCGACTACACCGCCGTCGCCGACCGGCTGGCCGCGCTGGGACCGCTGGTGGAGCGGGAGGGCATGACGGTCAAGGGCGTCACCGTCCACCCCGACGCCGAGGCCGGGTGGCTGGCGGCCCGGTGCGGCACAGCCGCCGGCGGCGCGGCGCGGGGACGTCCCCTGCTGGACACCGACGTCAAGCTCTGCGAGGCGATCCTGGCGCTGTCGGGCACCACCAACGGGCGGATCGCCGCCGAGGGGTTCGCGCGGCTCGCCGAGCGGTGCGGCCCGTCGTCGGGGCTGGCCGAGCTGGGCGCGTCGGTCGCCGAACGCCGCGTGGTGTTCGGCGACACCCAGGACCGTCCCGTGCAGGTCGGGGCGAGCTTCGAATGGTCGGGCAAGGAGGGCCCGGACCGCCGCTACTCCCCGTTCACCCTCAACACCGAGCACGCCAAGCCCTGGCACACTCTCACCGGACGCCAGCACTTCTACCTGGAGCACGACTGGATCGCCGAGTGCGGCGAGCAGCTGCCGGTGTACCGGCCGCCGCTGGACATGGCCGCGCTGGGCGAGTTCCGCGACGGCGCGGCCGCGCCGGGCGACGGCCGGTCGGTGACGGTCCGGTACGTCACGCCGCACTCCAAGTGGTCGATCCACTCCGAGTACCAGGAGAACCTGCTGATGCAGACGCTGGCGCGCGGCGGGCCGGTGATCTGGATCAGCGTGCCGGACGCCGAGGCGATCGGCGTCGCCGACAACGACTGGATCGAGGCGGTCAACGGCAACGGCGTGGTGGTCGCGCGGGCGGTCGTCTCGCACCGGATGCCCGCGGGCACCGTCTTCATGTACCACGTGCAGGAACGCCTGGTGAACGTGCCCCGGTCGCAGGCCACCGGACGCCGCGGCGGCGTGCACAACGCGCTCACCAAGCTGCTGATCAAACCGACGCATCTCATCGGCGGCCACGCGCAGCTGTCGTTCGCGCCGAACTACTACGGCCCCACCGGCAACCAGCGGGACGCGGTCACCGTGATCCGCCGGCGCTCCCAGGAGGTGAGCTACTGACATGCGGGTGATGGCGCAGATCGCGATGGTGATGAACCTGGACAAGTGCATCGGGTGCCACACCTGCTCGGTGACGTGCAAGCAGACGTGGACCAACCGGGCCGGCACCGAGTACGCCTGGTTCAACAACGTCGAGACCCGTCCCGGGCAGGGCTATCCGCGCGGCCACGAGGACCAGGACAGGTGGAAGGGCGGCTGGACGCTGCGGCACGGGCGGCTCGTGCCGCGCGGCGGAGGCCGGATCCGCCGGTTCGCCCGGCTGTTCGCCAACCCGGAAATGCCGTCGCTGGACGACTACTACCAGCCCTGGACCTACGACTACGGGAACCTGACCGCCGCGCCGCTGGGCGACGAGCCGCCCACCGCGCCGCCGCGTTCCCTCATCGACGGCGAGCCGACCGCGGTGACGTGGGGGCCGAACTGGGACGACGACCTGGGCGGCGGTCCGGCCGGGCTGGCCGGCGACCCGGTGCTGCGCAGGATCGGCGACGGCGTCCGCCTGGAGTACGAGCGGGCGTTCATGTTCTACCTGCCGCGCATCTGCGAGCACTGCCTCAACCCGTCGTGCGTGGCGGCCTGCCCGTCCGGGGCGCTGTACAAGCGGATCGAGGACGGGATCGTGCTGGTCGACCAGGACCGCTGCCGCGGCTGGCGGATGTGCGTGTCGGGCTGCCCGTACAAGAAGGTCTACTTCAACCACCGCACCGGCAAGGCCGAGAAGTGCACGCTGTGCTATCCGCGGATCGAGGCGGGCGAGCCGACCGTCTGCTCGGAGACGTGCGTGGGGCGGCTGCGCTACCTCGGCGTGATCCTTTACGACCCGGACCGGGTGGGGCGCGCCGCCGCCGTCCCCGACGAGAAGGACCTGTACCCGGCGCAGCTGGGGTGCTTCCTGGACCCGCACGACCCGGCGGTGGCCGCGGCGGCCGAGGCCTGCGGGGTGCCGCACGACTGGGTCGAGGCGGCGCGGCGGTCGCCGGTGCACGCGCTGATCAGCCGTTACCGGGTGGCGCTTCCGCTGCATCCGGAGTACCGGACGATGCCGATGGTCTGGTACGTGCCGCCGCTGTCGCCGATCGTGGACGCGCTGGCGGACACCGGTCACGACGGCGAGGACGCCGGCAACCTGTTCGGCGCGATCGAGGCGCTGCGCATCCCGGTGTCCTACCTGGCCGAGCTGTTCACCGCCGGCGACCCGGAGCCGGTCGAGGCGGCGCTGCGCCGCCTGGCGGCGATGCGCTCGCACATGCGCCGCGTCAACCTGGGCGAGCCGCGCGACCCGGGGATCGCCGAGAGCGTCGGCATGGACGTGCGCGGCATGGAGGAGATGTACCGGTTGCTGGCGCTGGCCAAGTACGACGAGCGGTACGTCATCCCCACCGCCTACGACGGGCGTCCGGCCGGCGACGGGTTCCCCTCCGGCGGGTGCAGCCTGGACGATCCCGGCGGCCCGGGGATGCTGGAGCCCGCCGCCGCGTTCCACGTCCCGCCCGCCCGTCCGCCGGCGCGTGCCGCCGACGACCGGCTGCGCGGGCGGGTCAACCTGCTGAACTGGAACGGACGCGGCCGTCCCGCCGGGCTGTTCCCCGCACGTCCGGAGGACCAACAGTGATCAAACCGATCGTGTGGCAGTCGGCCTCGCTGCTGCTGAACTATCCCGGCCCCGGCTGGGCTCGTACGGTGCCGCTGGTGACGGACGCGCTGGGCCGGGTGACGGGCCCGGCCGCGGACGCGGTGCGCCGCTTCGTCCGGCAGACCCGGGACGTGGAGCCGCTGGAGCCGCAGGCCCGCTACGTCGCCACGTTCGACCGCAGCCGCCGCCGCACGCTCTACATGACGTACTACACCGACGGGGACACGCGCTCTCGGGGCGCGTCGCTGGCGGCGCTCAAGGCGCGCTACCGGTCGGCCGGGTGGGCGCCGGAGGAGGCGGAGCTGCCGGACTTCCTGCCGGTGATGCTGGAGTTCGCCGCGCGCTGCCCGGCGGCGGGCGGGGAGCTGCTGGCCGAGCACCGCGCGGGGCTGGAACTGCTGCGGCGGGGACTGCACGACCACGGCAGTTCCTACGCGCTGCTGGTGGACGCCGTCCGCGCCACCCTGCCGGCGCCGGGCCGCGCCGAGCGCCGCGCCGTGCGGTCGGCGGCGCGCACCGGGCCGCCCGCCGAGACGGTCGGCCTGGACGGGGCGCCCGAAGTGCCGGCCTTCGGCGACCCGATCGCCGCGGCGGAGGGAGCGCGCCGGTGAACCATGTGCGGGTCGCCGTGTGGGGGGTGCTTCCCTACATGGTGCTGGTGCTGTTCGCCGCCGGGACGGTCTGGCGGTTCCGGCACGACCGCTTCGGCATCACGACGAGGTCCACGCAACTGCACGAGAGCAGGCTGCTGCGGATCGGCAGCCCGCTGTTCCACGCCGGCCTGTTCTTCGTGATCGGCGGGCATGTGGTCGGGCTGCTGGTCCCGGAGAGCTGGACCGAGCACGCGCACATGTCGGAGTCGCTGTACCGGCTCAACGCGCTGACGGTGGGCGGCACTGCCGGGCTGGCGGCCGCGGTGGGGCTCGGCGTCCTGGTGTGGCGGCGCGTGCGGGTCCGGGCGGTGCGCAGGTCCACCCGGCGGGACGACCGCGTGCTGTACCCGGTGCTCGCCGCGGCGCTGCTGGCGGGGCTCGCCGCGACGCTGCTGGGGCCCGCGACGGGGGACTACGACTACCGGCTGGGCGTGTCGGTGTGGTTCCGCAGCCTGTTCGCGCTCGACCCGGACGTGGCGGCGATGGCGGACGCCCCGTTCGTCTTCCAGGCGCACGCGCTGCTCGGCATGGCATTGTTCGCGTTGTGGCCGTTCAGCCGTCTCGTGCACGCGTTCGCCGCGCCGCTGGGTTACGCGGTCCGGCCCTACGTCGTCTACCGGTCACGCGGGGCGGGCCCGGGGCCGCGCGCCCAGGGGCCGGGGGCGTCCGGCGGCCACTGGTCCGTGCCCGAGTCACGCGCCGCCCGCCGATGAGGGTGTCCGCCACCGCCGTCACCACGGTGCTCCTGGCGGGCGTGTGCATCGGCGTGCCCGCGGCCCTGGCGTGCTGGACGCACCGGCCGCTGGTGTTCCCCTCGCTCGGCCCGACCATCTACCTGGCGCTGACCGGCCCGACCACGGAACCGGCGTGCCCGCGCAACACCCTGCTCGGGCACCTGGTCAGCGCCACGGCGGGCTACGCGGCCCTGGCGTGCGCGGGACTCACCCGCACCCCGCCGGACCTGACCCACCCGGACGGGCGCCGCGTCCTCGCCGTCGCGATCGCCCTCGGCCTGACCTGCGCCGGGATGGCGGCGCCGTGGACCCGCCACCCGCCGGGCGGGGCCACCACGCTGATCGTCGCCCTGGGGCTGCTGCGCACCCCGGCGCAGCTGCTGGACCTCATGGCGGCGATCGCGCTGACCAGCGCGCTGCTGGTCGTGCTGAACCGGCTCGTCGGAAGGCCCTACCCGGTGTGGCGGCCGTTCGCGGAGTGCACATGAAGGCGATGGACACGAGCGCGTCCCTGGGACGGTCCCTGCTGGCCAGTGTGGGGCTCGTCGTCGGGGTGGTGCTGCTGGCGGCGATCCCGCTGTCCCTGGTGACCCGGCACCTGTACCGGGACGAGGCCGTGCTGCGGCTGGAACGCCAGGCCACCGCCCTGGAGACGGCCGCCCGCGCCGTGGAGTCCCCGCGGTCGCTCACCGCGCCGAACTCCGCGGTCGGGTTCTACGGGTACGGCGGCCGGCGGCTCGCCGGGACCGGCCCCGCACGTTCGCCCCTGGCGGCGGCGACCTACGACGGGCACTCCCACGAGGCGGTGGAGAGCGGGCAGCTGGCGATCGCGATGCCGGTGACGGCCGCCCGCGTGATGCGGGTGAGCGTTCCGTACGCGCCCGTGGCGCGCCGGACGGAGCGCGCCTGGACGCTGATCTGGGCGACCGCGCTGTCCCTGGTGCTGGCGGCGCTGGTGCTGACCCGCCGCGCCGTCCGGGCCGCCCGCCGTCTGGACCATGCCTTCGCGCGGGAACGCCGGTACGGCGAGCACGTCGCGCACCAGCTGCGCACCCCGCTGACCTCGATGCTGATCGGGCTGGAGGCCGCGCTGGAACGTCCGGGGGCCGACCTGGGCGCGGTGATCCGGACCGCCGTGCGGCGCGGGCACCGCCTCGCCGACACCGTCGACGACATGCTGCTGCTGGCGCGGGGACGGCAGGTGCGCGAGCTGCTCGACGTCCGGCATCTGCTGGACGGCGTCCGCGACGTCTGGCTGCCGCAGGCCGAGCGGGCCGGGCGGCGGCTGACCGTCCACGTCCCCGCCCGGTTCCCCCGGGTCCGCGCCGCGCGCGCCGCGGTCGTGCAGATCCTGAACGTGCTGGTGGACAACGCGCTCGCCCACGGGCGGGGCGACATCACCTTGACGGCGCGCCACCGCGGCCCCGTCGTGGCGATCGACGTCGCGGACCGCGGCGTCGCCGGCCACCGCCGCGCCGCGCCCGCCGGGCACGGGATCGGGCTGGCGCTGGCGCGCGCCCTGGCCGAGGCCGAGGGCGGACGGCTGCTCGCGCGGACGGACGGGCCGACCGCCTACACCGTCGAGATCCCGGTGTGCGCGCAGCCCCTGGCGTGCCGCGGCGCGGTTCCCGAGACGACGGCTCAGAGCCCGGCCACGTAACCGTAGCCGCGGCCGCGCACCGCGACGATCCGCCCGGACTTTAGCCCGGCGGCGGCGAGCCGGCGGCGCAGCGCGGAGACGTGCACGTCGAGCGTCTTGCGGTCGCCGAACCAGCCGGGGCCCCACACCTCGCGCATCAGCTCCGCGCGGGGCACCACGCGACCGGCCCGGGACGCCAGCGCCAGCAGCAGGTCGAACTCGCGCGGGCGCAGGGCGACCTCCTGGGCGCCGACGAACGCCCGGCGCGCCTCCGGCTCCAGCCGCAGCGCGCCGACGACCAGCGCCTCCACCTCGGCCCGCTGCGGGCGGCGGCGCAGTTGCGCGCGGGTGCGCGCCAGCAGTTCGCGCAGGCGGAACGGCTTGGTGACGTAGTCGTCGGCGCCGACGTCCAGCGCGGTGACCACGTCCCGTTCCTGGGAGCGGGCGGTGAGCACCACGATCGCGGTGCCGGGCAGCCGCCGCCGCAGCACCGAGCACAGCTCCACCCCGTCGACGTCGGGCAGGCCGAGGTCCAGCAGGATCAGTTCGGGGGGCCGCCGGTCGACCATGGCCACCGCCGCGCCGCCGGTTCCGGCCAGGCTGGCGGTGTATCCCTGCTCGGTCAACGCGGTGACCAGCTCGGATCCGATTTCCGGATCATCCTCGATCACCAGCAGTCGCGCGCCGGACACCCCCTCATCGTACGTGCGGCCGCGCCGGCGCAGGCGGCGGCGCGGCGACGGCGGCGCGCCCGCCGGGCGACGTCCCGGTGACGCGCCGGTGGGCCGGCAACGGAGCGGCGGCGGGGCGGCGGATCACCATTTGAAATCAGCGGCGTTGCGCGGCGGCTGCCGCACGTTCACGATCAGCGCAGAGCATTGCGGCCGCAACTCTCACGGCGCAGGCGTCGCCACGTCAAGCCCCACCCCGGGTCGGCGGCGCCTGCCCCGGCGCCCGTGCGGGCGCCGCCGGGATGCCCCGTCACTGGGGCGCGGGAGGTCAGGGGCGGGGCCAGGGGCGTCCGCCGAGACGTTCGATGTCGGTGTTGAACCGCTTGAGGTAGCCGGCGAAGGCGGCGAGGTCCTCGGGCGTCCAGTCGGCCAGCACCTTGTCCAGGCTGCGGACGATGTGGTCGCGGTCCTCGTCGAGCCGGCGCTCGCCCTCGGGCGTGATGCGGAACTTGCGGGCCATCCCCCCGTCGGGGTCGGGGATGCGCTCGACCAGCCCGGCGCGCGTCATGGCGGCGGTCTGCCGGTTGAGGGTGGAGACGTCCAGGTCGAACGCCTCGCTGAGCTGCCGGATGGACATCGGGCCCTCCATGCGGATACGGCTCAGCAGCAGATAGGCGCTGCGTTCGAGCAGGCCGCTGTCGCGCTGGGCGCGGCGTGCGGCCAGGCTGTGCCGTGACAGCAGCATGGTCTCGAACTCGATCATGTGCGTGGGCCTGTCCATGCCTTCATTCTCCTGGCCTGCGCACAACCGCCCGCATCCGCCCTTCCCAGCGCACGCGGCGACCCCCCGCGCCGTGATGTGCATCATACACACCTTGTGCATGACACACATTATATGTACCGTACACATTGCTATTGATCGGAAAGGAGAACCACGTGGAGAACTCCACGTCGGCCCCCCGCTCCGGCGGGATAGTCAGCGTGCTGGCGGTGGCGGGGATCGTCGCCTCGCTCATGCAGACCCTGGTGGTCCCGCTGATCGGCGAGCTGCCGCACATCCTGCACACCAGCCCGGCCAACGCCTCGTGGGTGGTCACCGCCACGCTGCTGGCGGGCGCGGTGACCACGCCGGTGATCGGGCGGCTGGGCGACCTGTACGGCAAGCGCCGCATCCTGCTGGCCTGCTCGGTGCCGCTGATCGCGGGCTCGGTGGTCTGCGCGCTGGCCGGGTCGCTGGCCCCCATGGTCGCCGGGCGGCTGCTGCAGGGCATGGGGATGGGCATGATCCCGCTGGGCATCAGCGCGCTGCGCGACCTGATGCCGCCGGAGAAACTGGGTTCGTCGATCGCGCTGGTCAGCTCGTCGCTGGGCATCGGCGGCGCGCTCGGCCTGCCGTTCGCGGCGGCGGTCGCCGAGCAGACCAGCTGGCGCGTGCTGTTCTGGACCGCGGCCGGGCTGAGCGTGCTGGTCGCGGTGATGATGTGGCTGCTGGTGCCCGCCACGCCGGTGCGCGCCGCCGGACGCTTCGATCCCGTCGGCGCCCTCGGCCTCGGCGTCGGGCTGGTGTGCCTGCTGCTGGGGGTGTCCAAGGGCGCCGACTGGGGCTGGACGAGCGGCACCGTCCTCGGCCTGCTGGCCGCCGCGGTGGTCGTGCTGGCGGTCTGGGGCTGGTGGGAGCTGCGGACCGCGGACCCGCTGGTCGACCTGCGCGTCACCGCGCGGCGCCCGGTGCTGCTGACCAACGCCGCCTCGGTGGTCGTCGGCTTCTCCATGTACGCGCAGTCGCTGATCATTCCGCAGCTGCTGCAGCTGCCCGAGGCCACCGGCTACGGGCTGGGCCAGTCGATGCTGGCGGCCGGTCTGTGGATGGCCCCCTCCGGCCTGATGATGATGCTGGTCTCGCCGCTGGGCGCCCGGCTGTCGGCCGCCCGCAGCCCCAAGTTCACCCTGGTCGCCGGGGCCCTGGTCATCGCGCTCGGCTACGGGTCGTCGACGCTGTTCATGGGGTCGACGTGGGGCCTGCTGGTCGTCACCTGCCTGTGCAGCATGGGCGTGGGGCTGGCGTACGGGGCCATGCCCGCGCTGATCATGGGCGCGGTGCCGGTGTCGGAGACCGCGTCGGCCAACAGCTTCAACACGCTGATGCGCTCGATCGGCACGTCGGTGTCGGCGGCGGTGGTCGGTGTCGTGCTGGCGCAGATGACGGTGAACCTGGGCGGGCGCGTCCTGCCGTCCGAGGACGGGTTCCGCGCCGGCATGCTGATCGGCTGCGGCGTCGCGGTCCTGGCTGCGGCGATCGCGCTGACCATCCCGACCCGCTCGTCCGGCCGGTCCTCCTCCCCGCACGAGAAGGCCCCGGCGGAGCCGTCGGCCGCGCCCGCGAGCTGACCCGCCGCGCTTCACGTCCACCGGCCGACGGCCCTGCGTCCCCATCGGGCGCAGGGCCGTCGGCCTCGCCCGGAACCGGGCGGCGGCGAGGGTTAGGGTGATCGGCATGGCACGGAAGTGGAACGCCCAGGACGTCCCGGACCAGCACGGCCGGGTCGCCGTGGTGACCGGCGCCAACACCGGGCTCGGCTTCGACACCGCGCGCGTGCTGGCCGAGCGGGGCGCGACGGTGGTGCTGGCGGTGCGGAACGCGGACAAGGGCGGGCGGGCCGCCGCCCGGATCGCCGAGACCGCCCCGCAGGCGGACGTCTCGGTCCTGCGCCTGGACCTGACCTCGCTGGAGTCCGTGCGCGCCGCCGCCCGCGAGGTGCGCTCCCGGCATCCGCGGATCGACCTTCTGATCAACAACGCCGGGGTGATGTACACGCCCAAGGGCACCACGCGGGACGGGTTCGAGCTGCAGTTCGGGACCAACCACCTGGGGCACTTCGCGTTCACCGGGCTGCTGCTGGAGGCCCTGCTGCCGGTCCCCGGGTCCCGAGTGGTGACCGTCAGCAGCGCCATGCACCGGGTCCGCGCCCGGATCGACTTCGGCGACCTGCGGTGGGAGCGGCGCCGCTACGACCGGATGGCCGCCTACGCCCAGTCCAAGCTGGCCAACCTGCTGTTCACCTACGAGCTGCAACGCCGGTTGGCGGAGGGGGACGCCGGCACGATCGCGGTCGCGGCCCATCCGGGCTTCGCCGCGACCGAGCTGATACGCAACTCCCCCGCGGCGGTGCGGCTGGTCGTCGCCAAGGCGGTCGCTCCGGTGTTCGCCCAGAGCGCCGAGATGGGCGCGCTGCCGACGCTGCGCGCCGCGACCGACCCGGACGTGCGCGGCGGCCAGTTCTACGGACCGGACGGGCCGTTCGAGGCCAGGGGGCATCCCAAGCCGGTCACGTCCAGCAGGCTGTCGCACGACACGGCCGCGCAGCGTCGCCTGTGGGCGGTCTCGGAGGAGCTGACCGGCGTCGAGTACCCGCTGTGACAGGGCCCGCCGCGCCGGGACCGGCTGCGGCGGGGCTCGTGTGACGGGCTCATGTGACCGGGCTCGTGTGACCGGGTTTCGGTGACGGGGCGGCCGGTCAGCCGATGCGGATGGGGAGGGTGCGGGGTCCGCGCACCTGGCCCGCGGCCCAGGTGACCGCGGACGGGTCGGCCAGCGTGAACTCCGGGATGCGCTCCAGCCAGACCTCCAGCGCGACGCGCAGCTCCATGCGGGCCAGGTGCGAGCCGACGCAGCGGTGCACGCCCAGGCCGAACGCGGCGTGCCGGTTGACCTCGCGGTCGATGACGACCTCGCCGGCCCGTTCGAACTGCGCCGGGTCGCGGTTGGCGGCGGGGAACGACAGCAGGATCCAGTCGTCGGCCTTCATGTCCACGCCGCGCCAGCGCATGTCGTCCTTGACCAGCCGCGCCATCGTGACCGGCGCGTAGGCGCGCAGGAACTCCTCCATCGCGGTCGGCAGCAGGCCGGGCTCGGCGACCAGCCGCTCGCGGTCGCCGGGCGTCCCGGCCAGGTGCCACAGCGACGCGCCGATCGCGCTCCACGTGGTGTCGATCCCGGCGATCAGCAGCAGCGCCATCATGCCCGAGACCTGGGACGCGTCGAGCTTGCGCCCGCCCAGCTCGGCGTTGATGAGGTAGGTCGTCAGGTCGTCGCGCGGGTGCGCGACGTGGTCGTGGATCTGCGCGAGCAGGTAGTCGAACAGCCTGTCCACGCGTTCGATGCGCTCGTCGGTCGGCAGGTTGACGCCCTCGAGCACGCTCTCGACGAACTCGCGGAACCGCGGCCCGTCCTCGGGCGGGAAGCCGAGCATGTCGGCGATCACCCGCATGGGGATGTGCTGGGCGTAGTCCTGGGCGGCGTCGACGACGTCGCGTCCCTTGAACCCGTCGACGAGCTCGTTGCAGTACGCCCTGGTCGCGGGCTCCAGCCGCCTGACGGCGCTCTTGGTGAACGCCGGGAGCAGCAGCCTGCGGGCGTCGTGGTGGAACGGCGGGTCGGAGGAGATCGGCGGGCTGACCCCGACCGGCTCCAGTTCGCGCGACGGCCGGAAGTTGCTGATGACGACCGACCGGGAGGTGAAGCGCTCGGTGTCGTAGGCGATCGCCGCGACGTCCTCGTAGCGGGTGGGCAGCCAGGCGCCGCCGAACCGCTCGGTGCGCGCGATCGGGCAGCGCCGCCGCAGGTCGTCCTGGATCGGGTACGGGTCGGCGGCCCACTCGGGTTCGACGTGCGAGAAGTCGGTCGCCCAATCCGTCACCGGGCCGGTGACGACCTCGCTGCGCGTGCCGCCGGACCGGGTGTCGGGCAGGTCGCCGACCTCCCGGGGGAAACGGTCGTCGACCGTCATGTCAGGACTCCTCGGCCAGTTCGATGGCGTGTTCGGGACAGTTGGCGGCCGCCAGGCGCGCCTGGTCCCGTTTCTCCGGCGGGACGATCCCGTCGCCGAGGACCGTCCCGTAGCCCTCCTCGTCCTCACCGAACAAGTCGGGGGCCAGGTCGTAGCAGCGGCCGTGGCCCTGGCAGCGGCCGGTGTCGATCCGCACTTTCACTGCGTGTCTCCCGTCTTCGGGGTGCCGTCGGTGAGGGTGGACTGGGTCGGGGTGGCGTCGTCGGGGGCGGACTCGTCGGGGGCGACGACGGCGGACGCGAGGCGGGCGAGCAGCGCGGCCCACTCCTCCTCGTCGACCGCGAGCAGGTCCGGCGGGACCAGCGCGCTTCCCACCGCCAGCAGGAAGCACAGGTAGGACAGGGCGCGCGGGGACAGCGCGGGGTCGAGCTCGCCGCCGCCGCGGGGCGCCCGCAGCAGGTCGGCGACCCCGTCGACGCGTTCGCCCACGTAGTCGCGCATGGGCTTGGCGACGTCGCCGTCGCGGCGGGCCGCCGCCAGCGCCTCGACGATGAGGTCGCCGCGGGTGTCGCGGGGACGCGGCAGGCACCGTCCGGCGATCAGCAGCAGGTCGGCCAGTGACCGTTCGGGCTCGGCGTCGACCAGATCGGCCAGGACGCGCCGCGCGTGCGCGCGCAGCGCCGCCACCAGCAGTTCGGCCTTGGAGCCGAAGTGCGCGTACAGGGCGCCGTTGCTGACGCCCGCGGCCGCCGCGATGTCGGCGACGCGCGTGCCGTCGTACCCGCGTGCGGCGAACGCGTCGGCGGCGGCGCGCAGCAGCCGTTCACGGGTCTCGGCGGCGGTGACGCCGGCGACACGGCCCATACGCGGAATTAAACGAGCGTTCATTTGCTCGGTCAAGGGCCGCGTGGCGACCGGGCCGTGTCGCCTGGCGGAGCCGACATCGCCGACGTCACGCCGGAGCAGGCCGGCCGGGCGGGGCCGGGCCTTCGGCGGCTATGCCGTGGCGTCCTCGATCCGGATGGCCAGGGCGGGGCACAGCGACGCGGCCAGCCGGACGTCGGCGGCGGCCTCGGCGGGCGGCTCGGGGTCGAGCAGCTCCACGATGCCGTCCTCCTCGCGCTGGTCGAACACCCGCTCGGCGGTGAGCACGCACTGCCCGGATCCGACGCACTTGTCCTGGTCCACGATGACCTTCATCTGACTCCCCTCAGGTGCGTCACCAGGTGACGGGCAGTTCGTAGACGCCGTAGACGGCCCCGTCGTGCTTGAACGGGATCTTCTCCAGGTCCGTGGCGAGCGCCAGCGTGGGCACGCGCCGGTACAGGGTGCCGTAGACGACCTGCAGCTCGATCCGGGCCAGCGGCTGGCCGAGGCACTGGTGCACGCCGAAGCCGAACGCCACGTGGCGGCGGGCGTCGCCGCGGCGCAGGTCGAGCCGGTCGGGCTCGGGGAAGGCGTCGGGGTCGCGGTTGGCGAGGTCGTTGGGCAGCACGATCCCGTCGCCCGCGCGGATCACCTGGCCGCCGATCTCGATGTCGGCCAGCGCGACGCGGCGCCGCCCCATGTGCGTGATGGTCAGGTACCGCAGCAGCTCCTCCACCGCCGACTCGACCAGCGCGGGGTCGTCGGCGTCGCGCAGCAGCGCGAGCTGGTCCGGGTTGCGCAGCAGCGCCAGGGTGCCGAGCGCGATCATGTTGGCGGTGGTCTCGTGCCCGGCGACCAGCAGCAGCACGCCCATGCGGGCGGCCTCCGCGCGGGTCAGCTCGCCGGCCCTGACCCGTTCGCCCAGCCCGGACAGCAGGTCGTCGCCGGGACGGGCGAGCTTGTCGGCCATCAGGTCGTCGAGGTAGCCGAGCAGCGCCCGGCGGGCCTCGTCGCGGCGTTCGACGGCGACGCTGCGCCGGATGAGGATCTTGCTGTTGGCCTGGAAGAACTCGTGGTCGTCGTAGGGCACGCCGAGCAGCCGGCAGATGACCAGCGACGGCACGGGCAGGGCGAACGCCTCGACCAGGTCGGCCGGCTTGGGACCGGCCAGCATGTCGTCGATGAGACCGTCGACGATCTCCTGGATCGCCGGCCGCATCGCCCGCACCCGGCGGATGGCGAACGGCGCGGTCACCATGCGCCGCAGCCGGTTGTGCTCGGGGTCGTCCATGGTGATGAAGCTGAAGCCCGAGGGGCCGCCGCTCGGGATCGGCGCGACGTTCGGATAGCCGGGACGGGAGACGTCGGCGCTGACGCGCGGGTCGCTCATCAGCGCCCGCTGGTCGGCGTAGCGGGTCACCAGCCACGGGGTGCTGCCGTCCCACAGCCGGACCCTGGTGATCGGTCCCTCGCGCTGCTGGGCCCGCAGGCCCGGTGGCGGGTCGAACGGGCAGCCCGCCGCCCGCTCCATCGGGTAGTGCAGGACGGCGGCCGGGTCCGCGCCGGCCGGTTCGAACGTGGTGGTCATCGATACCTCCCTCGGGAAGGCGATGCGGGGTCCGCGGGCGCGTCGACCACCTGTGCCGGCGCCCGCGAGCCTGTCCGGGCGTGGCCCGGCCGAGCCCGCCGATGACCGCAACAACTCGACCGGTCCTCCGTCAGGAACCGAGTTAACTGCATAACACACACATAAGTCAATGAATCGCCACAACCCCACCCAAGCCGAAAAACCCCGCCCCCGCCGCCCCACGACATACGCCCTGACCAACACCACCCCCGACCCGCCACGACCACCGCCACGACCACCAGCGGCAGCGGCGTAACCCGACACCGCCCCCACGCGCGCAGCCCCCGCCCCGCACCGCCCACCTCACACGCACAGCCCCCCAACGCGCACGCCCCCACCCTCACACGCACAGCCACCCGACCCACACAGAGCACCCTCACGGGCACCGCCGCTGGATCCACACAGCACACCCTTACGCGCACAGCCACTCGATGCGCACAGCCACCCGGCCCCACAGCACCCCCCTCCGCGCACAACCGCTCGACGCGCACAGCCCGCCTCACGCGCACAGCCGCTGGGCGGGCTCGGCGCCGCCTTCAGGGGCACAGCCCGCCGACCTACACCGCCCTCACGCGCGAGTCGCCCAGTGGGTTCGGTGCCGTCCTCGCGCGTGTGGTCATGGATCCGGATGCTGCTGCGCCCGGCGGGCTTGCGGGATCGCGATCCGCTGGCGCGGTGTCGGCGCGTGCCTGCGTAGGGAGTGGTGGCGGATCGCGCCGTCGCCGAGGGCACTGCGTCATGAGTGTTGGGGGTCCGCGCCATGGCCCCGGGGCCGCGCGGACTGGCGTCTGTGAGACCACTGCCTCCTTGCCTGACGCGTTGTCCGAAGCGCGTTCGCGTGTCAGCGGAACGTTGGAGTGGTCCGTCCGCGGTTTCTGTGGGCGGCCGGAGGCGTTTTTGTTCTGCCGAACGACATTGCCGCGCCCGCGTCATGTCTGCGGCGGTGCGGCGGCGCGGCGCCAGGTTGCCACATTCGCGGGAATTGCCGAATTTCGGCTTGGTGAGCGGCGAAAGATTTCGACGCACCGGCCGTGGAAGGTCCCGGGGGGTCGTGAAATCTTTCTTGTCCTGACCTTCGAAGCCGCAGGTGAGGCGGGCCTTGCGGCATTCCGGCGCCGGTTCCTTGACGGGGTGTGGCGCTGGTACCTAACGTTCGGCGGGTTCGCAGCAATCGGCAAACCGCTCTGCGAGTACGGCGCCTTGGTGATTTCGGCCCTCGGCCGGGCCTGTTCCCGGCCCCTCCATGTGAGGAGCAGCAGAAGGTGAAATCAAGGCTTGTGGCGGCGCTGTTCGCCCTGGCGCTGGCGGTGGGGGGCGCGCTGGCGCTGTCGCCGCCGTCGGCGGCGGCGGCGCTCACCGAGGTGACGAACTTCGGGTACAACCCGAGCGGCCTGCGGATGTACGAGTACGTGCCGGCCAACGTGGCGCAGCGTCCGGCGGTGCTGGTGGCCGTGCACTACTGCACCGGTTCCGGGCCGGACATGTACTCGGGCACCGAGTACGCGTCGCTGGCCGACCGGTACGGGTTCATCGTCGTCTACCCGTCGGTGACGCGCAGCAGCAAGTGTTTCGACGTGTCGAGTCCGGGGGCGCTGACGCGCAACGGCAACAGCGACCCGGCGGGCATCGTCTCGATGGTCCGCTGGGAGCAGCAGAACCGCGGCGCCGATCCCGACCGCGTGTACGTCACCGGCATCTCCTCCGGCGCGATGATGACCAACGTGCTGCTGGGCGACTACCCCGACGTGTTCAAGGCGGGCTCGGCGGTCGCCGGGGTGCCGTTCGGCTGTTTCGCCACCACCGACGGGTCGGAGTGGAACAGCGCGTGCGCCAACGGGACCGTGACCAAGACCCCGCAGCAGTGGGGCGACCTGGTCCGCGCCGCCCATCCCGGGTACGGCGGGTCCCGGCCGCGCATGCAGATCTGGCACGGCACCAACGACGACGTGCTGCGCTATCCCAACTTCGGCGAGCAGATCAAGCAGTGGACGAACGTGCTGGGCGTCGGCCAGATGCCCAGTTCCACCGACCAGCCGCAGGCGAACTGGACCCGAACCCGCTACGGCGGCACCGGCACGACCGCCCCGGTCGAGGCGATCAGCATTCAGGGCGGCGGCCACAACATCATGGCGGGCGGCATGGCCGCGCGGATCCTGGACTTCCTGGGCATCACCGGCGGCGGCACCCCGCCGACCGACCCGCCGACCGACCCGCCGCCGTCGGGGGCGTGCCGGGTCGGCGTGACGGTCAACGCCTGGAACACCGGGCTGACCGAGACCATCACGATCACCAACACCGGCTCGTCCGCCGTCAACGGCTGGTCGCTGGCGTTCACCCTGCCCTCCGGTCAGACGATCACGTCCGGGTGGAACGCCGCCTTCTCCCCCGCCGGCGGCCAGGTCACCGCCAGGAACGTGTCCTACAACGCGTCGCTGGCGTCCGGCGCGTCGGTCAGCATCGGGTTCCAGGCCACCCACAACGGCAACACCGCCAAGCCGGCGTCGTTCACCCTGAACGGGGCCTCCTGCACGGTCACCTGACCCGCCGCGGCCTCCGCCGCTTCCGGCGGAACGGCTGTCAGGACCCGCCACCGGCCGCCCGCGCGGCGACCGGTGGCCGTGGCGCGGCTGTCTGGAAGATGTGGGGCGCGCGGCGCGGAGGTTACGGTGGGCGGGCCGTGCCGGCGGGATCGCCTGTGCGGCGGTGGGCCTGGAGGAGCCGTGCGCATCACCGACCTGCGTTTCGAACATCACCGCGAGCCGCTGGGGATCGGGGAGCGGGCGCCCCGGTTGTCGTGGCTGGTCGGCGGGGCTCCGCCGGGGTGGCGGCAGGCGGCGTACCAGGTGCGGGCGCTGGCGGAGGACGGCGCGGTGGCCTGGTGCGGCGAGCGCGTCGAGGACGACGAGTCGAACCTGGTGGCGTGGCCGGGGCCGCGGCTGGCGTCGCGGCAGCGGCTGGCGGTGCAGGTGCGGGTGTGGGGTTCGGGCGGTGCGACGGGGTGGAGCGATCCGCGGCCGGTGGAGGCGGGGCTGCTGGATCCCGGCGACTGGACGGCCCGGCTGATCTCCCCGGCGGGCGCGCATCCGGCCGTGCCGGCGTTCCGCCGGGAGTTCGTCGTGGGCGGCGAGGTGCGGCGGGCGCGGCTGTACGTCACCGCGCACGGGGTGTACCGGCTGTGGCTCAACGGCACCGAGGTCGGCGATCACGTCCTGCCGCCGGGGTGGACGAGCTACCGCCATCGCCTGCGGTACCAGACCCATGACGTGACCGGGTTGCTGCGTCCCGGTCCGGCGGCGTTGGGGGCGCTGGTCGCCGAGGGCTGGTTCCGGGGGCGGCTGGGCTTTTCCGGCGGCAGGCGCAACATCTGGGGTGACCGCGGTGCCCTGCTGGCGCAACTGGAGATCGTCTACGCGTCCGGCGGCGGGCAGGTCGTCGGCACGGACGGCGCGTGGCGGACGGCGGCGAGCGCGATCACCGAGGCGGGCCTGTACGACGGCGAGACCTGTGACGCCCGGCTGATGTGGGACGGCTGGACGTCCCCGAGGTTCGACGACGCCGGCTGGGCGGCCGTGCGCGCCGAGGCGGTGGACGCGGCGCGGCTGGTGGCGCCCACGGGGCCGCCGGTGCGCCGCACGGAACTGGTGCGGCCGGTGTCGGTGGGCCGCTCCCCCGGCGGGCGGGTGATCGTCGACTTCGGGCAGAACGTGGTGGGGCGGCTGCGGATCCGGCCGCGCGGCCCGGCCGGGACGCGGATCGTGCTGCGGCACGCCGAGGTGCTGGAGGACGGCGAGCTCGCGCTGCGTCCGCTGCGGGGGGCCAGGGCCGAGGACGCGTTCGTGCTGCGCGGGACGGGCGAGGCCGAGGAGTGGGAGCCGTCGTTCACCTTCCACGGCTTCCGGTACGCCGAGATCCAGGGCTGGCCGGGCGAGCCGGACGCCGACGACGTCACGGCCGTGGTGTGCCACAGCGACATGCGGCGCACGGGGTGGTTCGAGTGTTCCGAGCCGCTGCTGAACAGGCTGCACGACAACGTGGTGTGGAGCATGCGCGGCAACTTCCTGGACGTGCCGACCGACTGCCCGCAGCGCGACGAGCGGCTCGGCTGGACCGGTGACCTGCAGGTCTTCGCTCCGGCGGGCAGTTTCCTGTACGACTGCGCGGGCGTGCTGACCTCGTGGCTGCGCGACGTGCTGGCCGAGCAGACGGCCTCGCCGTCCGGCACGCCGCCGCTGACGGTGCCGGACCCGGCGATGGGCTGGGACACCGCGCAGGCCGGGTGGGGCGACGTGGTCACGCTGGCGCCGTGGACGCTGTACGAGCGGTTCGGCGACGTGGAGGTGCTGCGCCGCGGCTACCCCGGCATGACCGCGTGGGTGGACCGCGTGGCCGAGCTGGCCGGTCCGTCGTGCGTGTGGGACGGGCAGTTCCATCTCGGCGACTGGCTGGACCCGGCGGCGCCGCCGGACCGTCCGGCGGCGGGCCGCACCGACGGAGCGCTGGTGGCGACGGCGTACTTCGCGCGTTCCGCCGAGACGGTGGCGCGGGTGGCGGCGCTGCTGGGCCGTGACGAGGACGCCGGCCGCTACGCCGAGCTGGCGGCGCGGGTGCGGCGGGCGTTCGCCGACGAGTTCGTGTCCCCCAACGGCCGGGTGGCGGGCGACTCGCAGACCGCGTACGCGCTGGCGTTGCGTTTCGGGTTGCTGCCGTCGGCGGCGCAGCGGGAGCGGGCGGGGCGGCGGCTGGCCGAGCTGGTCCACGCGGGCGGCTACCGCGTCGGCACCGGGTTCGCCGGCACGCCGCTGATCGCCGACGCGCTGGAGGACGCCGGTGAGACGCAGCTGGCGTACCGGCTGCTGCTGGAGCGCGGCTGCCCGTCGTTCCTGTATCCGGTCACGATGGGCGCGACGACGGTGTGGGAACGCTGGGACGCCCTGCTTCCCGACGGGCGCCTCAACCCGGGCGAGATGACCTCGTTCAACCACTACGCGCCGGGGGCGATCGTGGACTGGCTGCACCGGTCGGTGGCGGGGCTGGCGCCCGCGGCGCCCGGCTACCGGAGGATCCTGGTGCGTCCGCGTCCCGGCGGGGGGCTGACGTACGCGCGGGCCGTCCACGACACCCCGTACGGCACCGCGTCGGCGGGGTGGTCGCTGGACGGCGACCGGCTGGAGGTGCGGGTGGTGGTGCCGCCGAACGCCTCGGCGGTGGTGGTGGCGCCGGGCGGCGGCGAGCCGGTGGAGGTCGGTTCGGGCGAGCACGTCTTCGGCGTCGCGTGGACGCCCGAGCCGTATCCGCCCGCCCGTCCGCCCGGCACCGTGGTGCCGGTGCCGGGCGGTGGGTGATCCCGGTGGGCGCCGGGCCGGCTGGTCAGCCGGCTAGTCGACGATGACCAGGTCGCGGGTGACGGTGTTCATGCGTTCGTACCCGTCGTCGGTGCACACGACGATGTCCTCGATGCGGGCGCCGTGGGGGCCGGGGTAGATGCCCGGTTCGATGGAGAACGCCATGCCGGGTTCGAGGGGTTCGGTGTTGCCCGCGACGATGTAGGGGTCCTCGTGGCCTTCCAGGCCGATGCCGTGGCCGGTGCGGTGGAAGAAGTGCTCGCCGTATCCGGCGGCGGCGATGACGTCGCGTGCGGCGGCGTCCACCGACTCGGGGGTGACGCCGGGGCGGATCGCGTCGCAGGACGCCTGCTGCGCCTCCTGCAGGACCCGGTAGTAGGCCAGGTACTCCTCGGGCGGCGTGCCGATGCAGTAGTTGCGGGTGGAGTCGGAGCAGTAGCCGCTGGGCATGGCGCCGCCGATGTCGACGACGACGGGTTCGCCGGGCCGGATGATCCGGTCGGACAGTTCGGCGTGCGGGTTGGCTCCGTTGGGGCCGGACCCGACGATGACGAACTCGACGGTGGCGTGCCCCTCGGCGATGATCGCGTCGGCGATGTCGCGCCCGACCTCGCGTTCGGTGCGGCCGGGCTTGAGCAGGTCGGGGACCCGCCGGTGCACCCGGTCGATGGCGGCGCCGGCCTCGCGCAGCGCGGCGACCTCGGCGGCGCTCTTGCGCATGCGCAGCTCGCGCATGACGCCTCCGGCGGGGACCTGCTCGGCGCCGGGCAGGGCGGCGCGGAACCGCAGCGCCATGACCGCCCACATCCGGTCGGCCACGGCGACGTTGGCGATGCCGCGGGGCAGGCGGGAGGCGACGAGCGCGTAGGGGTCGTCGGTCTCGTCCCAGGGCACCAGTTCCACGTCCAGGTCCCCGGCGGGGGACGCCTGGGCGGCGGGCAGCTCCAGCCGGGGCACCACGAGGAAGGGGTCCCCGGCGGCGGGCACGACCAGGCAGGTGAGCCGTTCGAGCTGCTTGGCGTCGTAGCCGGTCACGTAGCGCAGGTCCGGCCCGGGCGTCAGCAGCACGGCGCCCAGCCCCGCGCGTCCTGCCGCCTGCTGGACCCGGCCCAGCCGCTCCCGTGGATACAACCGCGTTGTCACATCCATCCCCATGTCCGTGAGCTGCCTTGTCCGTCAGCTGTCGGTCAGCATCGTATGCCCGCCGGTCAGGGCGGGTCACACGCGCGTCCGGGGACCGCCGCCGCCGGGTCGCCTACAGCGTGTTGAGGGAGTCGACCAGGTGGCGTTCCTCCTTGGCGAAGTGCTCGCGCAACCGGTCGGCCAGGGCGTGCAGCTGGTCGCGCAGGCGCCCGGCGTCGTGGCCGGGGGCGCCCAGGCGCGCCAGCACCCGTTCGATCTCGTCGCGGACGCGGGCGAGGGTGTCGTGTTCGCGGCGCAGCTCCTGCAGGACGGGCGCCAGTTCGGGGAATCTCTTCTCCAGCAGGGGGAAGCCGCGTTCGGTCTCGTTGGTGTGGTGGCCGTGGACGGCCTCGCAGAACAGCAGGCAGCGTTCGCGCAGCTGCCCGTCCAGGGCGGGGGGCGTGCCGGAGGGCCGGTTCCCGGCGAGGTGGGCGTCGACGTCGTCGAGCAGTTCGTCCAGCCGGCGGCGCAGCTCCCGGTGGATGCGCACCAGCTCGTCGCCCAGGGCGCGGGTGCGGGGGTCGGAGCGGTACAGGGCGACGACGGGGATGACCCGGTCGGTCTTGTCCTGGTACTCGGCGTAGGCGGGGATCAGCTCGGCGACCTTGGCGTAGAGCCGGTCGCGTTCGGCGTCCTCGACGGGCCGGGCCAGACCGTCGAAGGTCTCGATGGACGCGCCGTCGCCGATCTCGACGGTGACCCGCGGGTCGGCCAGCAGGTTGCCGTACCAGGCGGGGTGGTGGTCGGCGCCGGCGTTGGAGGCGAACACCAGCAGGCGTTCGCCGTCGCGCAGGCAGGTCAGGGGGGTGGTGTGGCGGCGGCCGGTGCGGGCGCCGGTGGTGGTGAGCAGCACCAGCGGCGTTCCTTCGAACATGCCGCCGACCTTGCCGCCGTTCCCCCGGAACTCCTCGATGATCTGGTCGTTCCAGCCGGGCATGCGACGATGACCTCCAGACGGAAGGCTATTTGCTTTAGAAGCAAAACTATTTTGGAGATCAAGGTATGTCAACGGGTGAGGGGCTGTCCGTCGACGACGGGGTCCGCACGCTGCTGCTGCTGATGCCGCGCCTGGTCGGCCGGGCCAAGCGCACACCGCCGCCCGAGCCGCTGCGGTCGCTGGACCTGGCGCCGCGGCACCTGTCGCTGCTGGCCTACCTGCTGTTCGACGGGCCGCTGACGGTCAACGAGCTGGCCGCCCGGCTGGAGGTGGCGCCGACCACGGTGAGCCTGATGGTGGGCGAGCTGAGCCGCAAGGACGTGGTGGAGCGCCGCGAGGACGAGACCGACCGCCGCCGCACCATCGTCAGCGTCGCCCCGGCCAACCGCGAGGCGGTGCACGCCTGGCTGGCGCGCGGCGCGCAGGCGTGGCGCACCGTCCTGGAGCCGCTGACCGCCGAGCAGCGCCGCCTGGTCGTCGACACGCTGCGCGCCTACGAGCGCGAGGTGGCGGGCGAGGGCTAGAGGAGCGGCTCCGGGGGCGGCGCCGAACGCCCGCGGGTGGCGTCCCGCGTGGGAGGATGGGCGGCATGAGCGGGCTGATGCTGCTGGACACGCCGTCGCTGTACTTCCGCGCCTTCTACGGCGTGCCCGAGAGCGTGACCGCGCCGGACGGCACGCCGGTCAACGCCGTCCGCGGGCTGCTGGACATGATCGCCAGCCTGGTCCGGGACCGCTCCCCCGAGCGGCTGGTGTGCTGCATGGACGCCGACTGGCGGCCGCGGTTCCGGGTGGAGGCGCTGCCGTCGTACAAGGCGCACCGGGTCGCCGCCGACGGCGGCGACCAGACGCCCGACGCGCTGGAGGCGCAGTTGCCGGTGATCGACCAGGTGCTGGACGCCTTCGGGCTGGCCCGCACCGGGGTGCCCGGCTACGAGGCCGACGACGTGATCGGCACGCTGGCGGTGCGGGGCGCGGCGCGCGGGCCGGTCGACGTGGTCACCGGCGACCGCGACCTGTTCCAGCTGGTGGACGAGCGCGGCCCGGTGCAGGTGCTGTACACCGCGCGCGGCATCCGCAACCTGCAGGTCATGGGCGAGAAGGAGGTCGCGGCCAAGTACGGCATCCCCGGCCGCGGCTACGCCGACTACGCCACGCTGCGCGGCGACCCCAGCGACGGGCTGCCGGGCGTGCCGGGCGTGGGCGACAAGACCGCCGCGGCCCTGGTCACCCGGTTCGGGTCGGTGGAGGGGATCCTGGCGGCGCTGGACGCGGGCACCGACGAAGGTTTCCCGGCAGGGGCGCGGCGCCGGCTGGAGGCCGCCCGCGGGTACCTGGCGGTGGCGGGCACGGTGGTGCGGGTGGTCACCGACATCGACGCGGCCGAGCTGCGCGATCTGGACGACCGGCTGCCTGCCGAACCGCGCGATCCGGACGCGCTGGTGGAGCTGGCCGACCGGTGGGGGCTGGACGGCCCGGTCAACCGCCTGCTGAACGCGCTGGCGGCCCGTTCCGGCGCGTCCTGACGGGGGCGTTGACAGCGGCGCCCGCGACCCGTGCCGTACCGGGCCGGGCACGCCCGGCGTGGCGGGCCCGCCAGGCTTGACCGCTTTCCTGACGTCCGGTCCGTTCTTCCCGGCGAATGTGTCAGATGACGCAGACACGGCGGGCGCGGAGGCGCACCATCCAGAGCAATGGCGGGTTTTCCTGGACCTGTGAAGACCAGGCACGCACCGTCGGCCAGGGGCCGGGGCGGTCCCGGCGGCCGGCGTGGCCGACGCATGGACGGGCCGGTTCCCGCGGCGCTGGGCCTGACCGCCCCACTCCCCCCAATCGCCGCGGGTCCCGGTTCAGCGCCGGGACGCCCGCCGCGGCGGTGCACGGCGCAGCGGGGGCGCCGCCCGCCGCGGCGTCGTCCG
>NZ_BAAAZG010000054.1:0-53210 GCF_039536785.1 Actinomadura miaoliensis
GCTGCTGGCCGCCGGCGCCGGCAACCTGGAGGGCTCGGCGTCGTTCCGGCTCACCATGCGGGTCGCCATGCCCGGCGGCGACGGCCGTCCCGCCCACCGGATGGACATGACCGGCGTGTGGGACGCGCGGCGGCCCGCGGGCCGCATGGACGGCGTCCTCAGGGACGCCCGCGCCACCGTGCTGTCGATCGACGGCACAGAGTACGTCTCGCTGCCGCCCGCGCTGCAGCGCCGGACCGGCCGCAGCTGGCTGCGCGCGGCCCGCGGCACCCGCACCTTCGCCGGGTTCTCCGACCCGCACCGTGTCGCGATGGTCCTGCGCGCCGCGACGCGTCCCGCCGCGTCCGGCACACCGGGCGGCATCTGGCACGTGCGGGGCGAGATCGACCGGGACGCGGCGCTCAAGGCGAGCCCCGACCCGGCGCTGAAGGAGTTCGTGCGGCTGCTGCCGTCCCGGACCGGCTTCGACCTGTGGACCGACGACGCCGGACGGCCCGGCCGGGTGCGGCTCACCCTGCCCGCCGGAGGGCAGGCCGGGGCCGGGTCCGGCGGGACGTCGGGGAAGAAGGCGTCCCAGGCCAAGACCGTCCAGGGAACGGTCGAGCTGTCGGCGTTCGGCGCCCGGCCCCAGGTCGCCGAGCCGACGGCCGCGCAGATCCTCACCTCCCCTCCCGAGGGGACCAGGTGACGGCGCCCGCGACCGGTCCGGGGACCGTGCCGCGCGCACCGCGCTCGGCGGCCCGCCCGGACGCGCCGGGCGGACCGCCAGGCCAGCGTCCACCCGAGCCGCGTCGCTCCCACTACGGACGGCCGGCGGCGGCCGTGGCCTTTGCCTCTCTGTCGTCCCACCCACCCAGAAAGGTTGCCGAACACCGATGACCCGCCCCTGTACGCCCATCCCCCACCCCCGAGGAGGACCCCGATGAGAAGGATCGCGCGCCGCGGCGTCGCCTCCGGAGCCGCAGCGCTGCTGCTGGCCTCCGGTGCGGTCGCCGTGGCCAACACCCAGGCGGCCGCCGCCGCGGGCTGCAAGGTGAGCTACACGGTCAACCAGTGGGGCACCGGCTTCACCGCGAACGTGGCGATCACCAACCTGGGCGACGCGCTGAGCAACTGGACGCTGGAGTGGGACTTCTCCGGCGACCAGCGGATCACCGGCAGCTGGAACAGCTCCTACACCCAGTCCGGGCAGCACGCCACGCTGAAGAACGCCTCCTACAACGCCGCGCTGGCGACCGGCGCCACGGTCACGCCCGGCTTCCAGGCGACCTACTCGGGCACCAACGCGATCCCGACCACGTTCAAGCTGAACGGCACCACCTGCACCGGCACCACCACCCCGACCGACCCGCCGACGGACCCGCCGACGGATCCGCCCACCGACCCGCCGGCCGGCAGCCGCGTCGACAACCCGTACGCGGGCGCCAAGGTCTACGTGAACCCCGACTGGGCGGCCAAGGCCAACGCCGAGCCCGGCGGCAACCGCATCTCCAACCAGCCCACCGGCGTGTGGATGGACCGCCGGGCCGCGATCGCCGGCACCTCCGGCGCCCGCGGCCTGCGCGCCCACCTCGACACCGCGCTGCAGCAGGGCGCCAACCTCATCCAGGTCGTCGTCTACAACCTGCCCGGCCGTGACTGCTCCGCGCTGGCGTCCAACGGCGAGCTGGGGCCCAACGACCTGGCCACCTACCAGTCCGAGTTCATCGACCCGATCGCGGCGATCTTCAAGGATCCCAAGTACGCCAATCTGCGGATCGTCACGGTCGTCGAGATCGACTCGCTGCCCAACCTGATCACCAACGTGTCGCCGCGGCCGACCGCCACCGCCAACTGCGACACGATGAAGGCCAACGGCAACTACCAGAAGGGCATCGCCTACGCCCTGAAGACGCTCGGCGCCATTCCGAACGTCTACAACTACATCGACATCGGCCACCACGGCTGGATCGGCTGGGACGACAACTTCGGCCCGACCGCCGACCTGCTCGCCCAGGTCGGCCGCGACTCGGGCGCGATGTCGAACGTGCACGGATTCATCACCAACACCGCCAACTACGGCGCGACGACCGAGCCCTACTTCTCCATCAACGACAACATCGCCGGCAAGTCGGTGCGCGAGTCCAAGTGGGTGGACTGGAACCGCTACACCGACGAGCAGTCCTACGCCCTGGCCATGCGGCAGCGGCTCATCCAGGCCGGCTTCGACAGCGGCATCGGCATGCTGATCGACACCTCCCGCAACGGCTGGGGCGGCTCCGCCCGCCCGACCGGACCGGGCCCCCAGACCAGCGTGGACGCCTACGTCGACGGCGGACGCCTGGACCGCCGCATCCACCTGGGCAACTGGTGCAACCAGAAGGGCGCCGGCCTCGGCGAGCGCCCGAAGGCCGCCCCGGTGGCCGGCATCGACGCCTACGTGTGGATGAAGCCGCCGGGCGAGTCCGACGGCGCCAGCAAGGAGATCCCCAACGACGAGGGCAAGGGCTTCGACCGGATGTGCGACCCCACGTACACCGGCAACCCGCGCAACAACAACAACATGTCCGGCGCGCTGCCCGACGCGCCGCTGTCCGGGCACTGGTTCTCCGCCCAGTTCCAGGAACTGATGCGCAACGCCTACCCGCCGCTCCCCTGACCCGGTGAGCGCATGACCAAGGGCCCGACGCGTCCCCCGCGTCGGGCCCTTCCGTCCGTTGATACGGTCGTCGTATGAGCGACCGGGGGGCCGACGCACCGATCGCCGGACGGCAGAACGCGCCGAGCGCGCACCAGCTCCACCTGTTCCTCACGCTCGCCGAGGAGCTGCACTTCCGCCGCTCCGCCCAGCGGGTCTTCATGTCGCAGGGAGCCTTCTCCCAGCAGATCAGCGCGCTGGAGCGCCGGCTGGGCGTGCCGCTGGTCGAGCGGACCACGCGGCGGGTGTCCCTCACCCGCGCGGGCGCCGAGCTGGTGCCCTACGCCCGCGCGGTGCTCACCGCGTTCGACGAGCTGCGGCAGGCCGCCGAACGGCACCGGGACGCCGCCGCCGGACGCGCGGTCATCGGCGCGTCGGAGGCGGTCACCGCGATGCCGCCCGTGCCGGCGGTGCTGAACGGGCTGCGCGAGCGGCTCCCCGGCCTGGACATCCGCGTGCTGCGGACGGGGTTCGCCGAGTCGCCGCAGGCGGTGCTGAAGGGGGAGGTCGACGCGGCGCTGGTGTTCCTGCCGGTGCCCGCCGGGATCCGCGCGCTGCCGCTGGCCACCGGGCCGCGGTGCGCGGCGATGCCCTCCGACGACCCGCTGGCCGGCAAGGACGCGGTGTCGCTGGCGGATCTGGCCGACCGCCCCGTCGTCGGCCTGTCCCCCGGCGTGCCCAGGGTCTGCCGGGACTACTGGTCGGCCGATCCGCGGCCCGAAGGCGGGCCCGTCCGCCGCACCTCCCACCGCGTCACCGACCTGGAGTCCCTGCTGTCGCTGGTGGCGCTGGGCGAGGGCATCGGGTTCGTCCCGTCCCTGGCCCGCGAGATGTATCCGCGGCCGGGCGTGTCGTACGTCGACGTGACCGACCTGCCGCCGTGGACGAGCGCGCTGGCGTGGCTGCCCGAGAACGGCGACCGTCCCGCCGTCGCGGCCCTACGCCAGGCCGCCCGCGCCGCCCTGCGGGAGTCCGGCGGCGCCCCGCTCCACGTGTGACGGGAACAGCCATTCGAGCGCGTGCAGGCTTTTGCGCAGGTACTTCTCGTCGCCGGTCTCGATCCCGAACGCCATGTCCTCCAGGACTCCGCACCGGGCGTAGAACACCGCGCGCTCCGCGGGCTCGCCGCTTCCGTACCCGCGCAGCGCCGCGTCGAGCGCTTCGGGCCCGAGGTCCCGGTACAGCTTGCCGAAGTCGACGGCCGGGTCGGTGATCGCCGCGTCGCTCCAGTCGATGACGCCGGTCACGCGCGCCCCGTCGGCGAGCACGTGCTCGATGCCCAGGTCGTTGTGGGAGAACACCAGATCCGTGCTGCCCTCGGGCGGCGGCGCCGCCAGGAACCTCTCCACGCCCGGACGGTGCTTCTCGGGCACTTCCTCGGCGAGTTCCGCGTACGTCTCCGCGGCCTCCTGCAGCCATATGTCCGTCGGCTCGTCGTCCACCTCGGCGAATTCCGACACCCGGCTCACCGGCACGTCGTGCAGGGCGCGCAGGAATTCACCGAGCACTTCCGCGACGGCCGCCCGCGGCCTTTCCACGTTGATCAACGGAACGCCGGGGAGTTTGGCGTACGCCAGGCATCCCAGTTCCGCGGCGACGAATTTCGGTTCGGGAACGGGCAGCGGTGAGATCCCGGCGACGAAGCCGAGCAGCGCGGCCTCCCGCCGCGCCTTTCCGGCCCGGCTCTCCGGGTCGTCGTCCTTGGCGAACCGCACGATGAGCTCGCCGTTGACCTCGTAGGCGACGTTGTCCTCGCCCTCACCGAGCGCCGCCACCGATTCGACCGGATATCCGGGCAGGTGCTCGCCCAGCACGTCACGAACGTCCACGCCGCCCATTGTGTCGTTTCCGGTCAGCGGGGTGCGCCGAGGCCGTGCAGGAGGGTGTCGACGATCCGGGTGGCGAGGGCGTCGATGTCGCCGTCGGGGGCGGTGCCGCCGTGGGTCACCTCGCCGATGAGCGCGTAGTAGCAGCGACGGGCCCACTCCAGGTCGACGTCGGCGCGCAGCAGGCCCTCGGCGCGGGCGCGCCGGAAGAAGCGGTCGCAGCGGTCGATCACGTCGGCGTGCACGCGGGCGATCTCGGGGTTGGCCGAGGCGGCGGCCCGGGCCATCGCGTAGTTCCAGTCGAGCTTGACGCGCAGCACGCTGGCGGTGACCCGGTGCAGCACGACCAGCGGCGGGGCCGAGTCGGAGATCTCGACGGCGGCGGCGAACTGCTCGGTGGCCCACGCGGTGAGCGCCTCGATCAGCGCCTCGCGGGTGGCGAAGCGCCGGTGCACGGTGGTACGGGCGACCCCGGCGGCCTCGGCGATCTGCTCCATGGTCGCCGCGGGGTCGGCGGACAGCACCCGCTCGGCCGCCTCCAGGATCGCCCGCACGGTCCGCTCGGCGTCGGCGCGCAGCGGCTTGCGAAGGTGCTGTGACGTCACGCGACCAAGACTAGCGCGTGGCCGTTGCGACCCGACTTGCATCATCCATGTTGCAAGTTCTACGGTGATGGCGTCTTCAGTGATGCAGATGGGAGCGAGTCATGGATTTGCGGCTGGACGGCAGGACCGCGGTGGTCACCGGCGCGAGCAAGGGGATCGGCCTGGCCACGGTCGAGCGGCTGACCGAGGAGGGCATGCGGGTGGTGGCCGCCGCGCGCACCGTCACACCCGAGCTGGAGAAGACCGACGCGATCACCGTCACCGTCGACCTGTCCACCCCGGACGGGCCGCGGCGGCTGATCGAGCGGGCGCTGGACGAGCTGGGCGACCTGGACCTGCTGGTCAACAACGTCGGCGGCGGCGACGGCGGCAGCGGCATGACCGCGGGCTTCCTCGACCTGGACGATGACCTCTGGCAGGCCACCTTCGAGCTGAACCTGTTCGCGGCGGTGCGGGCGACCCGGGCCGCGCTGCCGAGCCTGCTGCGTCGGCGCGGCGTCATCGTCAACGTCTCGTCCGTCGGCGCGCGCCTGCCGCACACCGGGCCCATGCCGTACACGACGGCGAAGGCGGCGCTGACGGCGTTCGGCAAGGCGCTGGACGAGGAGTTCGGGCCGCAGGGGGTGCGCGTCGCCACCGTCTCCCCCGGCCCGGTGCGCACCGCCATGTGGGAGTCGCCGGACGGCTACGGCGCCGAGCTCGCCAAGGCGCACGGGATGGAGCGCGAGCAGCTCGTGGCCGGGATGCCGCAGGTCATGGGCATGACCACCGGCAGGATCACCGAACCCGGGGAGGTCGGCGCGCTCATCGCCTACCTCGCCTCGCCGCTGGCGGCGAGCATCGCCGGCGCCGACGTGGCCATCGACGGCGGCGCCCGCAAGACCGCCTGACCCGGCCGGCGTCGAACGCCCCGGACATGACCGCGCCCCCTCGCCGCGACGGCGAGGGGGCGTTCCCGGACGTGGGTCAGGACGGGGGTCAGATCTTGCCGACGCCGGCGCCCGCCGTGACCGTGGCCTTGACGTTGGCCGCGTTCTCGCGGGTGTAGGAGTACGGGATCGCCGCCACCGAACCGGGGTTGCGGGTGACGATCGCACCCGAGTTCACGAAGTGGTTATTGGCCTCCCGGATGTTGCCCTCGTCCGAGTCGCCCTCCTGGATGGAGGTGGGACGGCGGACGTTCTCGAAGTAGTTGCCCTCGACGAACACGCCCGCGCCCATGGTGGACGCGGCGCCGTAACTGCCGATGTTGCTGTAGTAGTTGTTCAGCACGTGCACCGGGTTGGCGAAGCGCACGCGCGGGTGGCGCTGGTTGGTGCCCTGGAACCAGTTGTGCACGTAGGTGACCCGCAGGTGGCCCCGGTCCTGGGAGGCGTTGTCGTCGGAGTGGCCGACCAGCGAGGTCTTGTCGTGGTCGTGGAAGCGGTTCCACGACACGGTGACGAAGTCCGAGCCGCGCTTGATGTCGAGCAGGCCGTCATTGGCGCCCGACAGGTCGTTGTGGTCGATCCACACGTTGGTCGAGCCGTCCTGCAGGTTGATGGCGTCGTCGCCGGCGCCGGTGAAGGTCAGGTTGCGGATGATGACGTTACGGACGCCGTCGATGTCCAGACCGCCGCCGGTGATGCGGCCGTTGGTGCCCACACCGACGATCGTCTTGTCGGACGCCACGTCCTGCATGCCCGACAGCGAGATGGTGCCGTTCACCTGGATGACGTACCGGCCGGACGCCTTGGCGTACTGCAGGAACTGCGAGGCGTTGGTGACCGTCACCGTGGTGCCGCCGGCGCCGCCGGTGGTGCCGCCGTTCTGGGCGGCGTAGCCCACGGGGCTGTTCTCCGCGGCGGCGGCGACGGGACCGGCGTTCAGTTGGGCCTCGGCCGAGCCGTAGGAGCCGGCGGCCACGGTGACGCCCGAGGCGACGACGGATGCGGCGGCGAGACCGAGCACGGTCCTTCTCATGGGGGTTCCTCCTCGTGGCGGGATGCTCAGCGGACGTAGACCGACGGCTGAGCAGGGGCGGACATGCGGTCGCCGATGAAGAAACTGGGGTGGGGCGGCTGGTTGTAGGCGGTGTTCTGCCAGGCCAGCGCGACGCGGTACTGCGTGTCGTGCTGCAGGGTGTAGATCTTGCGGTCGGTGACGTCCCGGGTGGTGTGGATCCGCAGCCGCGTGTTGTCGCCGGTGCGCCAGACGACCTCCTCGCGCCAGTCGCCGAGCAGGTCGCCGGACAGCGCCGGGGTGGCCTTGGTGCCGTTGTTGGACGCCACGCCCGACCCGGTGAGCAGGCGGGTGTCGCCGTTGGGGCCGTACTTGTCGACGTGGGTGCCGTCCAGCAGCTCGCGCACCGGGTCGGCGTCCCACCACACCAGGAAGTTGATCGACGAGGGCTTGCGTCCGGCGTTGTTTCCGGTGACGCTGCGCAGGTTCGCGTCGGAGGCCGACCAGAACTCCGCGCCGACCCGCCCGTTCCAGATGTCGCCGGCGACGCCGCGGCCGTTGTCGCAGCACGCGGGCGTCGACCACAGGATCTGGCCGGTGCGGGCGTCGGCGTACCAGGAGGAGGGCTTGGCGGAGTCCTCGTCGACCTTGAAGTACTCCAGGCCCGGACGCGCCGGGTCGAAGTCGCCCAGGTGGGCGGCGTCGCCGTGGCCGTTCCTGGTGGTCCACAGGCCGTTGCCGTTGTCGTCGACCGCCATCGCGCCGTAGACGATCTCGTCGCGGCCGTCGCCGTCGACGTCCCCGACGGTCAGCGCGTGGTTGCCCTGGCCGTCGTAGCCCTTGCCCGCGTTGGTGGAGCTGTTGGTGTCGAACGTCCAGCGGCGGGTGAAGCGCCCGTCGCGCCAGTCCCAGGCGGCGATGACCGTTCGGGTGTAGTAGCCGCGGGCCATGATGAGGCTGGGCCGGGAGCCGTCCAGGTAGGCGGTGCCCGCCAGGAAGCGGTCCACGCGGTTGCCGTACGAGTCGCCCCACGACGCGACGCTGCCGCGCGGCGGGACGTAGTCGACGGTCTGCATGGCCGCGCCGGTCTGCCCGTTGAACATGGTGAGGTACTCGGGCCCGGTCAGGATGTAGCCGCTGGAGTTGCGGTGGTCGGCGGACGCGTCGCCGATGACGCGGCCGGTGCCGTCCACGGTGCCGTCGGCGGTCTTCATCGCCACCTCGGCCCTGCCGTCGCCGTCGTAGTCGTACACCTGGAACTGGGTGTAGTGCGCGCCCGCCCGGATGTTGCGGCCCAGGTTGATCCGCCACAGGCGGGTGCCGTCGAGGCGGTAGGCGTCGATGTAGACCGGGTCGGTGACACCGGACTGGGAGTTGTCCTTGGCGTTGGCGGGGTCCCACTTGAGCACGATCTCCTGCCGCCCGTCGCCGTCCAGGTCGCCCACGCTGGCGTCGTTGGCGCTGTAGGCGGACGAGGGCGGCTGGATCGGCACGTCGAGATAACCGTCGCCGAACCGCAGCGACGCCTCGGACGCCGCCCCCTCGGCCCCGTTCACCACCGGCCGCACCGTGTAGGTCGCGTCGGCGGCGGCGCCCGCGTCGTAGTAGTTGGTCGAGCCGGTGACCGACGCGATCCGCGTGGAGCCGCGGTACAGGTTGAACGTGGTCTCCGCCGGGTCGGTGCCGAGCAGCCGCCACCCGACGTAGTTCCCGTTACCGGACCGGACGCTGATCAGCCCCCGGTCGAGATCCTCCACCTGCCGCGCCACGGCGGCACGTCTGTCGAGGTGGATCGCGGGCTCGCCCGGCACCGCCACGGCGGTGGCGGCGACCGCTGCGGCGGCCAGGGCGACCGATGTCAGCGGGGTGGCGACGCGGCTGCGGGCGTAACGTCCGCGGGGTGGACGAGTCACGGCTCCTCCCTTGCGGTGGCCCCGGGCGGCGCTCGCACCGCCCTTCCGGAAAGGGCTTTCCCGACCGTAGTCCCCCCACCCCCGCGCGGCCTCGCCGCTTTCACACTTCTTTCACGCCCACCCCGGCGACCTGCCAATACGCCCGAAAACTTTTCGAGACGCGCCCCGTCTGCCACGGGGACATGCGCGACCGCGGGAAAGCCATTCGAACGTGTGGTGGCCGCGGCTGCTCGGCCACCGGGTCTGGGGGCTGCCTCGTATCCTGAAACGTGTGCTGCCGAATGTGGATATCGAGGGCGAGAAACTGAGCAGGCTTGTCCCGGCCGCCGCGACCGAGCCGGACGCAACGGTGCCGCAGCTCCCCGGCGGCCCGCAACGGCACTGAGCCGGCGATGACGAAAGCGGGTGGCGGTGGCCCGCGACCACGCGGCACGTGGTGGCGGGAGGGAGCGATCACGGCGACGGCGTTCGTGGTCTGTCTGCTCGGCGGGCTGGTGCAGGTCGACAACACGCTGTCACCGCCGCCTGCCGCCGCCTACCTCGTCGCCGTGGTGTCCTGTGCCGTGCTGCCGGTGCGGCACCGGGCGCCCCTGGCCGCCATGGCGGCCACGACCGCGATCGGCATGCTGGTGCCGCTCCTGGGCCTCGTGCTGACCCCGCTCATCGTGGCCCCCGCCGTGATCAGCGCCTACTCGCTCGCCGTGCGCACCGAAGGGCGCGTGGCGAGCGCGGTGTCGCTCGCCTCCGCGACGCTGCTGGTCGCCTCCATCCCCTTGTTCGAGGCCCTCTCGTGGCGGGACGCGAGCAGGATGGGAGTGGTGGCGGCGTTCCCGCTGGTGGCCGGCATCCTCGGTCACTCGACGCAGAACCGGCGGGCCTACCTGGCGGCTGTGGAGGAGCGGGCCCAGCGGGCCGAGGAGAGCCGGGACAGCGAGGCGCGCCGGAGGGTGGCCGAGGAACGGGTGCGCATCGCCCGGGAGCTGCACGACCTCGTGGCCCATCAGATCACCCTGGCCAACGCGCAGGCCACGGTCGCCGTCCACCTCTTCGACACCCGCCCGGAGCAGGCCCGCAAGAGCCTGAAGGAGCTCGTCGAGACCACCGGCAACGCGCTCGACGAACTGCGGGCCACGGTCGGTCTGCTGCGTCAGTCCGGGGACGCGGCCGCGCCCGCCGAACCGGCACCCGGGCTGTCCCGGCTTCCCACGCTCCTCGAGTCCTTCCGCCGCGCGGGTCTGGAGGTGTCGGTGCACCAGGAGGGCACGGCCAGGCCGCTGCCGCCGGGGGTGGACCTCACCGCCTACCGCATCGTCCAGGAGGCCCTGACCAACGTGACCAAACACGCCGGTACCGGTAGCGCCCGGGTGCGCCTCGTCTGGAACCGCGATCGCGTGACCATCACCGTCGCCGACGACGGAGGGGACGGACCGGGCGCGTCCACGGTGCCGGACCGTCCGCCCGGTTACGGTCTGATCGGGATGCGTGAACGTGCCACCGCGGTCGGGGGGCACCTCTCCGCGGGCAGGCGCCCGGAGGGCGGCTTCCTCGTCTCCGCCCAACTGCCCCTCCGGCCCGCCAAGGACACGACGCGGACGACTGACGGAGCAACGACCGTCGACGGACGGACGGGCGACGGTGAGGCCGGGGAGGCGCCGTGACGCTCCGGGTGCTGCTCGCCGACGACCAGGCCCTGCTGCGCGGCGCCTTCCGGCTGCTTCTCGACTCCGCCGACGACATCACCGTGGTCGGCGAGGCCGCCGACGGCGGGGAGGCGGTGCGGCTCACCAGGGAGCTGCGCCCGGACGTGGTGATCATGGACATCCGCATGCCCGAGGTGGACGGTCTCACCGCCACGGCGGAGATCTGCGCGGACCCGGAACTGCGTGCCAGCCGCATCCTGATCCTCACCACGTACGAGACCGACGAGTACGTCGCCCAGGCGCTGCGCGCGGGGGCCAGCGGCTTCATCGGCAAGGGCATCGGCGCCGAGGACCTGCTGGACGCCGTGCGTACGATCGCCAACGGCGACACTCTCCTGTCCCCCGCCGCGACCCGCTCCCTGGTCGCCCGTTTCCTGGCCACTCCGGACGGCGCCCCCGCGCACCACCACGAACGGCTCGCCCTGCTCACCCCGCGCGAACGCGAGATGGTGGCTCTGGTCGCGACCGGTCTGTCCAACCAGGAGATCGCCGAGCGGATGTTCCTCAGCCCCTTCACCGTCCGCGCCCACGTGCAGCGCGCCATGACGAAACTGGAGGCCCGCGACCGGGCGCAACTCGTCGTCATCGCCTACCGGACGGGCCTGGCCCGCGCCGCCCCCGACGGCGGCACCGACCGGCTGTCGTAGTCCGATCGGCCTTCGCCTGGACGAAGCCGCGGCCCCGGACGGCCGCCAGGCTCGGAGAACCGCCGCCTGGCGACCGCCGCGATGTGGGCCGCGTCCTCTCGACCGGCGGAGCGTACGCACCGCCCTCGCTGAGCCGGCAGCCGTATCAGGTCAGGGCGCCGGGACGAACTCGGGCAGCGTAAGGGCCGAATGGGCCGGTCGTGCCGTCGCGGAGGGCATGGTGACGAGGTCACGCAGCATGGTGTTGCGTTGCTCCAGGGCCCGCGCCGTGGTGGGGAAGAGTGTGGCCTCACCGTTGTCGACCAGTGCCTGATTCATGGCCACGAACCCGCGGACGTCGCGTTCGTAGGCGGCGAAGGCCGCGGTGTGGTCCCGGTTCGCGGACAGGGCGTTGGCGAGCATGTAGGCGCCGACCAGAGCAAGGCTCGAGCCTTGTCCGGTGAGGAACGAGGGCGCGTACGCGGCGTCGCCGACGAGCGCGACGCGGCCGCTGGACCAGTGGGGCATGCGGATCTGACCGACCATGTCGACGAACAGGTCGTCCGCGTCGCGCATGGCGTTGACCATGCGGGGAATCTCCCATCCCGCGCCTGCGAAGATCCTCGCGACCAGGTCCCGCTGGGCGTCGGGGTCCCGGAGGGCATCGAACGGCGGTTCTGGTTGGTGGAAGTTCAGGAAGGCGTGCAGTTCGTCGTTGTCCCCGACGGCGTAGAGGGCCGCGGCTTTGCCCGGGGTGTTCCACAACATGAGCTCGTGGGAGAGCCCGAAGGTGTTCGGCATGGTGAATATGGCGAAGCAGTACCCGAGGTAGCGGTGGAACTGTTCTTCGGGGCCGAACAGGGACTCCCGGGTAGGTGAGTGCATACCGTCGGCGCCGACCACCAGGTCGAACGTGCGCCGTCGCCCACTGTGGAAAGTGACGTCGACCCCTTGTTCCGACTGGTCGAGGGTGTCGATGGAGTCGTTGAACAGGAATTCCACGTCGTCGCGGACCATCGCGTAGAGGATCGCGGCCAGATCCCCACGACGCACCTCGAGGTCCTGCCCCTCGACACTGCCGGCGACGGCGTGCGGGTTGAGCGAGGCCACTACACCGCCCTCGGCGTCGAGGAAAGTGCAGCGACGCGAGTCGATGTGCGCGTCCCGCAGTCGCGGCAGTATCCCCATCCGCCGGACCACCTCTATCGCGGTACCGCGGATGTCGATCGGGTAACCGCCGTCGCGCAGTGCGCCTGCCTTCTCCACCACTGTGACCGTGAATCCGGACCGGTGCAGCCAGTACGCCAGCGCGGGTCCGGAGATGCCGGCCCCGGAGATCAGAATTTCGCGCTTGGCGGTGGTGCTCACCGTCATCGGCAGACCGGTGGGTGTCATTTCTGGGTTCCCTTCTTCGCGACACGAACAACGAGCAGGGACAGTGCGGCGACGAGGCCGGCGACGGCGAAACCCGTGACGAAGGCCGATTCGGCCGGCCGGCCCGTCATCGGGTCGGCCCCGGCGGCGAGGATCGCGCCGCCGAGCTGGACGCCCAGGGCGACGCCGATCACGCGTGTCACCACGAGCAGGCTGGTGGCGATGCCGGTCTCCCTGGCCTCGACGGCGGTGGCGGTGCCGGCGAGCAACGCCGTGGTGCCGACGCCCGCGGCGAACGCGGTCAGGACCTTCGCGAGGGCGAGCTGCCATGCCGCGGTGTGCAGCGACGCCAGGGCGATCATCGTGGCCGCCGTGACGACGGAGCCCACGATGACCACGGCACGCGGCCCGAACCGCCGCACCGCGATCCCGCCGACCGAATCGCTCACCGCCCCGGCGATGGCACCGGGCATCAGGAACAGCCCGATGTCGGTGGTGCTGATTCCGAAGCCGTATCCGTCGGCCGACACCGCGAACATCTGCGGGATCAGAAAGACCACCATCCCGAAACTCGTGGTGATGACGAAGGTGAGCACGCTCGCACTCCACATCGCGGGCTTCGCCAGCATTCGCAGATCGACCATCGGCGAGGCCGCCCGGCGCTCGACGGCCACCCATCCGGTCGCGAGGGCGGCCACGACCACCGCGATGGCACCGACCGCGAACGGCGGCAGGTCGGCGCTCGTCACCGTCACGAGCCCGAGCATGACCGCGAGCAGCGTGCCGCTCAGCAGGACCACGCCGGGCCAGTCGATCCTGTCGTCCGATGGGATCGGTGGGTCATGCGGCATCAGCCGGGTCACGGCCACCGTGGTTGCGATGATCGCGATCGTCGGCAGCGCGAACATCCAATGCCACGACAGTCTTTCCGCGATCGGCCCGGCGACCAGCGTTCCCACCATGCCGCCGCCCGTGAACAGCGCCATGACCAGCCCGATCGCCACCTGCGACCGTCCGGGCGGGAGGTGTTTGCGCACCAGGATGAACGAGAGGGGCAGCGCACCCACCATGACGCCCTGCAATACCTGACCGAGCAGCAGCACCGGCAGGTTCGGCGCCAGCCCGGCCAGCAGACCACCGGCCGAGACCACGGCCATCAGCCGGACCAGCACCCGCTTTCCGCCGTAGCGGTCGCCGAGTTTGCCTGCGATGGGTGTGACGACCGCGCCGGTGATGAGCAGCGTGTTGGCGACCAATGCCCCTTCGGCGGGACCGACCCCCAGCTCACGTTGCAGCAGCGGGAGCGCGGGCTCCACCACCGACTGCAGGGCGCCGAGGGCGAGTGCCAGGATGCCGAGGCCGCCGATCGACGGTCTCCCGATGCGGACCGGAGGGGAGAGCACAGTTTCGGACATGCATGTCCTTTTCATCGGAGGTTGCCAGCAAGCGCGTGGACCTGCTTGATGCGTGCGCTGCTCTCTCGTGGCGCAGCGCGAGATTCACGCGCCTCCCACACTCCCCTCCGGCACCCCCGCCGGGCATCGTCCCCCGCCACCGTCTAGATCTGGTGCACCCGGACCAGCCACTCACGTGTCCTGGTGCCTATGCACTACAGGCCGACTGGGACCTCACATAGATCGACCCCCGAGATCATTCGCGGTGGGTTCCGGGCCGGAGACGGACCGGAGACGGACCGGAAGCGTCCCGCCATCGCAGGGACCGCCCGCCAGGTCGACGTACACGAGGCAGTCGCTCATGGGAGCCCGCATCTCAGCCTCAGCCGACGCTCCGGAGAGCCGTAGGATCCCGGGATGAGTGACGATGAGTGGAATCACATCATCCGTTCGGCGAAGCAGGGCGAGTCCGGCCCTTGGACGTGCCCTGAGTGCGACGAGTACGCCGTCGAGTTGGGTCAGCGGTTCAAGCAGGGCCACGTGGTGGAGCACACACTGATGTGCCTCGCCTGCCAGGCAGAGGTCGTTGCACCTGCCTGAACTCGACCGTACAAGGACACGGCGTCCCTGCCACGGGCATCGAAAGGCGAGGTGCCGCGCCTTCAGAGCTGCGGCGGCCCGGCGTGGCGCCGGGCCGCCGCAGAGACACCCCGTCCTCCCCGGGCACCGGCCGCCGGATTCCCGCAGGCCGGTCTACACGGCCAAGGGCCGTCGCCCCGCGCGGAACGGCGTCTCATCGGCCTGCCGGTTACAGCGGACGGGGGCGGGTGGTGAGACCGCCGCAGCCGATTTCGCTGGCGGTGGCCGGGGTGTTGCCGGACGCCGCCAGGGCCTCCAGGCGGATGTAGCGGGCGGTGGAGGGGCGGAAGGTGATCTGTTTCAGGGTGTGGTCGGCCGGCCAGTCGCCTTGGGCGACGGGGCGGAAGGTGCTGCCGTTGGTGCTCACCGTGATCCGGTAGGACGTGATGTTGCCGTCGGTGTGGAAGTCCTCCAGGACGAAGTCCGTGCGGGTGTCCTGGCGGGGCAGGTAGGTGAGGACGTCGATGCCGGAGTAGACGCGCCCCAGGTCGAGGGTGACGGATTGCGGGGACGTCTTGGTGGGGGCGGTGTCGGACGTCCACAGTGTTTGGTCGGCTTGGCCGTTCCAGCCGAAGTCGCTGTGGCCGTCCACGGCCCGGGTGGCGTCACCGCTGGTGGCGGTGGCCGCTGCCGGGGTGAGCGGGTGCATGACCGCGTCGGGTTGGGGTGGGAGCGGCGGGCGGGTCCGGTCGGGCCTCCAGCGTCGTCCCACGTCGCGGAGGGTCTGGACGACGGTGTCGTCCAGCAGGCCCTGCGGGTTGGGCGGGCAGTTGAGGATGAAGGTGCAGTACCGGGCTTCGAGTGTTTTGAGGTGACCGTCGACGATCTGCTCGACGCTGAGGAGGTTCGTCGGCGTCGACCGGTGCCAGAACCAGCCCGCCGGGGCGATCGTCTGCCCCTGGGAGGCGGCGTAGAGGTTGCCGGGCGGGCAGAACACCCCGCCCTTGGTCTCCTCGATGAACAACAGTTCCGAGTGCCAGGGGACGCTCAGCCCGTTCAGGTCGAGGACCAGGCAGTCGGGCTGCAGTGACGCCACGTGCTCGCGGATCTCGTGGAACGGCAGCGACTGGTGGCCGAACGCCCAGTGCCAGGCCCAGCCGTCGAAGATCAGCAGCGGGATGGGCCCGTAGCCGGTGAGCAGCTCGGTGAGCTGGTTCTTGACGAACGCGATCGCCTCGGGGGTGATGGGCGGACGGTCGTCGAAGCCGGTGGGGCCGACGCCGTTCGTCCGGTCCCAGATCGAGAAGTACAGGCAGGGTGCCAGGCCGCGCGAGCGGAACGCCTGGACGTACTCGCGCACGATGTCGCGTCCCCGTGCCGGGCTGGACGCCACCGAGTAGGCGGTGTGCTTGGACGGCCATAGGCAAAAGCCGTCGTGGTGTTTCGCGGTCAGCACGCCGAACTTCATGCCTGCGGACTTGGCCGCGTCCGCCCACTGGCCGCAGTCGAGGTGCGTGGGGTTGAAGGACTGCGGGTCCTGTTCGGGCTCCACCCATTCGGCGTCGTGGTAGGTGCCCATGTTGTAGTGCAGGAACATGCCGAAGCGCCAGTCGACGAAACGCTTCTGCAGGGCGTAGCGGTTGCCCCGCGACCCGATCGTCGCCTGGGCGGGGGCGGGCGCGCCGAGGAGCGTGGCGGCTCCGGCGGTGGCGGTGGCCGCGCCGAGGAAGGTGCGGCGGTTGAGCTGCGTCATGAGGTCCTCCCGGGTGAGGGGACGTCGTTGACGGGGACGCCGCCGCGATGGGCGGCCACGGCGTTCAGGCTGATCGGGCCGACCGTGGCCTGACCTTCGGCGACCACGGCGAGGGCGAGGGTGTTGGCGCCGCGCTGCCGCAGGATGCCGGCGGGCAGGGTGAAGTCGCGCTGCGGTCCCCCGGTGACGTACTCGCCGAGGTTCCAGCCGTTGACGTAGATCAGCACGCGGTGTTCCGCGCCGTTTCCGCCGCCGAATCGCAGGGTCAGCGGGACGTCGTGGCCCTTGGGCAGGTCGAGCCGGAAGCCGCTGCGGAACCACGTCACGCCCGGGCCGACCTGGCGCGCGGCCGGGGACGCCGGCGTCCACGAACGGTCGGCGAAGCCGGGCAGGTGCCGGCCGGTGCGCTCGCCGTACAGGCCGCCGTTGTTGAGCGGGCCGCGGACGCGGTCGGTCTTCGCCGTGCCCTGGATCTTCCAGGCGATCGGGCCGGCGCCGGCGACGGACGCGCCGACCAGGCCGCGCGGCTGCTTTTGCCGGGTGTCCTCGGCCGTCCAGTCGTCGTTGTGGCCCATGTTCTCGACCAGGACGGACAGTACGGCTGTTTCGCCCTTCTTCAGCAGCCCGGACGGGACGGTGAAGTTCCCGGGGCCGGGGTCGGGGTTGATGGGGGCGTCGGAGTCCTTCTGCTCGCCGCCCGCGGCCGAGCCCAGGTAGCGGCCGTTGAGCCACACCTGGTAGATGCCGCCCTTGCCGGTGATGGCGTTCAGCCGCACCTCGCTCTCCTCGCCGGTGGCGGTGAAGCGGCCCCGGTACCAGACGTGGCCGTGGTGGTAGCCGTAGTCGTCGGCGTACAGGACGGGCAGGGTCTTCGGCTTGATGGGGCTGACGGTGGTGGTGCGGTCGGCGACGGTCCAGGTCCGGTCGTCGAAGCCGGGGGCGGCCTCGGGCGCCTCGGAGGCCGTGCGCCAGCCGGTGAGCTCGGGCAGCCGGACCTTGGCGGGCCCTGGCACGCGGCCGATCACCGTGCGGTCGGAGGTGTTTCGGGTCGGGACGGGGGCGCCGTTCACGGTCATGCGGGACGCGTTCGTGAACACCTCGACGTCGGTGGCCCTGTCGGTGTCGGCGCGCAGGTGGACGGTGTTTCCGGTGATCTTGGCGGAGCGCACCAGGGTGCCGCCCCGCACCAGCAGGTCGCCGGACTTCCAGAACTTCGCGGCCTCGGCCTCGGTGCCGAGCAGGAGCAGCAGCGGCCGCCGCCCGCCGCCCGTGATCAGTACGCGGGCGAGGCCCCGGTGGTCGTAGTCGAGCTGGAGGTTGCCGTTGCCGTCGTAGGTCGAGCGGACGTCGCCGTCCAGCACCTTGACGGTCGGCTTGGACGTGTAGCGCAGCACGGTCATGCCGGGGACGTCCTCGGTGCCGTAGAGCACGGCGACGTCGCGTCCGCCGGCGGTGGTGTGGGTGAGCAGTTCGGAGCTGGAGACCGCCAGGCGCTGGCCGCCCATGTCGTACCCGGCGACCAGCACCTTGGCGTCACGTCCCTTCACCCGCACCGGGACCTTGTAGGTGCCGTCCGGCGCGTTCCAGGTGAGGTCGGCGGACGCGTCGGCGTCGGTCTTGCGGTCGGGATGCCGGACGAGCACGAACTGCGTGCGCGTGTCGGGGTTGGCGCGGGCCTCGGTGTGCACGGCGGCGTCGTCTGACGACGGCGCGGCCGCCGGGTCGGTCTTGGTCAGCGGCGCGACCGTGGTGGTGAACAGCCCCTGCCGCTTGAACTCGTCGTACTTGCCGGTGAGCTGCCGGTTCTCGGTGATGGCGGCGCCGTAGTCGTAGGAGGTGTAGACGTCGTTGGGCTGGGCGAGGCGGCCCCAGTTCGTGCCGCCGAACGACATGTAGTAGCCGAACATCGTCGCGCCCGAGGTGATCAGGTTCGACTTGTAGTACACCTTCATGAAGTTCGGGCCGGTCAGCTCGCGGCAGCCCTCGCACCCGGCCTTGTTGCCGTCGATCGCCCCGGCCTGGTACTCGGCCGCGTACACGGGGGCGTCGTCGCTGAGCCGTTCGGTGACGCCCTCGCCCCAGGTGCCCCACACGTCCGGCTCGCGGCACTCGAACGCCTGCGGGTAGTCGTCCACGCCGGGGATCTGCACCGCTCCCTGCCCGGACGCCCACGTCGGCGTCCACGACGCGTCGCAGCACTGGTTGTGGGTGATGGGCACGTCGATGCCGGCGGCCCGCGCCTGCTTCTGGACGTCCTGCATGTAGGCGGCGTCGGTGTTGGCGGCGTACTCGTTCTCGGCGTTGTAGGCGATCACCGAGCCGCCGCGCGTGAGCTGGTGCCGGGCGATGATCGGGTTGATGTGCGACAGCCACTCGCGGTAGGCGCGGGTGTAGCCGGGGTCGCTGGAGCGGGCGCGTCCCGGCACGTTCTTCAGCCAGGCGGGGAAGCCGCCGCCGGTGGTCTCGGCGTTGATGTACGGGCCGGGACGCGCGACGACGTACAGGCCCGCCTCCTCGGTCATCCGCAGGAGCCGGTCGACGTCGCGGACGCCGGTGAAGTCGTACACGCCGGGCGCGGGCGAGTGGTAGCCCCAGTGGAAGTACAGCGACACGCCGTTGAACCCGGCGGCCTTGATCTTCTCCAGCACGTCCCGCCACAGGTCGGGACTGGGCAGGCGGAAGTAGTGGAACTCGCCGCTCCACAGCAGCACGCGCCTGCCGTCGACCATCATCGAGTACCGGTCGTAGGTGACGCGGTGCGCGGGCTTCCCGGCGGTCGCTGTTTCGGCTGTCTTCTCGGTGGCGGCGGCGCCGGTGGGCGCCCAGAGGCCGCCCGCCGCCGCGAACGCGGCGAGCAGGACGGTGAGCTTCGTTCGGGGACTTCCTGGCATGTCGGCGTCCTTCCAGGAGGGGGTGGACCCGGAGGAGACGGACGGCGCCCCGCCCCGCGCGAGGCGGCGGGGCACCGTCCGTGGATCGGCGGATTACCTGGTGAAGGAGAAGGAGCTCAGCCGCACGTCGCCGCGGAACACCAGGTACACGTCCTGGCGTCCGGTGGCGCCGGAGATCGGCGCGGTGAGGTCGCGGTAGGCGTACTTGTCGCCGGTGGACGGGACGGTGATCGTCCCGGCGCGGCGGCCGTCCGGCCCGCCGAGCCGGACCTCGATCGTCGCGTCGCCCACGTCCGCGCGGGACGCCCGCGCCGTGATCCCCGTCACGCCGCGGCCGAGGTCGGCGCCGGCGAAGGAGATCCAGTCGCCGGAGCCCGCGCCGACCGCGTCGCCGCGCACCTTGGACTCGTCGACCAGCTCGGCGCCCTGCTGGTCGTCGAAGTCGGCGGCGCGGGTGGACTTGGCCAGGTCGCGGGCGGGGATCGTCTCGCCGCGGACCTTCAGCGCGGCGCGCTGCCGGATGTCGGCCGACGACGCCCCGATCAGCACGTCGTGCGCGGCCTTCTCGACCGTCCACTTGTCACGGGTGACGTCCCAGTGGCCGAGGTCGGCGGCGCGCAGGGTGAGCGTCACGGTCTTCGTCTGGCCGGGCGCCAGCCGCACCTTCTCGAACGCGCGCAGCTGCTTGACCGGCTGCTTCACCCGCGAGGACTTCTGGTGGGTGTAGAGCTGGACGACCTCGTCGGCGGTGCGCTCGCCGGTGTTGGTGACGGGGACGGCGACCTTCACCGTGCCGTTCGCCGCGACCGAGTGCGCGCTGAGCTTCGGCGTGCCGTACCGGAACGAGGAGTACGACAGCCCGTACCCGAACGGGTAGAGCGGCTTGCCCTTGAAGTACAGGTACGTGCGGTCGTTCTTGATGATGTCGTAGTCGAGGATGTCGGGCAGGTCCTTGTCCGACCGGTACCAGGTCTGCGGCAGCCGCCCGGACGGGCCGGCGTCGCCGAACAGCACCGAGGCCAGGGCGTTGCCGGTCTCGGCGCCCGCGTGGCTGGTCCACAGCAGGGCCGGGACGTTGTCCTGCTCCCAGTTGAGGGTGGTCGGGTAGCTGTTCTCCACCACCACGACCGTGTTCGGGTTGGCCTTGCGCACGGCCTTGACCAGCTCGGACTGGGCCCCGGCCAGCGCCATGGAGGCGCGGTCGTGGGCCTCCCGGCCGTTGATGAACGGCATGCTGCCGACGACCACGACGGCGGCGTCCGCGCCGGTGGCGGCCTTGACCGCCTCGTCCACGCCGCTGCGCAGCACCTCGCGGGTGAAGCGGGCGGCCTCGGCCTTGGTGCCCAGCGCCAGCCGCCCGTCGGCGGCGGCCTTCAGGTAGTTCTTGTCGGGCTCGCCCCAGCTCTCGTCCTTCTCGTAGCCGGTGTAGCGAACCAGGTAGGACCCGTCGTCCTGCTTCTCCAGGTCGAACATCTGCTGGACGAACCAGCCGTTCGGCTGCGCCTGGTCGTTCTTGAAGTTGTCGCCCGACCGGCCCACGATCTTCCCGTTGGCGACGTTGCGCAGGGTGAGCTTGCCCTGCCCCCAGTCGAACACGTCGAACTGGGTGGTGGCGTCGGCGGTGGTGGCGCCCAGCCTGAGGAAGTCGCCCTCGGCCGTGCCGCCGCCGGTGATGTAGCGGCCGGTGGCGGTGTCCTTGAGCGCGACGCGGTCGGCGGCCTCGGTGCCCGCGACGGTGCCCCTGTTGCCCAGGCGGTTCTTGATGCCGTCCAGCGGGGTCACCCGGTACGGCAGGGCGCCGGAGTACCAGTCGGTGTAGAGCGTGTTGGCGAGCGGGCCGACGACGGCGACCTTCTTGGTCCGGCCCGCGTCGAGCGGCAGCGTCCTGCCCTGGTTCTTCAGCAGGACCATCTGCTCGGTGGCCGCCTGCCGGGCCAGGGCGCGGTGCGCGGGGCTGTCGACGACGTTCTTGCCGATCCGGCCGTACGGGCCGCCGTCCGGGTCGAACTCGCCGAGCCGCACCCGCAGGTTCAGGATGTGCCGCACGGCCCGGTCGACGTCGGACTCGGCCAGCAGGCCCTTGGACAGCGCCTCCTTGACGGCGTTGATCGTGATGGACGAGTTGGTGTCGTCCACGGTGAAGCTGTCCACGCCCGCCTTGATGGTGGCGGCGTCGGCCTCGGCCAGCGTGCCGTAGTAGCGCTGGGAGTTGACCAGGTTGTTGGGGCCGCCCGCGTCGGTGACGTTGAACAGCGGCTTGGTGGCCCACTTGCGCACCAGGTCGTTGACGTCGGAGTGCGCCGTGGCCGGGCGACCGTTGATGAGGTTGTAGGCCGTCATGACGCCGGTCGCCGCGTCGGCCTGCAACGGCTGCTTGAACGGGACCTCGTCGTACTCCTTCTTCACCCGGGGGCGCAGGCTGGAGTTGGTCTGGTCGCGGCGGACCTCGTTGTTGTTGGCCATGTAGTGCTTGAGCACCGGCGCGGCCTTGAGGTACCTGCCGTCCTCGCCCTGGACGCCCTTGCCGTACGCGGTGGCCAGGGCGCCGGTGAGCAGGGCGTCCTCGGAGTAGCCCTCCTCGTTGCGGCCCCAGCGCGGGTCGCGCAGCAGGTTCACCACCGGCGCCCACAGCTGCAGGCCCCAGACGTCGGAGTTCTCCTTGTTGTAGCCGCGGGCCTCGTCGCCGACCGCCGACCCGACCTTCTTCAGCAGGTCCGGGTTCCAGGTGGCGCCCAGGCCCACCGACTGCGGGAAGACGGTCGCGGTGGCGGTGCGCACCGCGCCGCCCGCGTTGACGTCGGTGGACCAGGCCAGGCCGTGCAGGGCCTCGGTGCCGGTCTTGAACCGCTTGATGCCCAGCCGCGGGATGGCCGGCTGGTACTGGTGCAGCAGCGACACCTTCTCGTCGAGCGTCAGCCGCTTGAGCAGGTCCTCGACCCGCGCGTCCACCGGCAGGCGGGGATCGCGGAACGGCAGGGTGTCGCGCGCGGCCGCCGGTGCGGCGGTCAGCCCCACCGAGGCGACCCCGGTGACGGCGGTCAGGGCCGCGGCGACCACGGGGATCAGCGGCCGCCGGAAGCGGCCGGGCGAACGGGTACGTCTGGACGACCATGGACGGGTGATCGGCACCACGCCTCCTCGACTCGTGCGACGATCAGGAAATTCGGCCCCATCCCCCGAGGTGTGCGGTTGTGCGGTTGTGTTCGGTTGCGTGCGGACGTGTTCGGTCGTGTCGGGCGTTCGACGTCCGGGTCCGGCGGCGCCGCCCGCGCCGTCCGCACCGACGAAATCGAAGCGCTTCGATTGGCCGACGGGATCGCTTGTCCCAGGTCCTCCTAGCGGTGAGCGGATCGAGCGGTGAGCGAGCGGGAGATCGGTCAGGACGGGACGGGCGCGGGCGCGCTGCTGGCCCGCGCGGTCAGCCGGGGCGGCACCAGGGTGGCGGCGGGCACCCGGTCGCCCTCCAGCTTGGCCATGAGCAGCTCGACCGCCTGCCGCCCCACCTCCTCGGCCGGGACGGCGACGGACGTCAGCGGCTGCTCGGCGTGCTCGGCCACCTCGTCGGGGCAGATCGCGACCACCGACAGGTCGCCCGGGACGCGCCGGCCGGCGGCGCGGAACGCCCGCACCAGCGGGTCGACGATCGGCTCGTTGTGCACCACCACCGCGGTCGGCCCGTGGGCGTCGGCCAGCAGCCGGGCGGCCAGCGCGCGGGCCGCGTCGGCGGTGGCCTCGCAGGGGTGCAGCGCGCCGGTCATGCCGCGCTCGGCCACCGCCGCGTGGAAGCCCTCGGCGACGCGTTCGGCGTAGCCGCTGCGCCGCCGGTAGACCTCCGGCGGCGAGCCGACCAGCGCCACCGAGCGGTGCCCCAGCTCGGCCAGGTGCCGCACGCACGCCTCGGCGGCGGCACGGAAGTCCAGGTCGATGCAGGTCAGGCCGGTCGCGTCGGCCGGGAACCCGATGAGCACGCTGGGCCGGTCCAGGGTGCGCAGCAGCGGGACGCGCGGGTCGTCCATCTGCACGTCCATCACGATCAGCGCGTCCACCAGCGCGCTGTCGGCGACCCGGCGCAGCCCGTCCACGCCCTCCTCCTGGGTGAGCAGCAGCACGTCGTGGTCGTGCCGCCGGGCGGTGGTGACGGCGGCGACGGCGAACTGCATGACCACGGGCACGTGGATGCCGCTGCGCAGCGGGATCATCAGCGCCACCACGTTGGACCGGCTGCTGGCCAGCGCGCGGGCGCCCGCGTGCGGCCGGTAGCCGAGCTGGCGGATGCTGGCCAGCACCCGCTCGCGGGTCTCGGCCGAGATCGAGCGCTTTCCGCTCAGCACGTAGGAGACCGTGCTCGGGGACACCCCGGCATGGCGCGCCACGTCAGTGATCTTTACCACGTGCCGTCCTCGTCTGCGGATATGTGAAGCGATTCGATTCTGGAGAGGATAGCGGCCGGTTCAGGGCGGCTCCCGACCGCGCGGCGGCGGCCTCGGCCGTGGTCACGGGGTGCCGGCGGGGGCGCCGCCCGCCGCGATGAGGTCCCGGTACCAGCGGGCGCTGTCCTTCCAGGTCCGGCGGCCGGTGGGGTAGTCGACGTGGATGAGGCCGAACCGCTTGGAGTAGCCGTAGGCCCACTCGAAGTTGTCCAGCAGCGACCAGGCGAAGTAGCCGCGCACGTCGGCCCCGGCGTCCATCGCGGCGCGCACCGCGGCGATGTGGTCGCGCAGGTAGGCGACGCGGCGGTCGTCGTGGACGCGGCCGTCCCGGTCGACCTCGTCGTCGAACGCGGCGCCGTTCTCGGTGACCACCAGCGGCACCCCGGGATGGTCGCGGTGCAGCCGCAGCAGCATCTCGGTCAGTCCGGTCGCGTCGATCGGCCAGCCCATCGCGGTGTACGGGCCGGGCTGGCGCGGGAACTCCACGTCCTCGCAGCCGACGAAGGGGGTGGCGGCGCCGTCGCGGTGGCCGTCGTCGGTCTCGCGCGGGGACGCGCCGTCCCACCGCCGCACCCGGGTGGGGTTGTAGTAGTTGACGCCGAGCATGTCCAGCGGCGCCGCGGCGGTCTTCTCGTCGCCGTCGCGGACGAACGACCAGTCGGTGAGCGCGGCGGTGTCGTCCAGCAGGTCGGCCGGGTAGCCGCCGCCGAGCATCGGGCCGAGGAAGATCCGGTTGGCGACCGCGTCCACCTTCCGCACCGCCTCCGGCTCGCCGCGCAGGTGGTGCAGGTTGAGGGTGACCGAATGCCGCGCCGACGGCGCCACCACGTCGCGCAGCGCCCGGTTGGCCAGGCCGTGCGCCAGGTTGAGGTGGTGCGCGGCGGTCAGCGCGGCCACCGGTTCCGTCCGGCCCGGCGCGTGCACGCCCGAGGCGTAGCCGAGGAACGCCGAGCACCACGGCTCGTTCAGCGTCGTCCAGGTGTGGACTCGGTCGCCGAGCGCCTGGCCGACGCGGGCGGCGTACTCGGCGAAACGGTACGCGGTGTCGCGCCGGGGCCAGCCGCCCGCGTCCTCCAGCTCCTGGGGCAGGTCCCAGTGGTAGAGGGTGACGACGGGGGCGATGCCGTGTTCGAGCAGCGCGTCCACCAGGCGCGAGTAGAAACCGATGCCGAGCGGGTTGAGCCGCCCCTCGGGCAGCACCCGCGACCAGGAGACGGAGAAGCGGTACGCCTTCAGGCCCAGCTCGGCCATGGCCGCCACGTCCTCGCGCCACCGGTGGTAGTGGTCGGTGGCCACGTCACCGGTGTCGCCGTCGAGCACGCGGCCCGGGGTGTGGCTGAAGGTGTCCCAGATGGACGGGGTGCGGCCGTCCTCGGCGGCGGCGCCCTCGATCTGGTACGACGCGGTCGCCGCGCCCCACAGGAAGTCGTCGGGGAAGGTCATCGGTCCTCCAGGGTGATGGCGATCTGCGGGCCGGCGGCGTGCACGAGCGTGCCCTGCTCGTGCTCGGCCGCCGTGCCGCCCTCCACGCGGGCGACGGACCGCACACCGGCCAGCAGCACGTTCCACGACACGTCCGCGCCGCCGGTGAACTCGGCCGCCACCCGGACCGCCGCGCCGTCCCGGGAGGTGACGAACGACGCGGCGGTCCCCCCGCCGGCCGGGGCGGGGATCTCGGTGGTGACGCGGGCGCCGTCGGCGAGCTCGTACACCCGCAGCGTCACGCCGTCGGCGTGGTCGTAGTCGGGCCGGTCGTCCACGGCGCCCTCGGGGATCACGGCGCCGGGCCGCACCAGCAGCGGCAGGCTGTCGAAACCGTGCCGCTCGCGCACCCAGCGCCCGCCCTGCACCTTCTCGCCCGTCAGGTAGTGCGTCCACACGCCGTCGGGCACGTAGTAGGCGACCTGGCCGTCGGCGGAGAAGACCGGCGCCACGAGCAGGTCGTCACCCAGCATGTACTGCCGTTCCAGGTGCGTGCAGGCCGGGTCGCCGGGGAACTCCAGCACCATCGCGCGCATCATCGGCAGTCCCTCGCCGTACGCCTGCCGCGCCGCGCCCGCCAGGTAGGGCATCAGCCGCATCTTCAGCCGGGTGAAGTCGCGCAGGACGTCCACCGACTCCTCGTCGAACAGCCACGGCACCCGGTAGGAGTGGCTGCCGTGCAGGCGGCTGTGCGACGACAGCAGACCGAACGCGATCCACCGTTTGAACAGGGCGGGGTCGGGCGTCCCCTCGAAGCCCCCGATGTCATGGCTCCAGTACCCGAACCCGGACAGGCCCAGCGACAGGCCGCCGCGCAGGCTCTCCCCCATCGCCTCGAACGTCGACTCGCAGTCGCCGCCCCAGTGCACCGGGAAACGCTGCCCGCCCACCGTGGCGGACCGGGCGAACACCACCGCCTCGGCCTCGCCCCGCCTCTTGCGCAGCAACTCGAAAACCGTCTGGTTATAGAGGTAGGTGTAGTAGTTGTGGGCGCGCTCGGGGTCGGAGCCGTCGAAGAACACCGCGTCGGTGGGGATGCGCTCACCGAAGTCGGTCTTGAAGCAGTCCACGCCCATGTCCAGCAGCGCGTCCAGCTTGGCGGCGTACCACTCGCGGGCCTCGGGGTTGGTGAAGTCGACGACCGCGCAGCCCGGCTGCCACTTGTCCCACTGCCACACGTCCCCGTTCGGCCGCGTCAGCAGGTAGCCGCGCGCCCTGCCCTCCTCGAACAGCGGGGACCGCTGCCCGATGTAGGGGTTGATCCACACGCAGATCCGCAGCCCGCGGTCCTTCAGGCGGCGCAGCATGCCCGGCGGGTCGGGGAACACCCGCGGATCCCACTCGAAGTCGCACCACTGGAACTCGCGCATCCAGAAGCAGTCGAAATGGAAGACGCTGAGCGGCAGGTCCCGCCGCGCCATGCCCTCGATGAACGAGGTGACGGTCTCCTCGTCGTAGGAGGTGGTGAACGAGGTGGACAGCCACAGCCCGTACGACCAGTCCGGCACCCGCGCCGGACGGCCCGTCAGCGCCGTGTACTTGCGCAGGATCTCCCGGGGCGTCGGCCCGTAGATCAGGTAGTAGCGCATCGACTGGCCCTCGACGCTGAACTGCGCGCGGGCCACGGCCTCCGACGCCACCTCGAACGACACCCGGCCCGGATGGTCGACGAACACCCCGTACCCGGCGTTGGTCAGGAAGAACGGCACGTTCTTGTACGCCTGCTCGCTGGCGGTGCCGCCGTCGGCGTTCCAGATGTCGACCGACTGGCCGTTCTTGACCAGCGGCCCGAACCGCTCCCCGAGCCCGTAGACGAAGTGGTCGACGCCCAGGTCGAGCTGTTCGCGCACGTAGTGGCGGCCGTCATCGGTGTCGATGACCGCCATGGCCTTGGAGCCGCTGCCGGTCAGCCGCCGTCCCCCGGCCAGGAACTCCACCCGCCACTCCTCGCCGCGCGCCACCCGCACCGTCAGGTCGCCGGAGGTGAGGGCGACCGCGTCGTCGTCCACGGCCACCGTCGCGGCGACGTCGGGGTCGGCGGCCACCTCGAACTCCGGACGCGGCGCCCGCTCCCCGGCGAAGTGGGTGACGGTGACGCCGACGACGTCCCGCATGGGCGAGGAGCAGGTCAGCGTCACCACCGGGCCCTTGAGCAGATCGCCGCGGTGCCGGATGCGCTGCACGGGCGCGTGCACCACGAACGAGCCCGTCCCGGCGTCGACGTCGAGCACCTCCGCCGGGTAGGACGCGCGCACGCCCTCGCGCATCATCCAGTAGCCGTCGGTGAACTTCATTTGATGGCTCCAGCCGTGAGTCCGCGCGACAACGTGCGCTGGAAGATCAGGAAGAAGACGACGGTCGGGATCAGCCCGAGCAGCGCCGCGGCGCTGGACATGGTGGCGTCCATCAGCCGCTGCCCGTGCAGCACGCCGAGCGCGACCGAGACCGTCTGATTGTCGTTGGACTGCAGGAAGACCATGGGGATGAGGAACTCGTTCCAGGTCCAGATGAAGAAGAACACCAGCAGGACCGACAGGGTGGGCCGCACCACCGGCACCACCACCCGCCACAGGATCTGCCGGCGGCCCGCGCCGTCGATCCGCGCCGCCTCCAGCAGCGGCCGCGGGAACGTCGACAGCACCGACGACAGCAGGTAGGTGCCGAACGCGCTCTGGATGACGGTGAACACGATGATCACGCCGAGCCGGGTGTCGTACAGCCCGAACTGCTTGGACAGGTAGAACAGCGGGTAGACCAGCGCCTCCTGCGGCAGCGTGTTGGCCATCAGCAGCGCCACCAGCACCCACATGCGGCCCTTGACCCGGCCGATGCCCAGCGCGTAGGCGTTCAGCACCGACAGCAGCACCGCGCCGACCGCGACCGCCCCGCTGATCAGTGCGCTGTTGAGCAGCACCCGGCCGAAGTCCACGCGTTCCCAGAAGTCCCGCACGCCCTGCAGGTGCACGCCCTCGGGCGGAGCCAGCGGTCCGTTGGCCGTGTACTCGGCCGGCGACTTCAGCGCGTTGAACACCACCACCACGAACGGGATCAGCATGATCGCGGCCAGCGCGGTCATGCCGATCAGCACCGCGTACGCCGACGGCCCGCGCCGGCGCCGCCGCCGGGTCCGCCGCGCGGGGCCGCGCTCCTCGCCGGCCGGCGCCCCGGCCGTGCGCGTGGTCAGCGTCGTCACCGCTCCTCCCCCAGGTCACGGCTCTGCATCCGCAGGAACACCACGGTCAGGGCCAGGATGATCAGCGTCAGCACGGTGGAGATGGCCGAGCCGTACCCGACGTCGGTGCGTTCGAAGAAGCTGACGTAGGAGTAGTAGGACGGCACGTTCGTCGCGCCGCCCGGCCCGCCCTTGGTGAGCACGAAGATGTGCGCGAACGCCTTGAGCGCGGCGATCGTCGTCCACAGCAGCACCACGAAGATCTCCGGGCGGATCTGCGGCACGGTGACGTGCCGGAACCGCCGCGCCCAGGACGCCCCGTCGATCTCGGCCGCCTCGTACAGGGACGGGTCCACCCGCTGCAGCCCGGACATGAACACCACCAGCGGGAACCCGATCTGCACCCACACCATCACGGCCATGACCGTCCACAGGGCGGTGCCCGGGTCGCCGAGCCAGTCGTGCGCCAGCGAGCCCAGGCCGACCGCGTCCAGCAGCTCGTTCACCGCGCCGTTCTCGGGGTTGAGCAGCCAGCTCCACACGATCCCGGCGATGACGACCGGCAGCACCTGCGGCAGGTAGACGCAGGCGCGCAGCACGCTGGCGGTGCGCGGCCCGAAGTGCCGGTCGATCAGGTCGGTGAGCACGGCGGCCAGCACCAGCCCGACCGCGGTCGGCGCGATCGCCATGCCCACGATGACCAGGACGTTGTTGCGGAACGACGACCAGAACTCGCCGTCCCCGGCCAGCTCGGTGTAGTTGTCCAGGCCGATCCAGCGCGGCGTGCCGATGCCCTCCCACTCGGTGAAGCTGGTGTAGAGGTTCATCAGGAACGGCACGCCGATGACGCCTGCGAACAGCAGCACCCCGGGGACGAGGTACGGCAGGTAGGCCAGGCGGCTGTCGCGGTGACGGGCAGCCGCCTGCTTCGGGGCCCGCTCGGTCACTTCGGCACGCCGCTGTCGTAGTCCTTCTGCAGGTCACCCAGGACGGAGCCGGGCGAGCTGCCGTTCATCAGCTTCTGCCCGGCCGACACCCACTTGTCGTAGAAGCCCGGCACGGGCCAGTCCGGGTAGAACGCCAGCGCGTTGTTCCTGGCCAGGTCGTCGAAGTTCTCGATGAGCTTCTTGGCCTTCGGCTCGGTGATCGCCGCCGGGTCGGCCGCGACCGGCACGCCGCCCGCGTTGCCCAGGGCGTTCTGGATGTTCTTCTTCATCGTGATGTCGATGAAGTCGTAGGCCAGCTTCTTGTTCTTGGAGCCCTTGGGGACCACCCACAGGTTCCCGCCGGAGCCGGCCGTCATCTTCCCGCCCGGCCACACCATGGTGTCCCAGTCGAACTTGGCCTCCTTGACCACCCGGCCGAACCACCAGGTGCCGGAGAACATCATCGGGAACTTGCCCTGCATGAACGCCACCCCGGCGTCCTCGGCCTTCAGGCTGACCGAGCTCTTGGCGACGTAGCCCTTCTTCACCCAGTCGGCGAACGTGGTGGCCCCGGCCGTCCACGCCGGATCGGTCAGGTTGGCCTTGCCGGTGTAGCGCTGGTAGGCCTCCACCCAGCTCTGGTCGGCCTTGTCGAGGGCGAGCTGGTAGATGAAGTGCTGCGCCATGACCTCGGCGCCCGCGTTGGTGAACGGCGTGACGCCCTTGGCGACGAACTGGTCCATCGCCCGCACCAGCTCGTCGTAGCTGGTCGGAACCTTGACACCGTGCTTGTCGAACAGGTCCTTGTTGTAGTAGATCAGCGTGTACTCGGCGTAGTTGGGGATGCCGAACCACTTGTCGCCACCCATGGTGCCCTTGGCGTCGTACTTGGACGTGGCGGCGATGTTCGGGCTGAGCATCTTGTCCCAGCCGCGCTTGGCGACCTCGGCGGACATGTCGTCCAGCAGCCCCTGCTTGGACAGCAGCCCGGCCGTGGCGTTGCCCTTGTTGTACTCCAGGATGTCGGGCGCGTCGTTGGAGTTGAGCACCATCGGCGCCGTCTTCTGGATCTGCTCGAAGCCCTTCTCCTCGAACTTGACCTTCACCCCGGGGTGGGTCTGCTCGAACTCCTTGATGGCCTGGTTCCAGGCCACGCCCATGGCGCTGTCGGGCGCCTCGTAGTGCCACAGCCGCAGCTCGTTGGGGTTGGACTGGTCGTCTCCGCCGCCGCACGCGGTCAGCGCCAGCGAGCCCGCGGCGAGCGCGGCCAGCAGCGCCGTGCCCCTGCCTGGTCTGTTCATCGGTGCTCCTCCGGGGGTGGGAACTCGCGGCCCCCGCGCCGGGCGACGCGAACGTTCCGGTCGCGGACGGGCCGGTGGACGCTCGGTCGTGAACGCGGGTGTCGAAAGGGGTGTCGAAGCGCTTCGATTGTGGGATCGTAGACCCGCGTGACCTGGGACACAATAGGAGAGTTACCGAAAGATCCCTTGTACCCGAGCTGACCAGGGGTTTTCTATGGGAGCGCTCCCAGCATCGGCGGCCCGGCCCCGTTCCGGCGGCCGCGGCGGCACGCCGCTGTTACCCTCGGACGCCCGGAAGCCAGGGATGATCAGGACAAGTCGACCCGAAGGCGGTGGCGGCCGTGCCGCAGCAAGCGCGGGAGTGCTCCTCATGAGGTCCACCGACGACACGTTCGACCCGGCGTCCGACGACATGGCGTCCGGCGACCGGACGCACGACGAGGAGGCCGCACAGCCGGGCGGGATGCCGGGGGAGGCGGGCGGGGCGGCGGCGGAGGAGGAGCGCGACGAGGAGGCGTTCCGCCTGGAGTTCCGGCGGTTCTTCGAGCGGCACCACCGCGACCTGGCCCGGCTGGCGCACCTGATGCTCGGCGACCCCGACTCGGCCGACGACCTGGCCGCCGACGCCCTGGCCGCCGCCTGGCACCGCTGGGACCGGGTGCGCAGCTCCGAGCATCCGCTGGCCTACGTCCGCCGGATCGTGCTGAACATGTGCCACAGCCGCATCCGCGCCCTGGTGCGCGAGCGGGACCGGCTGGCGGCGCTCGGCGCGACCGTGCAGGAGCACGCCGACGGGCCGGACATGCCCGCCGTGCTGGACGTGCGCGCCGCCCTGCAGCGGCTGCCCGAGCGCAAGCGCGCCTGCGTGGTGCTGCGGTTCGCCTTCGACCTGTCGGAGAAGGAGACCGCGCGGGTGCTGGGCATCACGGTCGGCACCGTCAAGAGCCAGACCTCCAAGGGCATCGCCGAGTTGCAGCGGGCGCTCGGCGACCCGGAGTCGCCGCGTGCGGAGCGGCCGGGCGGGGAGGGCCGCGGCGCCGGGCCGCAGCCGAGCGCGAACGCCCATCAGGAGGACAGGCGGCTCGCGGACGTGCATGCTAAGGAGAACGGGCCCGCGGACGCGGGCGGTGACGGCGGGCGGTCCGGCGACGACGGCGGACGCTCCGGGAACCGGCGGCCGGGGGCGATGCTCACCGGTTCGGCACGGCCGGAGGAGACCGCCTCGGGTGGCAGGCGGCCGGGCGGCGGGCGGCCCGGCGGGGCACAGTGGCGGCGCGGCGCGGTCGGCGTCCTGTTGGGTGCGGTCCGGGCGGGTGAACGGCCGCAGGAGGGCGCGTGATGGGGGGCCGAGGGAACGATCCAGAGCGCACCGAGGAGTCCCTGGCCCGGCTGCGGGACTGGCTGCACGCCGAGGCCGAGCGGCACGAGCCCGACCGCGAACGCATCTGGGCGCGGATCGAGGCGGCCATGGACCGTCCCGCCGAGACGATCACGGCGGGCGGCACGCACCCCGGCGACCCCGCCGGAAACGGGCACGCGGACGGCGCCGAGGGCGGCCACGAGGGCGCGCGCGGCGGCCGCGAAGGGGTGCGCGTGGGCGGCCACGAGGGTGGACGGCGCGGCGGCCGTCACGCGGCCGAGCCGCCGCACGACTCCAGGCGGCGCTGGCTGCGCGCGGGCGTGGCGTCCCTGGCCACGGCGGGCGTCGTCGGCCTGACCTCAGGGGTGTTCTGGGGATTCAACGAAGGGGACACCGGCCCCGCGCTGCCATTGGCCGGGCGGAGCGGCAACCAGCCCGAGTCGCCCGCCGGCACCGATTCCTCCACGCCGGCCGGCAGCCCGCTGACCGGCAGGACCGCACCGGCGGCACCGTCCTCACGGGGCGAGAGCGAGTCCTCGCCACCGCCCCGGCGCTCCGCGTCCGGCGAGGGCAGGCGCACGGAGCGTCCCGAGAAGTCGCCGTTCGCGGCGCGCGGCGCCCTGGACTCCGGGAGCAACGAGTACTGGGCGCAGAACAACGTCGTGCTGCGGGTGCACGAGCCGCTGCACGCGCTGACGGTCACCATCCGGGTGCGGCGCGGCGAACGCGTGTCGTCCACGGGCTCGTGGCTGTCGCTGCCCAACGGCGACTTCCGTTCGTCCATCGAGACGACGCCGGACGTCATCGTCTACAAGTGGACGCTGCTGCCCGGACGTACCGTGTCGCCGGGCTCGTACACCTTGGCGGCCCAGTACAGCCGGACCGCCGCCCACGATCCGGGCAAGGACGTCTACTCGGTGCGGGCGGCCGTGCGGGACGGCCCGTCCGACCCAGCCGAAGGCCACTTCTGACCCAGGCGACGAGCGGAGACGCTTGCGTTCCCTCGTTGCGGTGCGCGCATCACCTCCCAGAAGGAAAGCGCTTGCCGCCGACGTTAAACACTCCGCGCGTCCGCGTCAATACACTTGAGAAGTTCTGGGGAACCGCGGCAACCTCTTGGGGCGCCCAGACGACTATGGCGATGAAGGCTCCCCGCACCGGCGCCCCTACCCTGCCCCGGTGCGGGGGGTCTGCCAACGTTCAGGCCCCCGCGAGACGGGCCGCGTACTGGATGCCGCCCAGCAGGTGGGCGCGGAACTCCGGCTCGGCGAACGACTCGACGGTGTGGCCGAGCGCGGTGTAGAAGCAACGGCCGTCATCGATGTCGTGGCACCAGGCGAGCGGATGCGGCTCCCCCATGCGGGCGCCCTCGTAGCTGGACTCGTCCACGGTCAGCAGCACCCGGACGCGCGCGCTTGGAGCGGACGCGAAGTCGTACCACTCGTCGGTGCGCGTCCACGTCCGTCCCAGGTGGGCCGTGGCGGGATGGTCGTGGTGCTGGACGAGCATCGTGGCGGGCTGCACGTGCGGGTGGCGCGCGAACCGCGCCCCCACCAGCTCGCCGTAGAAGGGCCAGTCGTACTCGGCGTCGGCGGCGGCGTGCACGCCCGCGAAGCCGCCCCCGCCCCGCACGTAGGACTCCAGCGCCCGCCGGTGCGCGTCGGCGAACAGCTCCCCCGTGGTGCTGAGGAACACCAGCGCCCGGTAGCGGGCCAAGATGTCGGGTGAGAACAGCACGGTGTCGTCGGTGACGTCCACCGTGAAGCCGTTGCGGGCGCCCAGTTCGCGGACGGCCTCGGCCCCCGCGGGGATCGAGTCGTGACGGTAGCCGGTGGTCTTGGCGAACACGAGCACCCTGGGCATGGCGCCTCCCGTCACTGCGCGGACCGGCAGTCCCGGCCGTTGAGCGTGAACCGGCCGGGACGTCCGTTCCCGCCGTCCTGGCGGCCGATGAACCCGAACTCCACGACGCCGCGCGGCGGGATGGTGCGGTTCCAGCCGGCCGCGGTCACCTCCACGTCGGAGCCCTGCTGGCGCTGCGCGCCGTTCCACAGCTGGGCGACCCGCTGCCCGTCGGGGAACGACCAGGCCAGCCGCCATCCGTCCAGCGGCGCGTCCGCCAGGTTGGTGACGCGCACCCGCGCCTGGAAGCCGTCCGGCCACTCGCCGACGACGTCGTACGACACGGCGCACTCGCCGGCCCCGGACGACGACGCGCCGTGACCGGGCGCCGGCCCCGCCGCCCCTCCGCCGGAGGACTCGGGGGACAGCGCGACGAGCAGCAGGGCGAACAGGCCGAGCGCGCCCACCACGCCGCCGACGACCAGCAGCAGCGGCCTGCGGGCGCCGCTGCCGGGAGACGGCGCCGGCGGGGGGCGGGGGTCGTCCAGGACACGCGTGTGGTGGTCGCGCGCCGGGCCGTGCGGCGGCGGCGCGGTGGTCGCCCCGACGACGGCGTCCTGCGGGATCCCGGCGGCCGCGCGCAGCACCGCGGCGACCTCGGCCGCCGACGGCCGCGCCTCGGGCCGCTCGTCCACGCACCGCCGCCACAAACGCTCGACCTGCTCCGGCGCGCCCTGCGCAGGCTCGTCGCCGGCCAGGGACTCGCGGAGCAGAACGCCCAGGGAGTACACGTCGGCGGCGGGGGTCGGCGCGGCGCCGCCCAGCAGCTCGGGCGCGACGTAGGCGGGGGTGCCGAGCACCGGGCCGGCGCCGTCCGGCCGCCCGCCGGCCGGGGCGGTGAACGCGATGCCGAAGTCGAGGATCTTCGCGCCGGTCGCGGTCAGCAGCACGTTGCCGGGTTTGACGTCCCGGTGGACCACGCCCGCGGCGTGCGCGGCGGCCAGCGCGTCCGCCAGCTGCGCGCCCAGCACCGCGGCCTCCCGCCACGGCAGCGGGCCGCGGGCCAGCCGCGTCGCCAGGCTCTCGCCGTCCAGCAGCTCCATCACCACGTACGGCAGGCGTTCGCCGTCCGGCAGGTCCGCCTCGCCGTAGTCGTAGACGCCGGTGATGTGCGGGTGGGTCAGGCTCGCGGCGGCCTTGGCCTCCTCGTGCAGCCGCGGGGTCAGCTCCCGCGGCCAGCCGTCGCGCGGCAGCTTGACCGCCACCGGCCGGTCGAGGACCAGGTCGACGGCGCGCCACACCGTCGCCATGCCACCCGAGCCGACGGGCGCCACCAGCTGGTAGCGCCCGCCCAGACGGCCCCCGGGGATCTGCGACATGCCTGGCAGCTTATTCGGCCGGTCCCCGGGGGCGCCTGTCCGCTCTTGCAGGGGTCATGGTCCAGGGGTCATGGTCCAGGGGTCATGGGCTAGGAGGTCATGCAGTGGGTGTCCAGGCCGCTGACGGCGCTGGACGTCTTGGCGGTGAAGCCGAACGTGGTGGACGCGCCGGCCGCCAGCGAGCCGTTCCAGGAGGCGTTGGCGACCTCCACGTCCGCCCCGGTCTGGGTGTAGGAGCCGCTCCACAGGCCGTCGACGGTGCCGCCGTTGGCGAACGTCCAGTGCACCCGCCAGCCGTTGATCGGGACGGTGCCGGAGTTGGTGACCTTCACCTCGCCCTGGAACCCGCCGTTCCACGAGCTCACCGTGCGGAACGAGGCGGTGCACACCGCGCCGGGCTGCTGGGTGGGCGGGTCGGTCGGCGTGGTCGGCGGGGTCGTGGGACCGCCGTTGCCCGAGCCGATTCCGGTGACCTCGCCGTTGCCGCCGTCGAACACCACGTCGGAGCAGTTGTAGAACGTCTCCTGGCTGTCGGAGCGCTGCCACACCGAGTAGATCAGGTGGCGGCCGCTCTTGCCCGACGGCAGCCGCGCGTTCCAGTAGTAGTACGCGCTCTCGCTGCCCGGCGACCCGACGCTCGGCGGGTCGGTGACCGAGTCGAACGGCTGCTCCTCAAGGTCGTCCCAGGTCAGCGGGCGCGTGGGGCTCCAGCTGTCCTTGGTGATGTACGACCGGAAGGTGCCCGGGTGCGCGGCCCACTTGTTGTAGCGCATCTGGATCTGCGCGCCGGACGTCAGGTGCGTGACCGGCCAGTCGTTGCGCGGCAGGTCGAAGCCGCTGAAGTCGTACACCTTCGCGTCGCCGCTGCACAGCTTGCCGTCGGGGATGAAGCCGCGCATGCGCCCGGCGCCGTCCGAGCGCAGCACCGCGAACCAGTTGTAGAGGGAGTTGGTGCCGCTCTGCGCGACCGCGGCGGCGCACGCGGGGTTCTTGGGCTGGATCGCGCCGGTCGAGGTCAGCCCGTCCTTCCAGCACAGGTACGTGCGGCTCCCCGGAACCATCATCGCGCCGTGCGCCGACGCCGGGGCGGCCGTCAACACGGATCCGAACACGGCCGCCGCCGCTCCGAGCGCTCCTCCGGCGAGCACCGCCCGCCGCCGCTGACTCATCGAAACGCCTCCGTTCTCCGCCCCTGATGGTGGCCTCTGGCCGTCGCCGGACGGCGACGTCCGTCGCGCTGGAACGTAACCGGCGCCGACGGGTCGGGTGAACGGCTCTTTCACGCTTTCATGGGTTCACTAGACTGGTCGAAAGCGCTTTCCACCTGGCGGGGGGTCAGATGGTCACTCTGGAGGACGTGGCGCGGCACGCGGGGGTCTCCCTCGCCACCGCCTCGCGGGTGCTCAACGGCAGCAACCGGCGGGTGGGGGCGGCCCTCCGGCAGCGCGTGGAGCTGGCGGCGGCCGAGCTCGGCTACGAGCCGGACGTCACCGCGCAGGCGCTGGCCCGGGGGTCCAGCAACGTCATCGGACTGGTCGTGCACGCGCTGACCGACCCCTACTTCGCGGCGCTGGCCGAGGGCGCCATGCGCGCCGCCGACCGGCACGGGCTGACGGTGATGGTCGGCACCACGCACCGCGACCCGGAGCGCGAGATCGCGGTGGTGTCCACGCTGCGGGTGCAGCGGGTCCGCGCGATCGTGCTGGCGGGCTCGCGCACCAGCGACGACACGATCACCAAGCGGCTGGCGGCCGAGCTGGCCCGCTACCGCGACTCCGGCGGGCGGGTGGCGTGCGTCGGCCAGGACCTGCTCGGCGTCGACACCGTCGCCCCCGCCAACCGGGAGGGCGCGGCGGCCCTGGCCCGGTCGCTGGCCGGACTGGGCCACCGCCGCTTCGCCGTGCTGGCCGGTCCGCCCGGCCTGCTCACCGCCGCCGACCGCACCGCCGGATTCACGGCGGCGCTGGCCGACCTCGGCCTCCCCGCCCCCCGCGTGCTCCACGGCGACTTCGACCGCGACGGCGGCTACGCGGCCGCGGCGGAGCTGGCCGGCTCCGGCCTCGGCGACGTGTCCTGTGTGTTCGCCGTCAACGACGTCATGGCCCTGGGCGCCCTGGCCGCCCTGCGCGACCGCGACGTCGACGTTCCCGGCGACGTCTCGGTGGCCGGCTTCGACGACATCGCCACCCTCCGCGACCTGGTGCCCGCCCTGACCACCGTGCGCCTGCCCCTGACGGAGATGGGAGAGCGGGCGCTCGACCTGGCCCTCTCCGACACCCCCGAACCCACCACCGAGCAGATCACCGCCGAGGTCATCCTCCGCACCAGCACCCGCCGGGTCTGAACGGGCCCGGCGCCTTGGAGGGCTCGTCTCCCGCCGCCACGGGATCGTGCCCCGATACGGGACGCGAACGCCTCGGGCTCGGAACCGGACGGGTTCCGAGCCCTGGGATCGAGGCGGCGCTCCGGCCTGCGGGAGGTGCGGGCCGGGGGGCTTGCTGCGGCCTTGAGGCCGCAGGGGGTGGGTCAGGGGTAGTTGGGGTTGTTGGCGTCGGGGATCTCGATGCTGATCGGCAGGTCCCCGCCGGACAGGACGAGCAGGGCCGCCAGGCGGAGGATCTCGTCGAAGGCCCAGTAGAACTTCTGCAGGGCCCCCGGCGCCTGCTCCATCGAGAGCAGTCCCTCGCGGACGGCGACGAAGGGCTCCCAGAGGGTCTCGAAGACGCCGTCCCACAGCGGTTCCCTGGGGATCTTCAGCCAGTTGGCGATCTCGTCACCGAGCACGTAGCGGGTGAGCGAACCGAGGATGGGCTTGGTGACGTACCTGAGGGGGCCGCCCGGGACGATCGTGGCGAGGTTGAGCAGGATGTCGGCCAGCTTGATGCCCTCGGGCGTCGGGGCCAGGATCGGGTTCAGGACCTGCCTGGCCTGGGCGTTGGCCTCGTCCCACGAGCTGGGGATGTACTCGTCCCTGATGCCGAGCATGTGCGCGCACAGCTGCCACGAGTGCAGGAACGCCTCGGACTCGGCGGCGGGGATCGGCACCTTCCACTTGACCAGGTTCTGCATGACGGTCGTGGGCAGGCTGTGCCAGGTGACCATCATGTCCGCCTGGCTGATCGGGATCGTCTCCTCGGCGACCTTGTTCCAGTGCGGGGACTTCGGCAGCAGGTGGCGTACGCCGGCGTGCGCCAGCCGGGTCTTGACGCAGGTCACGATCATCTCGCCGTCGGGCCTGTAGGCGTTCGACGACCCGATGTCGTATCCGAGCTTGGCGGTCTTGGTGATGCGGTCGCGCATGTCCGCGCCGCCCTTGGAGTAGTAGACCGCGCGCGCCTCCCTGGGGATGACCGTGCTCATCATCCCGCTGGCGAAGCCGTAGGTGACGCCGAGGTAGAGGCCCCGCTTCTCGTTGAAGTCGACCGCGGTGGCGAGCTTGCCCTGGTCGGCCCAGGCCGGCATCCGGCGGGCGCGTTCCATGAAGTCCCGCAGGTCCGCCGGCAGGTCGCTGGGCAGCGGCTGGCCGTTCTTGGTCCACTTGCGCAGTGCCCTGTTGGCCTTGGCGACGTCCCCCCGGTCGATGATCGAGGCGACGAGTTCATCGGCCTCCGGGTCCCACACCCACCGCGGGTCGGCGCCTTCTCCGGCGCCCGCCACCGAGCCCTTGGGCGACCACGTCCACAGTGAGCCCGCCTGCGCGGGCGCGGCGACGCTGAGCGCGCCGACTGCGCCCAGCGTCCCGCCCGCCATCAACACGTTGCGCCTGCTGGGATTCTCCATGCCTTGCTCCTCCTCGGGGCCGAGAGCACCGTTCTGATACGGTGATACGTGGTTCGTATCTGCGTATCATCGACGGCATGTCCAATACAGCACACTGTGGCGGCCGCCACAAGACCCGAACGTGAGGGAGGCTGTCGGAGGGTGAGGCAGAATCAGGCGACTCAGGAGGAGCCCATGGAACCTGCGCTGTCCGCCCTCATGACGGCCTCGGGCGCGGAGTCGTTGCTCGAACGCGCGTACATCGACGCCGTCGAACAGGTCGACGACATGGACGAGACCCGCGCACAGATACTGGACGCCGCGTACGAGCAGTTCTGCCGGATGGGCGTCCAGCGCTCCACCATGGAGGACGTGGCCCGGCGGGCGGGGGTCTCGCGGATCACGGTCTACCGGCGGTTCGCCACGAAGAACGCGCTGGTCGAACATGTCGTGCGGCGGGAGTTCCGCCGGTACTTCGACCAGTTCCTGCGCGACATCCAGCAGGCCGAGACCGCCGCCGACCGGGTGGTGCTGGGCTTTGTGAGCTCGTTGCGCGCCATCCGGAGCAACCCGCTGATCGGCGGTCTGATCGCCACGGAACCGGACCTGCTCGTGCCCTCCATGATCAGTGACGGGGGGCGCACCCTCGCCACCGTGCGGCAGTTCGTCGCGGGCCAGCTCCGCCAGGAGCAACGCGCGGGCAACGTGTCGAGCGACCTGGACGCCGACCTCGTGGCGGAGATGATGGTCCGGATCTCCGCCTCGTTCCTGGGGATCCCCAGCCACCTCGTCGACCTCGACGACGACGAGCAGCTGGCCATGGTGGCCCGGCGGTTCCTCGTGCCCATGCTGGAACCGCCGGCTCCCCTGGCCGATCGCGAATAGCCCGTCGCCCTCTCAGCCTTTCGGCGTCAGGGCGACGGGCGGGAGACCGTGGGTCAGGGCGCGTCGACGACGACGGCGCCGGCGGTGCTCCGGGTCGCGGCCAGGCTCGCGTAGTTGGATTCGACGGCGGCGCGCTCGGAGGCGTTGGGGGTGGCGTTGGTGCAGGTCACGCCGCCGGTCGAGCCGGACATGAGGGACGAGCACGGGCCGGGCTTGCGGTCGGGCAGGCCGAGGCTGTGGCCGAGCTCGTGGGCGGCGATGCGGGTGGTGTTGTAGCCCTCGTTCACCGCCTGCCGTCCGAACCACACGGTGACCTGGCCGCCGGGGCGGACGGGGCCGAGCGTGGCGCGGGGCCATCCGTCGTCGGCGATGACGCGGATCTGGGCGCGGGTGCCCGCGGGGGCCTTGACCAGGCGGACGTTCTGGACGCTGGAGTTCCACGACTGGGCGCCGGCGGCGACCGCGCTCTTGAACTCCGCGGCCTGGCTGTCGTCGTAGTACAGCGTGGTCACGGCGAGGGACGGGGCGGCGCCGGCCGCGGGGGCGAGGGTGAGGGACAGGGCGATCGCGCCGGCACCGACGAGGGTGCGCGCGACGGTGCGATGCAGCATGGCGGGGGCCTTCCTGTGTCGGAACGGTGCTGCCGCAAGGTCGGCCCGAGCGTATTTGCCATGCCTTTACTCAACAAGTGGCGTCATTTACTGAAAAGTCCGGAGTCGTCTGGCAGCTGTTCGAGAACGCCGTAACGGGACCGGAGATGACGCCGGAAGGCGGCCGGTGCCACGGAGGGGTGCGGCACCGGCCGCCGGGGTTCAGGCGAGGGCGGGGGCGATCAGGGTGGTGAAGCGTTCCTTCATCGTCGCCAGCACCGTGTCCGGGTCGGCGGCCCAGACGTCGGCATTGAAGATCTCGACTTCGATGTCGCCGTCGTAGCCGGTGGCGGTGACGGCCTCCGTCAGCGGGGTGAAGCCGATGACGCCGTCGCCCATCATGGCGCGGCCCAGCAGCACGTCCTGCGGGAGCGGGTGCAGCTGGTCGCACACCTGGTAGCTGGCGACGCGGCCCTCCGCGCCCGCACGGGCGATCTGGTCGTAGACCTCGGGGTCCCACCAGATGTGGAAGGTGTCGACCACGACCCCGACCTGGTCGGCCGGGTGGGGGGACGCCAGGTCGAGCGCCTGTTTCAGCGTGGACAGCACCGCGCGGTCGGCGCAGTACATCGGGTGCAGCGGCTCCAGCGCCAGGCGGACGCCGCGTTCGGCGGCGTAGGGCGCCAGCTCCTCCAGCGCTTCGGCCACGCGCGCGCGGGCGGCCTTCAGGTCGCGGGAGACGCCGTCGCCCAGCGGCTCCCCCGGGACGACGCCGGGCAGGCCGCCGACCACCAGCACCAGGCAGGCCGCGTCGAGTTCGGCCGCCTCGTCGATGGCGCGGCGGTTGTCCTCCAGCCCGGAGCCGCCGGTCAGGAAGCCGCCCCGGCACAGCGACGAGACGCGCAGGCCCGCGTCGCGGACGAGCTTGGCGGTGGCGGCGAGGCCGTGCTCGGCGACGGGCTCGCGCCACAGGCCGATGGCCTCGATGCCGTGGCGCCGGCAGCCGTCCACGGCATCGGGCACCGACCAGCGCCGGGTCGTCCACTGGTTCAGCGACAGCCGGCTCATGCGTCCACCCCGTGGACGGCCAGCAGCGCGCGCATGCGGCGGACGGCCAGGTCGGGGTCGGGCAGCAGGCCCGCGGCGTCGGCCAGGCGGAACACCTCGGCCAGGTGGACGACGGAGCGGGCGCTCTGCGCGCCGTTCACCATTGTGAACGCCTCCTGGTGCCCGGCGAGCCAGGCCAGGAACACGATGCCGGTCTTGTAGTTGTAGGTGGGCGTCTCGAAGATCTTGCGCGACAGCGGCACCGTCGGCCCGAAGATCTCGGCGTAGGCGGCGGTGTCGCCCGCGTCCAGCGCGTGCAGGGCGGCGGCGGCCGCGGGCGCGATCGCGTCGAAGATGCCCAGCAGCGCGTCGCTGCCGGACGCGATGAGGTCGGGGTAGTTGAAGTCGTCGCCGGTGTAGAGGCGGACGCCGTCGGGCAGCCCGGCGCGGATCTCGATCTCCCGGTCGGCGTCCAGCAGGGACACCTTGACGCCGTCGACACGGGACGCGTGCTCGCGCACCAGGTCGAGGAAGTGGCCGATGGCCTTGTCCAGGTCGTCCGAACCCCAGTAGCCCGCCAGGTTCGGGTCGAACATCTCCCCCAGCCAGTGCAGGATCACCGGGCGGTCGGCCTGCTCCAGCAGGCGGCCGTAGACGGCGCGGTAGTCCTCGGGACGGCCGGCGGCGATCCGGGCGAGCTGACGGCTCGCCATGATGATCACTCCGGCGCCGGCGTCCCGGACGACCTCGATCTGCTCCTCGTAGGCGGCGACGACGTCGTCCAGCGTGGCCGCGTCGGGCCGGTGGTCGGTGCCCGCGCCGCAGGCCACCAGCTCGGCCGGGTCGCCGTGCGCCCCGGCCTCGGCGGCGCTGCGGCGGATCAGCTGGCGGGTGGCGTCCCAGTCCAGGCCCATGTTGCGCTGGGCGGTGTCCATCGCGTCGGCCACGCGCAGCCCGAGCGACCACAGGTGACGGCGGAAGCGCAGCGTGGCGTCCCAGTCCACGGTCGCGGGGACGCCGGGGCCGTTGTCGGCGCGCGGGTCCGCCACGACGTGCCCGGCGGCATAGGCGATGCGGGACGACGGCGGCCCGGACGGCGTCCGCCAGGCGCGCGGCTCGCCCGGGGAGTACGGCTCCAGACGGCCGTCCGCGGTCGGCAGTTTCAACGTGTTCGGCGTGATCATGAGGCTCACTCCTCGCCGAGGTCGATCGGGTCCAGCTCGACGCGGCGTCCCTCGGCGGACGACAGCAGGCCCGCCTCGGCGAGCTGCACGCCGCGCGCGCCGGCCGCGAAGTCGTGCGGGAACGGGGCGTCCTCGACGACGTGCCGGACGAACATCTCCCACTGCACCTTGAAGCCGTTGTCGAAGTCCTCGTTGTCGGGGACCTCCTGCCACTGCTCGCGGAACCTCTCGGTGGCGGGCAGGTCGGGGTTCCACACCGGCTTGGGCGTCATCGCGCGGTGCTGGACGCGGCAGCGGCGCAGCCCCGCGATGGCGCTGCCCTCGGTGCCGTCCACCTGGAACTCCACCAGCTCGTCGCGGAACACCCGTGTGGTCCACGACGAGTTGATCTGCGCGACGACGCCGCCGGCGAGTTCGAAGATGCCGTAGGCGGCGTCGTCGGCGGTGGCGTCGTAGGGCGAGCGGCTCTCGTCCCAGCGGCGCGGCACGTGGGTGACCGCGCGGGCCGTCACCGCCTCCACCCGCCCGAACAGGTTCTCCATCACGTAGTGCCAGTGCGGGAACATGTCGAGCACGATGCCGCCGCCGTCCTCGACGCGGTAGTTCCAGCTGGGCCGCTGGGCGTCCTGCCAGTCGCCCTCGAACACCCAGTAGCCGAACTCGCCGCGCACCGACAGCACGCGGCCGAAGAAGCCGCCGTCGATGAGCCGCTTGAGCTTGCGCAGGCCCGGCAGGAACAGCTTGTCCTGGACGACGCCGTTCTTGACGCCGGCCGCCTGCGCCGTCTTGGCCAGCGTGATGGCGTCCTCGAGGGACTCGGCGGTGGGCTTCTCGGCGTAGACGTGCTTGCCCGCCTCGATCGCCCGGGTGACCGCGCCGACGCGGGCGGAGGTGACCTGGGCGTCGAAGTAGATCTCGGTGTCGGGGTCGGCGAGGGCGGCGTCCAGGTCGGTGGTCCAGTCGGCGATGTCGTGCCGTCCGGCCAGCTCGCGCAGCTTGCCGGCGTTGCGGCCGACAAGGATCGGCCGCAGCCGGACGCGGCCGCCGCCGGTGAGCGGGACGCCGCCCGCCTCGTTGATCGCCAGGACGGAACGCAGCAGGTGCTGGCGGTAGCCCATGCGGCCGGTCACGCCGTTCATCACCACGCCGAGGGTGCGTACGGTCATCGTTCTCCTTGGGGCCGGAGGAAAAATGAAGTAAGCGCTTTCCCGCACCCTAGGCCGGAAAGCGCTTACTCTCAAGTGCCCTGGTCAGCGCACCCCGTAGAGGTGCTCGAGCGCGAGCTGGTCCAGCCGCTCGAACGCCGCGCCGCGCGCCGCCAGGGCCTCGACGTCCGGGGTGAACTCGCGCACCGACCGCCAGTCCTCGCCCTCGGCCAGCGTCGGGGTGCCCAGCTCGTCCACACGGGCCGCGCGCAGCGCCTCCCCCACCTCGGGGTCGGCCCGGAACGCCCGGACCTTCTCCCGCAGGATCAGCCAGTTGCGCATGCAGCCGCGCGCCGACTCCCACACGCCCTCGTCGTCCTCGGTGCGCGGCGGCTTGAAGTCGAAGTGGATCGGCCCGTCGTAGTCGCTGCCCTCGATCAGGTCGACGACCCAGAACGCGCCGCGCGCGTTGCCGGCCCCGAACCGCAGGTCCTGGTCGTAGCGCGGGCCGTTCTGCCCGTTCAGGTCGATGTGGAACAGCTTGCCGTGCCACAGCGCCTGGGCCAGCCCGTGCGCGTAGTTCAGCCCGGCCATCTCCTCGTGCCCGACCTCGGGGTTGAGGCCGACCAGCTCGGAGTGCTCCAGCTCCTCGATGAACGCCAGCGCGTGCCCGACGGTCGGCAGCAGGATGTCGCCGCGCGGCTCGTTGGGCTTGGGCTCGATCGCGAACCGCAGGTCGTAGCCCTTGTCCAGGACGTAGGCGCCGAGGATGTCGAACGCCTCCTTGTAACGGTCCAGCGCGGCCCGCACGTCCTTGGCCGCCCCGGACTCGGCGCCCTCCCGGCCGCCCCAGCACACGTACACCTTGGCGCCCAGCTCGGCGGCCAGGTCGATGTTGTCCATCACCTTGCGCAGCGCGAACCGGCGCACGTCGCGGTCGTTGGCGGTGAACGCCCCGTCCTTGAAGATCGGGTGGCCGAACAGGTTCGTCGTCGCCGTCGTCACGACCAGGCCGGTCTCGTCCAGCGCCTTGCGGAACGCGCCGATCCGCTCGTCGCGCTCGGCCGCGGTCGCCTCGAACGCGAACACGTCGTTGTCGTGGAAGTTGACGCCGTACGCGCCGATCTCGGCCAGCTTGCGCACGGCCCGCTCGGCGGGCATCGGCGGCCGCGTGCCGGGGCCGAACACGTCGACGCCCTGCCAGCCCACCGTCCAAATCCCGAACGAGAACTTGTCCTCCGGGCGCGGGGTGAAGCGGTCCTCGGTCACGAATTCCTCCTCATGCGTTGCCGTTGCGGTCGGATCACCAGGTCGCGGTGGCGTCGCGCAGCACGCCGTAGCGGGCCCGGACGGACTCGGCCGCCGCCGCGTCGCCGGGCGCGGCCTCGTGCTCGCTGGCGGGACGGTCGGGCCAGGCGGGCGGTTCGGGCGTCCCGGCCAGCGCCCACGCGGCCTGCCGGGCGGCGCCGAGCGCCACGTACTCGGCCGGTTCGGGGACGGTGACGGGCGTGCCGAGGATCGCGGGCGCCAGCGCCCGCACGGCCGCCGACCGCGCGCCGCCGCCGATCAGCAGCGTGCGCCGCGGCCGGACGCCCTGCGCGGCCAGGTGGTCGACGGCGTCGGCCAGCGAGCACAGCAGCGCCTCGACGGCCGCCCGCGCGATGTTCTCGCGGGTGGCGTTGGACGTGGTCAGCCCGGACAGCACGCCGGTGGCGTCCGGGCGGTCAGGGGTGCGCTCGCCGTCCAGGTACGGCAGCAGCGTCAGCCCGCCCGCCCCCGGCTCGGCCGCCAGCGCCAGGCGCGACAGCTCGTCCAGGTCGGCGCCCACCATGGCGGCGGCCGAGGTCAGGACGCGCGCGGCGTTCAGCGTGCACACCAGCGGCAGGAACCGTCCGGTCGCGTCGGCGAACCCGGCGACCAGCCCGGACGGGTCCCCGGCGGGACGGTCGGCGACCGCGTACGCCGTGCCGGACGTGCCGATCGACAGCACGACGTCGCCCGCGCGCAGGCCGAGGCCGAGCGCGGCGCCCATGTTGTCGCCGGTGCCGGGGCCGATGCGCGCGCCCCAGGCCGTCTCGCCGACCGTCTCCCCCGGCGCTGCCACGCGGGGCAGGCCGGGTTCGTGGCCGAGCGCCGCCGCCGCGATCTCCGGCAGGTAGCGGCCCTCGGCGGGCGACCAGTACCCGGTGCCGGACGCGTCGCCGCGGTCGGTGACGTGCCCGGCGGCGCCGAGCCTCCAGGTCAGCCAGTCGTGCGGGAGCAGCACGGCGGCGGTGCGGGCGGCGTTGTCCGGCTCCCGCTCGGCCATCCAGCGCAGCTTGGTGACGGTGAACGAGGCGACCGGCACCAAGCCCGTCCGCTCGGCCCAGGTCTTGGCGCCGCCCAGCTCGTCGACCAGCGCGCGGGCCTGCGGCGCCGAGCGGGTGTCGTTCCACAGCAGGGCGGGGCGGACCACCTCGCCGCCCTCGTCCAGCGCCACCATGCCGTGCTGCTGCGCGGCCACCGCCACGGCGTCGGCGCGTTCCAGCAGCTCGCGGGCCTGGTCGAGGGCGTCGCTCCAGTGCCGAGGGTGGCATTCGGTACCGTCGGGGTGGGGCGCGGAGATCTGGTCGACGATCCGGCCGTCCTCCGCCCGGCAGAGCACGACCTTCGTGGACTGGGTGGAGGAGTCGATCCCGGCGACGAGCATGGTCCTCCTCGGAGGGGTTCGCGAAAGCTTTCGGTGATAACCCCGAAGAACTTTCGAAACGCTTCGACTGCGTGCAGCCTACGACGCCTGTGACCCCCGGCACAACGGACGCCCGCCCCGGCCGGACGCCGCGCGACGCACCTGGCCGCAACCGGCCCGGTCAACCCGTACCCCGGAGGTGGGTGATCGAAGCGGACGACGAACCGGCCGCGGATCTGTCACCGGGCGGAAGGGGCGTGCCGCCATACGGGCCACCCGGGAGACCAAGGTCGTCAAGGTCTACGTGAACAGCCGCGCGGACACGTGTGGGCGGCCGCGGAACTGTTCGTCGGTCACCCGTCCGCGGTCCAGCCGGTCTTCGGCCGCTGCCTGCGCGCGATCGGCACCGCCGTCGACGTCTTCCGCGAGGAGATGGCGCCCCCCGGCCGGACGCCGTGACGCGCGGGATCCCACCGGCGACTCAGCCGAGGACGATGTCCGCGACGGTCTCCTCGCCCGGCCGGACGGTCACGCGGGTGACCCGGCCGCTCCCGCGGGCGTCCGGGCAGCGCGCGGTGAGGTCGTAGGTGGCGCGCGGCAGCGGCCAGCGGTAACGGCCGTCGGCGTCCGACAGGACGGCCATCTCGGGAACGGGCGGACGCGGCCGGGACGTCGCCTCCGGCACCACAGAACAACCGGCCACCGGTGCACCGGACCGTGTCAGCACACGGCCCGTGACCACCCCTGACCGCGGGGAGGCCGGACCCGTGTCCGGCGGTGGGGCGTCACTGGAACGCGAGGCGTCCGCCCCGATCGGCGCGCCGGTCATGCAGGCCGCCGTCAGCGTCACGGCCGTCAGCAGCCGCCGATGTCGTCTCATGGCCTCGATTCAACGACGTGAGCCGGGGCTCCGGCGTCGCCCGACACCGAAGCCCCGACGTCCTCACTGGAAGATGACCGCGTCATGCACTCCAGCTGACGTAGTTGTTGAACGCGGGTTCGGTGATGCGGGTGCCGCGGTTGTAGGCCGAGCCGCCATAGACGCCGTAGGCGTGGACGGCGATCCCGCAGTTGGCACCGCAACCCGGAATGGTCACCGCCGAGCCGCTCTGCCCGCCGGCGGTGTCGATGGAGTAGAACAGCTGCCGCGTCGCCGACGAGGCGATCGGACCCGACATCTGCCACATGGTGTTGGCCGGCTTGTCGCCCGGGTACCCGGTGATGTTGGCCTGCGTTCCGTCGTAGGAGGCGGCCTGCCAGCGCAGCCCGTGCCAGCCGGTGGTGTTGCCGATGCTGCAGTTCAGCTTGATCGCGCCGTAGTCGTACTCCGGGTTCTGGTCGTTGATCCAGCCGTTCACCGAGTAGGCGGTGGCCCAGCCGCACGAGCCGTAAGGCGTCGACGAGCCGTTGCGTCCCGGCCAGAACACGAAGTTGCTGCTCCAGCCGTGCGTGCTCCCCTCATGGAAGTACACGCAGTGCCCCGCGGTGGCGACGGTGTCGGCGTCGTAGAGCCACGCGGTGCAGCCGTAGGTGAGGCCGTTGGGCGCGGTGAACGTCAGCTTCCCGGCGACCGTGTAGGGATAGGTGGTGGTCGCCGTGACCTGCGTCCGCTCATCGGTGCCGATGACGCTCTGGGTGGTGAAGTCCCCGCCGAGCATCTTGACGTTCTTGGGGAACTTGCGCGAGAAGCTCACGCCGTCGGCGTCGGCGAGATCTCCGGTGCCGCGGAAGCCGCTGGACGAGTTCGCGGCCGCCTTGGCCACGGGCGCCTGGCCGACGGACGTCCTGCCGCTGCTGGACCTGGCCACCGGCGTGTCGGCACTCGCCGCGGCCACCTGACGGTCCGGCGTCGCCGTGGTCACGGCGCCGGCCGCGGGCAGCCCGAACGTCACCGTGCCGAGCGAAGCCGCCGCAGCGGCCACGACCACGGTTCTTCTCCAGCGCCGCACGGCGCCGCCGAGGGGGTTGTTCATGCGCAATTCGCCTTTCATCAGTACGGCCATTCATGGCCGCACCGAGGGGTAAGACCAGGTCACGACACAATTCACGAATCCGCCGTGCTGGTCACTGGCCGTCTCCGGGAGATGGTCGGACAGCCGGACGGGAACTGCTGTGGCACCACAAGAGGGATTCGAAGATGGACTCTGTTTCCCGGTGACGTCGACGCCCCTATATATAGGCACCTTTAAAGGAACGAGTCATCTCCCTGACCTGATGTGGTCAACAGCACCCGCCCCGTCCGACACCCCCAGCGGAACCTGCGCCAAGTCCCTGAACTGGCCCTACAGCACCCCACCGAACCACCCCCCGAGACCACCACACCTCCAGTCCGCGCAATCCGAATATCCACGACGCCCCCCTGACAAGAAGCGGACGTTGACAACGACAACAACGACCGCAAGAATCCTTCACCCCCGAAATTAGACCCGCACCCAATAATGCCAACACAAACCCAAACGACCGCCCCAACACCCCAACCACCCATAAATGTTCAGCCCCACCCACCCCCACCTTCCGCACCGTCCACCAAACACACCGCCCCACACCCCCCAACCAGCTGACCCCAACCAGCCAGAAACACACCCCGCCACAAAACCTCAACACCGCGTGACAACCCCAAAACACCAGCACGCCACTCACCCCCCGGCCAAAAACCACCCAGCCGCCGCACCACCAGCCTCCACGCCGAACAGCGGATCCAAATCCCGCCAACTCCCACCAACCAGACACACGCCCCGCCGCAGAACCTCGGCAGCGTGACGGTGCTGGTCGAGGCCGCGATCCGGCCGACGTGCGGTACGGACGCCGCCGAGAGGACACCGGGCGGTCGCGGCGGCGATCTGCGATGTCGAGCAGCCGGTCAAATCGACCGATTCAAACCGGGCGGACAGGGGTGCGCCGTGCGGAACCCGGTGCCATGTGGTGGTGTTTCGGGTGGCGCCGCGACTGGCTGATGGCGAATCGGCGCTGGCGGTCGCCGTGCGCTGATTCGCGAGGTTGTGCTGCGGGAACCGCGCCTTCCGCTCGGCGGGTCCAGACGGGGGGACAGGCATGCGCCGTCGTGGAAGCTCGGGGGTGTGTGGTCGTGCGGATGGTTGTGCAGGAGGCGGCGGGGGGTGCTGAGGGGATTGGTGGTGCGACGCGGGCGATGGGGCGAGGGGCGTCTTGGTAGCACTCACGTCGACTGGGGCCCGGGACGGGTAACGCCGGTGAGCGGGGCGGGGGCTACGGAGTGCTGTGGGGGGCGTAGTTCATGACGTGGTCGTGGAGCATGCGCGGGGCCTCGGGGTCCTGACGGCGGAACGCCTCGATCAGGGCGGCGTGCTCGGCGGACTTGGAGTAGATCTCGGTCTCGTGCAGGCGCAGCGACAGCGTCGTCCACAGTTCGATGCCGAGCGACTCCCACACCGACATCAGCAGCCGGTTGCCCGACGACTCCACGACCACGCGGTGGAAGCCGATGCTGAGGCGGATCTGGGCGTCCAGGTCGCCGGACTCGGCGGCCTCGGCCAGGCGCCTGTTCTCCTTCTCCAGCACGTCCAGCCGGTCGGCCAGGCGGGGCAGGGCCAGTTCGACGGCGGTGCGCTCCAGCCCGGCCCGCACGGGGAAGATCTCCACCATGTCGCGCTCGGTGAACGGGCGCACGCGCGCGCCGCGGTTGGGCAGCGACTCGATCAGCCGCAGCGCCTCCAGCTGGCGCAGCGCCTCCCGCACCGGGCCCTGGCTGACGCCCAGCTCGGTGGCGATGCGCCGTTCGACGATCCTCTCGCCGGGCTGCCAGCGGCCGGCGCTGATGCCCTCGACGATGAACTCGCGGATCTGGTCGGCCAGCCCCGTGCGCCGCAGCGCCGGGCCCGAGGTCGCGGTGGACGGTGAGTTCACGGAAGCAATGGTAGATGGGCCGGTGGTCCAGACCTTTCGGCCGCCTGGGCGGACGCCGCGCCGGACGTCACGACGGCGAGGCGGTTCGCCCGGTTTTGGGCTAGTAATTCGCAGGAGTGGACGCGGCGGGCGCCGATGTGCGTGATGACCATCACGAGGAGTCCGTCCGCGTCGGAGACGGGTTGCGGGCGCTTGGCGGCGGTCTCCGGCAGGCCGGCAGAAGCGGGCTCGGCCACGGGGGCACGGCGGGCCGGCAGCCCCCTCGGTACCGGGGATCTCGGTTCTTCGGCGTCCCGGCGGGCGTCCCCGCTGGTCCGCGACGTTCCGGGGGTCCCCTTTCGGGCAATGTGCCGGTATGATCGATCATTGATCAATGATGATCGGTGAAGCGCCGCGGCGACCCGCGGCACGCTCCCCGACGGAGGTAGAACGCCGATGGCTGAGACCACCAAGGCCACCCGCTCCCGGCGGACGCGCGGTGCCGCGGGCCAGGGCAAGGGCGCGTCCGGCGCCGTGTCCGAGGCCACCGCCCAGGACGCGGGCGCCGGCGCCGCGGACGCCGAGGGCGCCACGAGCGCGGAGGCGCCCGCGGGCACCGTCGGCGGCGCGCACGCCGACGCCGAGACGCTGGTCGCCTACTACCGGCAGATGCTGCTCATCCGCCGGTTCGAGGAGCGCGCCGCCCGCGCCTACACCCAGGCCAAGATCGGTGGCTACTGCCACCTCAACCTGGGCGAGGAGGCCACCATCGTCGGGTTGATGGCGGCGCTGCGTCCCACCGACTACCTGTTCACCAACTACCGCGAGCACGGCTACGCCCTGGCCAAGGGCATCGACGCGCGCAGCGTCATGGCCGAGCTGTACGGGCGCACCACCGGCGTGTCCAAGGGGTGGGGCGGCTCGATGCACATGTTCGACGTCAAGACGCGGCTGCTCGGCGGGTACGGCATCGTCGGCGGGCAGCTCCCGCTGGCCACCGGCGCCGGGCTGGCGGTGTCCTACAAGGGCGGCGACGAGGTCGTCATGTGCCACATGGGCGACGGCACTGCCGCGATCGGGGCGTTCCACGAGTCGCTGAACATCGCCGCGCTGTGGAACCTCCCGGTGATCTTCGTTGTGATCAACAACGGGCTCGGCATGGGGACGACCGTGGAGAAGTCGGCGGCCGAGCCCGAGCTGTGGCGGCGCGGCGCCGCCTACCGGATGGAGTCGGCCCGCGTCGACGGCACCGACGTGCTGGCCGTCCGCGAGGCCGCCCGGATCGCCGTCGAGCGCGCCCGCGCCGAGAGCAAGCCCTACCTGCTGGAGGCGACCAGCCCCCGGCTGCGTGGCCACTCGGTCGTCGACCCGGCCCGCTACCGCTCCAGCGAGGAGAAGGAGGCCCTCAAGGCCGCCGACCCCCTCGCCAGGATGGCGCTGGAGCTGGAGGAGGCCGGGATCCTGGACGCCGAGGCGCGCGACAAGCTCGACGCCGAGGTGACCGCCGAGGTGGAGGACGCCGCCGCGTTCGCCGACGACAGCCCGCACCCGGACGTGTCCACGCTGTTCGACTACACCTACGCCACGCCCGTCCCGGGCGAGCTGCGCCGCCTGCCCGCCGACCCCGTGTTCCGCTCCTGAGGAGACCCGACCGATGGCAACCGTCACCTACCGCCAGGCCCTCCGGGACACGCTGCGCGCGGAGATGCTCCGCGACGAGAACGTGTTCCTGATGGGTGAGGAGATCGGCGTCTTCGAGGGCTCCTACAAGATCACCGAGGGGCTGCTCAAGGAGTTCGGGGAGCGCCGGGTGCGCGACACCCCGATCGCCGAGGAGGGCTTCGTCGGCGCCGCGATCGGCGCGGCCATGCTCGGCCTGCGGCCGGTCGTGGAGATCATGACGATCAACTTCTCGCTGCTGGCGCTGGACCAGATCGTCAACCACGCCGCCAAGATCTACGGGATGTTCGGCGGCCAGTGCAGCGTGCCGCTGGTCATCCGCACCCCGGGCGGCGGCGGCCAGCAGCTCGGCGCCACCCACTCGCAGAACGTCGAGCTGTACTACTCGTTCGTCCCGGGCCTGAAGGTGGTGGCGCCCAGCACGCCGCTGGAGGCGTCGGCCATGCTCAAGGCCGCGATTCGCGACGACGACCCGGTGCTGTTCCTGGAGAACCTGGCCCTCTACAACACCAAGGGCGAGGTGCCCGACGACATCGCCGAGGTCGAGCCCGCCGAGATCGGCCGGGCCGCGGTGACCCGTCCGGGCACCGACATCACCATCGTCGGCTACTCGCGGATGGCGCACGTCGCGCTGGAGGTCGCCGAGAAGCTGGCCGCCGACGGGATCTCCGCCGAGGTCGTCGACCTGCGCAGCCTGCGGCCGCTGGACCGGGAGACGATCGTTGAGTCGGTGCGCCGCACCGGCTGCGCGGTGATCGCCGAGGACGACTGGCTGACCTACGGGATCGGCGCCGAGATCGCCGCGACCATCCAGGAGGGCGCCTTCGACTGGCTGGACGCCCCCGTGCGGCGGGTGGCGATGGCCGAGGTGCCGCTCCCCTACGCCAAGCCGCTGGAGCTGGCCGCGCTGCCGTCGGCCGACTCCCTCGTCACCGCCGTCCGCGAAACGCTCCGCGCGACCGGCCGCCTGTCCCTGGAGACCGCTCGATGACCGACATCCTCATGCCGCGCCTGTCCGACACCATGGAGGAGGGCGTGATCAGCTCCTGGCACAAGAAGCCGGGAGACGAGATCGCCGTCGGCGACGTCCTGTGCGACATCGAGACCGACAAGGCGATCATGGAGTACGAGGCGTACGAGGCCGGCGTGCTCGAGAAGATCCTGGTCGAGGAGGGGCAGACCGCCACGATCGGCGCGCCGATCGCCGTGCTCGTCCCGGC
>NZ_BAAAZG010000055.1:0-174615 GCF_039536785.1 Actinomadura miaoliensis
CCGCCACGAACGCCGCGGCGTCCGGCGGCGAGCCCACGCTCAGCGAGCTGGCCGCCGCCAAGAACCGCTACTTCGGGTCGGCCACCGACAATCCCGAGCTGAGCGACGCCCCGTACGTGTCCATCCTCAGCAGCGAGTTCAACTCCGTCACCCCCGGCAACTCGATGAAGTGGGACGCCACCGAACCACAGCGGGGGCAGTTCAACTTCAGCGGCGGAGACGCCATCGTGGACCTCGCCCAGCGCAACGGGCAGCAGGTGCGCGGGCACACGCTCGTCTGGCACAGCCAGCTGCCGGGCTGGGTGTCCAACGGCAACTTCTCCGCCGCCGAGCTGCGCTCGATCCTGCAGAACCACGTCACCACCGTCGCGTCCCACTACAAGGGCGAGGTCGTGCACTGGGACGTGGTGAACGAGGCGCTGAACGAGGACGGCACCTTCCGCGACAGCGTCTTCTACCGCACGCTGGGGGAGAGCTACATCGCCGACGCCTTCCGCGCCGCCCGCGCCGCCGACCCCGGCGCCAAGCTCTACATCAACGACTACAACATCGACGGATTCGGCGCCAAGAGCGACGGCATGTACCGGCTCGTCAAGTCGCTCAAGGAGCAGGGCGTGCCCATCGACGGCGTCGGCTTCCAGGGGCACCTGGCGCTGCAGTACGGCTTCCCGTCCCGCATGCAGGAGAACCTGCAGCGCTTCGCCGACCTCGGCCTGGACGTGGCCATCACCGAGCTGGACATCCGCATGCAGCTGCCCGCCGACAGCACCAAGCTCGCCACCCAGGCCACCTGGTACTCCGACGTGACCAAGGCGTGCCTGGCCGTGTCCCGCTGCGTCGGCGTCACCATCTGGGACTACACCGACAAGTACTCCTGGATCCCCGGCGTGTTCCCCGGAGAGGGCGCCGCGCTGCCCTGGGACGAGAACCTGCGGCCCAAGCCCGCCTACGACGCGCTGCGCGTGGCCCTGGGCGGCACGCCCGGCGGCGGCGACCCCGACCCGCCGACGGCCTCCTGCAAGGTCGCCTACGCGGTCACCGCCAAGTGGAACACCGGCTTCACCGCGGCCGTCACCATCACCAACACCGGCAACACCGCGATCAACGGCTGGACCCTGACGTTCGACCTGCCCGCCGGGCAGCGCGTGAGCCAGGGCTGGAGCGCCCAGTGGTCGCAGTCCGGGGCGACCGTCACCGCCAAGAACGCCTCCTGGAACGGCGCGCTCGCGCCCGGCGCAGCCACGTCCATCGGATTCAACGGCACCCACGGCGGTGAGGCGCCCTCGCCCACCGCGTTCACCCTCAACGGCAGTTCCTGCACGACCGCCTAGAAGAACCGGCGGCCCCCGAACCGGGCGCCGCGGCCCGTTCGCGACGGTGACCCCTCTCCGCAGCGGCCCGCGGCGCCCTTCCACGTCCGCGCACCCTCGCCCCCGGATCCGTGCCGCCTCCGGGCGGCCCCGCCCGGCCTCAGCGCTGGACGGGATCGATGCGGTGACCGTCCTGGCCGAAGAACAGCGCCCGCGACACGTCGAGCGCCAGCCGCACCGGCGCGCCGATTTTCTGCCCGTGCCCGGACCTCAGCCGCACCACCAGGTCCGACCGGCGGTGCGCGCCCACGTGGTCGGTCGCCGGCTCGGGCTCGGCGCGGCGCTGCCCCCGCCGCAGCATCGAACGGACCCGGTCCAGCACCGCCGACTCGGCGCGCGGCGCCGCGTCCTCCTCCCGCCGCTCCGCGCCGAGCACGTCGCGGTCGATCACCGGCACGTCCGTCTCCACGTGCGCCAGCCACTCGTGCCCGTGGTACTCCAGCGCGCGCAGCCGCCCCGACAGCTCGGCGCCCTCGTCCGGCTCGTCCACGGGGCGCAGCGCGTCGGCGCGCACCCCCACGATGACCGGCAGGCCGTGGTGGTGCGCCAGGTGCTCCACGCGCGGATCCGTCCAGGGCAGCCGCACCTCCTGGCCGCCCAGGTCGACGGTGACGCTGCCCTCGCCCAGTTGCGCGTAGACGGTTCCGGTGAGCAGGTTGATCTGCGGGGCGCCCAGGAACGCGGCGGTGAACGCGGTGGCCGGGTCCTCGTACACCTGGGTGGGGGTGCCGAGGTCCTCCAGGCGCCCGTCGCGCAGCACCGCGATCCGGTCGGCCAGCGTCAGCGCCTCCACCTGGTCGTGGGTGACGTACACGGTGGTCACGCCGAGGCCGCGCACCAGCGCGCCGATCTCCAGCCGCAGGTCGGTGCGCAGCGCCGCGTCCAGGTTGGACAGCGGCTCGTCCATCAGGAACACCGACGGCTCGCGGATGATCGCCCGGCCCATCGCCACCCGCTGCCGCTGCCCGCCCGACAGGCTGCCGGGCAGCCGGTCCAGCGCCTGGTCGATCTGCAGGGCGCGCGACAGCTCGACGACCTTGGCCCGGATCTCGGCCGGGTCCTCGCCCGCCAGCTCCAGCGGGAACGCCAGGTTGCCGTGGATGCTGCGGTGCGGGTAGAGCGCGCCGTTCTGGAACACCATCGCCACGTTGCGCTCGCGCGGCGGCAGGTCGGTGGCCGGCTGGTCGTCCAGCCACAGCTCGCCGCTGCTGGGCTCCTCGAGACCGGCGATGATGCGCAGGATCGTCGACTTGCCGCAGCCGGACGGACCGAGCAGCACCAGCAGCTCCCCGTCGCGGACATGCAGGCGCAGGTCGCGCACCGCGCGCACCCCGCCCGGATAGACCTTGCTCACCGATTCGAGGGAGACTGCGGCCATCGCTGCACCTAGGGTCGGGGGTCATGGGCGCGGCGCACCGCGCCCTCCTGGGGTGGGTCCGGCCGTGCCCCCTCACCGGCGGCGCCCTCGCGTGGCGCATGCGATACGGCGCCCGCCGCACGGACCGAGGTCAACCGCAAGTACACCGTGACGCACGCCACTTTGTCCAGTACGACTCGCGGGTTCACGCAGGTGGCCGCGCGCCCCTGCGGGCGCGCGGCACACTCAGGCCGACTCGCGCAGCACCAGGTGGGTCTGCAGGATCACCACCGGCTCGGCCACGGTCTCGCCCCGGATGCGCGACACCAGCAGCCGCGCCATGCTGCGGCCCATCTCCTCGACCGACTGGTGGACGGTGGTCAGCGGGGGATCGGCCACCGGGGCGCTGGCCGAGTCCTCGAAGCCGATCACCGCCACGTCCTCGGGGATGCGGCGCCCGCGCTTCTTCAGCACCCGCATGGCGCCCAGCGCCATCGGGTCGTCGGCGGCGAACAGCGCGTCCAGGTCCGGGGCGATCTCCAGCAGCTCCTCGGCGGCGGCGACCCCGCTGGCCTCACTGAAGTCGCCGTACACCACCAGCTCGGGCAGGCCCGCCTCGGCCAGCGCCTCCCGGTACCCGGCCAGCCGGTCGATGCCCACGCCCATGTCCTGCGGGCCGGCGACGGTGGCGATGCGCCGCCGTCCCTGGTCCAGCAGGTACTGCACGGCGCGGCGGGCGCCGTCGCGGTTGTCGACGTCGACGTAGCTGACCGGGGACAGGCCCGGGGGGCGCCCGCCCAGCACGGTCGGCACCCCGTTGGCCTCCAGCTTGGCCGGCAGCGGGTCGTCGGCGTGCAGCGAGGTCAGCAGCACCCCGTCGACGTGCTGCCCGGTCAGGTACTGCTCCAGCCGGGCGTACTCGTCGGGGGACTGCGCCAGCGCCAGCAGCAACTGCAGCCCGACGGCGTTCAGCTCCGAGCTGATGCCGCGGGTGATCCCGGCGAAGAACGGCTCGTCGAACACCCGCAGCTCGGACTCGGCCACCACCAGCGCCACCGTGTCGGTCCGCCGCGTCACCAGGGTGCGGGCGGCCCGGTTCGGCACGTACCCCAGCTCGTCGATCGCGCGCAGCACCGCCTCGCGGGCCCGGCGGCTCACCCGCGGCGAGCCGTTGATGACCCGTGACACGGTGCCCCGCCCGACCCCGGCCCGCGCGGCGACCTCCTCCAGCGTGGGCCGGTCCGACGGGCGTCTCATCGCCATGAGCGTCCCGTCGTCTCCGCGGCCTCGCCGAGCCTCTCGCCGAGCCTGCGTCCGAGTCCCCGTCCGGGCTCCCGTCCGGGCGCCCGGCCGAACCCGGTGTCCGATGCCCGTCCGGGCACCCTGGTCTCCCGCATCTGTTCCGGCCCCTTCGTCGCGTGCGACGCCGTCAGCGGTGGTCCGGCAGTCCGCCCTGCCGGATCACCCCCGAGTACCAGCGTGCGCTCTCCTTGGGCACCCTGCGCTGGGTGGCGTAGTCGACGTGCACCAGCCCGAAGCGCTTGGAGTACCCCCATGCCCATTCGAAATTATCCAGAAGCGACCAGGTGAAATAGCCCCGCAGGGGCACGCCGTCGGCGATGGCGTCGTGGCAGGCGCGCAGGTGCGCCTCCAGGTAGGCGATGCGGTCGGCGTCGTTGAGGGGCAGGTCGCCGTTGGGGGTCTCGTCGTAGCCCGCGCCGTTCTCGGTGACGTACAGCGCGACCTCCGGGTACTCGCGGTGCAGCCGCACCAGCAGCTCGTGCAGGCCGCCCTCGTCGATCTCCCAGCCCATGCCGGTGACCGGACGGCCGCCGTCGACGAACCGCACGAACTCGCTGCCCACCCAGGGGGAGTGGCTGGAGAACGGCGACGACACCGCCTGCGTGGCGTCGCCCGGCGTGCCCGCCACCGTGAACCGGGAGTAGTAGTTGACGCCGAGCTGGTCGAGCCGCTGGTTGATCACCGCCAGGTCGCCGTCCCGGACGCACGCCTCGAAGTCGTGCCCCTCCAGGTCGGCCAGCACGTCGGCCGGGTAGGAGCCGCGCAGCAGCGGGTCCAGGAAGAAGCGGTTCTGCATCCCGTCGATGCGGCGCGCCGCGTCCTGGTCGGCCTCGGACTGGCTCGCCGGGGAGATGGCGTACAGGTTGACGGCGGCGCCGAACCGGTTCTGCGGGCGGCGCGCGCGCATCGCCTCGACCGCCAGCCCGTGCCCGAGCATCAGGTGGTGCGCGGCGCGCAGCGCGGCGGCCGGCTCCCTTCGACCGGGCGCATGCTCTCCCGAGGCGTACCCCAGGAACGCCGCGCACCACGGCTCGTTGATCGTCATCCACTGCGACACCCGGTCGCCGAGCGCCGCGTGCACCTCCCCGGCGTAGTCGGCGAACCGGTGCGCGGTGTCGCGCTCGGGCCAGCCGCCTGCGTCCTCCAGCGGCTGCGGCAGGTCCCAGTGGTAGAGGGTCGGCCACGGCTCGACGCCCGCCTCCAGCAGGGCGTCCACCAGGCGCCGGTAGAAGTCCAGGCCCGCGGGGTTGAGCGGCCCGGCGCCGGACGGCTGCACGCGCGGCCAGGACACCGAGAACCGGTAGGCGGTCAGGCCCAGGTCGGCCATGAGCGCCACGTCCTCGCGGAACCGGTGGTAGTGGTCGACGGCCACGTCGCCGGTGTCGCCGCCGAGCACCTTGCCGGGCGTGCGGCAGAAGGTGTCCCAGATGGACGGCCCGCGGCCGTCCTCGGCGGCGGCGCCCTCGATCTGGTACGCGGCGGTGGCGGCGCCCCAGCGGAACCCCGCGGGGAACGCGACGACGGGTGCGGGCTCGGAGCTGTGCTGTACGGAGGTCACGCCTTGATCGCACCTTCCATGATTCCGCCGATGATCTGGCGGCCGAACAGGATGAAGACGATGAGAAGCGGAAGGATGGCCAGCGTCGTCCCGGCGAACATGAGCGTGTAGTCCTTGAAGTAGGCGTTCGCCAGGTTGTTGATGGACAGCTGGACGGTCGGGTTCTCGGGGTTGAGCACCGCCAGCGGCCACATGAACTCGTTCCAGGTCTGCATGAACGTGAACAGGCCCAGCACGCCCGCCGCGGGCCGCAGCGCGGGCAGCACGACGCGCCAGTAGAGGCCGAAGGTGGTGCACCCGTCGACCCGGGCGGCCTCGATCAGCTCGTCGGGCACGGCCTGGTCGGCGTACTGGCGCATCATGAACACGCCGAACCCGGTGACCAGGAACGGCACGATGACCGCCTGCAGCCGGTTCTGCCAGCCCAGCTCCACCATGATCATGTAGAGCGGGATGATGCCCATCTGCACCGGGATCATCATGGTCGCGATGATCACCAGCAGCAGCGCGTTCTTGCCGCGGAAGCGCAGCTTGGCGAAGGCGAACCCGGCCAGCGAGGCGAAGAACACCGTGGAGATCGTGACCACCGACGACACGATCGCCGAGTTGACCAGGCCCTTGGCGAAGTAGGCGTCGGGGTTGTCGAACAGGCGGCCCACGTTGTCGCCGAAGTTGCCGCCCGGCGTCATCGGCGGCGGCACGGCGCCGACCACCTCGTTGCCACGGGTCGCGACGATGATCATCCAGTAGATCGGGAAGATCGACAGCGCCAGCGCGGCGACCAGCGTGATGTAGGTCAGCGGGCTGGCGTCCCACAGCCCCCGCATCCGCCCGGGGCGGCGCCTCCGGCCGCCGGGGCGGCGCGGTCGGGACAGGACGGCGGTCATCGCGAGCCTCCCGCGCGCCGGACGAACAGGAAGTTGAACAGCGAGAAGACGATGATCATCAGGAAGAGCATCCAGGCGATCGCCGCGCCGTAGCCGTAGGCGTCGCTACGGAACGCGTTGTCGAACATGTACATGGCGACGGTCTGGTACTGGTGCACCGGACCGCCGTCCATCCGGCCGCTGCCGAACAGCACCGGCTCGGTGAACAGCTGCAGGCCGCCGATCGTGGAGATGATGACGGTGAAGATGATCGTGGGCCGCAGCATCGGCACGGTGATCTGCCAGAACTGGCGCAGCCGGGAGGCGCCGTCGATGGCCGCCGCCTCGTACAGGTCCTTGGGGATGGCCTGCATGGCGGCCAGGTAGATCAGCGCGTTGTAGCCCGTCCACCGCCAGTCGACCATCGCCGAGATCGCCACCCAGGACCAGCCGCGGGACGCCTGCCAGTCGATCGGGTCGACGCCGACCTGCCCGAGCACCCAGTTGACCATCCCGTAGTCGCGGGCGAACAGCTGGGCGAACACGATCGCCACCGCCGCGGTCGAGGTCACCATCGGGGCGACCATGCCGATGCGGTAGAAGGTGCTGGCGCGCAGCCGCCGGTTCAGCAGGTTGGCCACCCACAGCGCCAGCAGCAGCTGCGGCACGGTGGACAGGGCGAAGATCCCGAGCGTGTTGACGACCGAGTGCCAGAACGCCTCGTCGGCGAGCAGGTCGCCGTAGTTCCGCAGCCCGACGAACTCCCGCACGCCCGAGGCCAGCTCCCAGTCGTGCAGGGACACCCAGACGGTGAAGACCAGCGGGAACGCCCCGAAGATCAGGAAGACGACGTAGAACGGCGAGATGAACAGGTAGGGCGAGGCCCGCATGTCGAGCCGCGCGAGACGGGTCCGCCAGCCGCGGCGGGGCGCGCCGGGCGGGGCGGACCGCTGCGCGCGGCCCGCCCGGTTGCGCCCGGAGCTCGCCGGGCGCACGTCGACGCTCATGAAATGTCCTTTCTGGGCGTCGGAAGAGTTCGGATGGTGCGGCGCGCCTTCGACGCGTCGGTGTGGCGCCCGCCTCCCCGCGGGGGCGGACGCCGGGCGGGGCCGGGGGAGGCGGCGGCGGTGCCTGGGGCGGTTGTCAGCGGCACCGCCGCCGCGGTCCCCGGGGCCGGCGCGCTCCCGGGAGGCCGGGCGTGGTCCGGGGTCTCCGGGCCGGCACGGCCTCCGGGAGGCGCGGGCGTTACCGGGCCGCCTTGGTGGCGGCGTCGACGGCGCGGGTCCAGGCGTCGGACGCCTTGATCTGGCCCTGGCCGACGCCGAGGAACACGTCCTCGACGTCCTCACGCACGTCCTCGTTCTTCGGGCCGAGGTGCAGCGGCTTGACCGCGCCCGACATCTCGCTGAAGATCTTGCCGATCGGCGCGTCCCCGAAGTAGGGGTTGGTCTTGCCGGTCACGGCCGGGTCCTGCTGGGCCTGCGGCGAGGACGGGAAGGTGTTCTTGTCCTTGAACGCGGCGAGCTGGCCCTGCGGGCTGGTCAGGAACTTGGCCAGCTCGGCGGCCTCCTTCTGGTGCTTGGACTGCTTGGGCACCGCCAGCCAGGAGCCGCCCCACACGCCGGCGCCGCCGGGCACCTTGGCCACGTCCCACTTGCCCTTGCCGAAGTCGCCGGAGAACTCCTCGATGCCGCCGAGCATCCAGGCGGGACAGGGCAGCGTGGCGAAGGTGTCGCGCTTGAGGGCGGTCTGCCACTCGGGCGTGAAGATCCGCATGTTGGCGGTCAGGTTCTCGGTCTGGAAGCGCATCGTGGTGTCGAACGCCGTCCTGACCGCCGCGTTGCTGTCGAACACCAGCTTGTCGCTGTTGTCGAAGTAGGTGTAGCCGACGGTCTTGCCGCCCTCCTGGGACACGGTGGTGCGCCAGATCGCGGTCGGGCCGTCCAGCCACTTGGTCTTGGGCATCTTCGACTGGAACTTCTTGCCCGCCTCCAGGAAGCCGTTCCAGTCCGGCCACAGGTTGGACACCTCGTCGCGGTCCGTGGGCAGCCCGGCCTGCTTGAACAGATCCTTGCGGTAGCACATGCCCATGGGGCCGATGTCGGTGCCGAGGCCGACCAGCTGCTTGCCGTCGGCGGTGATGCCCATCTTCCACTTCCAGGCCAGGAAGTTCTTCTCCAGCGACGCGCCGCCGTGGTCGAACAGGTTGACGAAGCGGTTGGCCTGCTGCATGTAGGTGGGGAGGATGCCCTCCTCCAGCGCGACCACGTCGCCCGCGCCGCTGCCGGTGGCCATCCACTGCTGCAGGCGCGGCTTGTACTGGTCGAGCTCGGCGACCTTGCGCTGCCGGATCTTGACGTTGGGGTGGGACGCCTCGTACTGCTTGTACAGCCCCTCGTAGCCGAACTCGCCGAAGACGTCGACGGTGAGCTCGACCGTGCCGCCGGACGAGCCGTTGTCGTCGTCCCCGCCTCCGCAGGCGGAGGTGGCGGCGAGGATCCCGGCGAGCACGGCGGCCAGGCCCGTTCTCAGTCCCCTGCCGCCGGGTACGCGGCGCGTGGTGGCCCTCATGGGGGACCCCTCTCGTTCGTGTCGGGTGTGGGAGCGCTCCCACGAAGGAAAGACTGTGCTTCACGTCACTGTCAATGGTCCGCAACACAACCGTTACGTTGCGGCGAAGGTGCTGGTCCGCGACGTGTGGGAGCGCTCCCATCACTTTGCGTAAGTAACCCCTGGCAGGGGCCGCGCGGGCGTGCGCGCGCGGGTGGCCGGAGGTTGACAGGCGGCGCGCGGCCCGCGAACCTCATGCTATGGGAGCGCTCCCAAGCCGAGGAGACTTGAGGAGCACGCATGAGAGCACGCATCGGCCCCGTCGCGGTGGCGCTCGCCGCGGTCACGGGCACGGTGGTGACGGGCACGGCCGCGTCCGCGCAGGCCACGGGGTCGCCTGCGCGGGACGTCACGACGGCCGCGGTCGCCGCGCCCGCCGCCGGGACGCGCACCGCCGGCCATGCCGCCCGTCCCGGCAACCCGCTGGACGGCCCCGCCCGCTTCTACGTCGAGCCGGACACCAACGCCGGACGGCAGGCGAAGGTCTGGGCGCGCGAGGGCCGGACCCAGGACGCGGCGCACATGCGCGCGCTGTCGCGCGTCTCCCAGGCGGTGTGGTTCACCGACGGCACGCCGGACGAGGTGCGCAAGGCCGTCCGCGCCACGATGCGCGACGCCGCGCGGCAGAAGTCGGTGCCGGTGCTGGTCGCCTACTACGTGCCGGGCCGCGACTGCTCCCAGTACTCGGCGGGCGGGGCCCCGAGCGAGCAGGCGTACCGCGCGTGGATCAAGGCGTTCGCCGAGGGCGTCGGCGGCGGCGAGGCCGTGGTGATCGTCGAGCCGGACGGCCTGGCGCTGCTGTCCAGCGAGCCGTGGTGCAACGAGGGCGGCGGCGGGTCTACCGGACAGCCCGAGGACATGGCCCTGGTCGAGCAGCGGTTCCGCGAGATCGGCTTCGCGGTGGACACCCTCACCCGGCTGCCGCGCACCGGCGTCTACATCGACGCCGGGCACTCGGCCTGGCAGTCGATCAACGACTACGACGCCGGGTACGGGGAGCCGCGCGCCCAGCTCGGCATCGTCAGCCGCCTGCTGCGGGGCGGCGTCGCCAAGGCCGACGGGTTCTTCCTCAACGTCTCCAACTACCGCGCCGACGCCGAGCTGGTGTCCTACGGCACCGACGTGGCCAAGTGCATCCGGTTCCGGCAGCGCACGGGCGCGGCGTCCTGCACGCCGGACGACCTGGCCGCCGAGCCCGCCGACCCGCGCCGGCTCACCCACTTCGTGATCGACACCAGCCGCAACGGGCAGGGGCCGTGGATCGCCCCGCCCGGCAAGTACACCGACCCGCAGGAGTGGTGCAACCCGCCCGGCCGCGGCCTGGGCGCGCGTCCCTCGACCCGCACCGGCAACGAGCTGGTCGACGCCTTCCTGTGGGTGAAGCGGCCCGGCGAGTCCGACGGGCAGTGCACCCGCGGCACGCCCGGCCCCGCCGACCCCGAGTACGGATCGGTCGACCCGGCCGCCGGACAGTGGTGGCCGGAGTACGCCCTCGGGTTGGCTCAGCGGGCGGCACCTCCCCTGCGCTGAGCCCGGCCTCCCCGGGGGATGGGGGAGGGGCGCGGGGCATGGGCCGCGCCCCTCCCCCCTCACGTTCCGGCGGTCAGTCGCGCGGCCCGGCGGAGGCGTCGGCCACCACCGGCAGGCGCGCCGGCGCGGGCGCGGTGGAACGGCGCACGACCAGCTCCGGCCGGTACAGCAGCTCGGTGCGCGGGACCCGGCTGCCGCCGATCTCCTCCAGCAGGGTGCTCACCACCGCCAGCCCCATCTCGCGGACGGGCTGGCGGATGGTGGTCAGCGGCGGGTCCAGGTACGGGGTGAGCGGCGAGTCGTCGAACCCCACCACCGACACGTCCTCGGGCACCCGCAGGCCCCGGCCGCGCGCCCCGCGGATCGCGCCGATCGCGATGATGTCGCTGCCGCAGCAGATGGCGGTGCAGCCGAGGTCCAGCAGGCGCTGCGCGGCGGCCTGCCCGCCCTCCACCGTGAACAGCGTGTTGACGATCAGGTCGCCCACGTCGGTGACGCCCAGGTGCTCGGCCATGCCGCGGCGGAACCCCTCGGTCTTGCGGATCGAGGGGACGAACCGGTCCTGCCCGACCGCCAGGCCGATGCGCCGGTGCCCGAGCGAGGCCAGGTGCGCCACCGCCATCTCCAGCGACGCCACGTCGTCGTTGGAGATGAACGGCGCCTCGACGTCCTCGCGGTACCCGTTGACCAGCACGATCGGCAGGCCGCGCTCGATCAGCCGCAGGTAGCGGGTGCGGTCGGAGCGCGAGTCGGCGTGCTCGCCGTTGACGAAGATGATCCCCGACACGCCGCGTTCCAGCAGCAGTTCGGTGTAGTCGTCCTCGCGGATGCCGCCCGGGGTCATCGCGCACAGCACCGCCGTGTACCCCGACAGCGCCAGGGCGTTCTCGATGACCTGGGCGAACGCCGGGAAGATGGGGTTGGTCAGCTCCGGCACGATCAACCCGATCAGGCCGGTGCGCTGCTGGCGCAGCCGCGGCGGCCGCTCGTAGCCGAGCACGTCCAGCGCGGTGAGCACCGCCTGCCGGGTGGCCGGGGCCACGCCCGCCCGGCCGTTGAGCACGCGGCTCACGGTCGCCTCGCTCACGCCCGCGTGGGCGGCGATGTCGGCCAGGCGCATCGTCATGGCCACAACTTACCTGCCCCGGGCGCCGTTGCCCCCTGTCGCCGGGGTGACCTCGCACCACACGGCGGTGTCCGGCGGCAGGACGACGCAGTCGCCGTCCGGGCGGATCGGCCCGCTGGCCAGCAGCACCCGCCCGTACGCGGGGATCCGCACGGTGCGGCTCCCCATGTTCACCGCGCAGGTCAGGCGGGGCGCGTCCGGGTCGGCGGGGTCGCGGGAGAACACCAGCGCGCCGGGCTGACCGACCAGCCAGCGCAGCTCCCCGTCGCCGAGCGCCGGGTGCTCGCGGCGGATCCGCAGGGCCGTGCGGTACAGCGCCAGCATCGAGTCGGGGTCGGCGGACTGCCGCTCGACGGTCAGGTCCTTCCACGCGGGCGGGATGGGCAGCCAGCTGCCGCCCGCGCCGAACCCGAACGGCGGCTCGTCGCCGGACCACGGCAGCGGCACCCGGCAGCCGTCGCGCCCCGACTCGGGGTCGCGGGCGCGCTGCGGGTCCTGCAGGTACTGCTCGGGCAGGTCGAGCACCTCGTTCAGGCCCAGCTCCTCGCCCTGGTAGATGTAGGCCGAGCCGGGCAGCGCCAGCATCAGCAGCGCCGCCGCGCGCGCCCGGCGCAGCCCGACCTCGCCGTCGCCGTAGCGGGTGACGTGCCGCTTGACGTCGTGGTTGGACAGCACCCACGTGGCCGGGGCGCCGACCATGCCGTTGGTGCGCAGCGACTCATCGATGATCTCGCGCTTGACGCCGGCGTCCCAGTCGGCCGTCAGGTAGTGGAAGTTGAACGCCTGGTGCAGCTCGTCGGGCCGCACGTACATGGCCAGCCGCTCCTGCGTCGGCGCCCACGCCTCGGCGACCGCGATGCGCTCGCCGTCGTAGGAGTCCAGCAGGCGCCGCCAGGAGCGGTGGATCTCGTGCACGCCGTCCTGGTCGAAGTACGGCAGCACCTGCCGGCCGAGCATGGTCACCTGACCGGTGTGGCCCACGTCGGGCAGGCCGGGCGCCTTGACCATGCCGTGCGCCACGTCCACGCGGAACCCGTCCACGCCGATGTCCAGCCAGAACCGCAGCACGTCCGCGAAGTCGGCGCGGACCTCGGGGTTCTCCCAGTTCAGGTCGGGCTGCTCGGGCGCGAACAGGTGCAGGTACCACTGGCCGTCCGGGACGCGCGTCCAGGCCGGGCCGCCGAACACCGACTCCCAGTCGTTGGGCGGCAGGGCGCCGTCGTCGCCGCGCCCGTCGCGGAAGATGTACCGGGCGCGGGCGGCGCTGCCCGCCGGGGCCTCCAGGGCCTCCTGGAACCACACGTGCCGGTCGGAGGTGTGGTTCGGCACCACGTCCACGATGACCCGCAGCCCCAGCTCGTGGGCCTCGCCGACCAGCGCCCGCGCGTCGTCGAGGGTGCCGAAGATCGGGTCGACGTCGCGGTGGTCGGCCACGTCGTAGCCGAAGTCGGCCATCGGGGAGGTGTAGAACGGGGTGATCCACAGCGCGTCCACGCCGAGCCCGGCCAGGTAGGGCAGCCGGGCGCGGATTCCGGGCAGGTCCCCGATGCCGTCCCCGTCGCCGTCGGCGAAGCTGCGGACGTACACCTGGTAGATGACCGCGTCGCGCCACCAGGCGGTGGCGGAGCCCGCGGGACGGGCGGCGGGCGCGGCTTCGACGATGTGCTGCGTCATCAACATCCTTATCGGTGTGCGTGCGTTGTCGGTGCTGGTTCGGGCGCGGGGGAGGTCTCGCGCGCGGCCCTCACTTGATGCCGCCGGCGGTGAGCCCGGCGACGATCCGCCGCTGGAAGACCAGCACCACGACCACCAGCGGCACGGTCACGACCACCCCGGCCGCCATCTGCGTGCCGAACGGCTGGTCGAACCCGGACACGCCGGTGAACTTGGAGATCGCCACCGTGGCGGTCTGCATCCGCTTCTCGTTCACCACCGACAGCGCGATGATGAACTCGTTCCACGCCGCGATGAAGGTGACGATCGCGGTGGTGAACACCCCCGGCGCGGCCAGCGGCACGATGACCCGGCGGAACGCCTGCCCCCGGGTGCAGCCGTCCACCATGGCGGCCTGCTCCAGCTCGAACGGCAGCTGCCGGAAGAACGCGGTCAGCAGCCACACCGTCAACGGCAGCGCGAACCCGAGGCTCGGCACGACCATCGCCTGGTAGGTGTTGATCCATCCGATGTCGGTGAACAGTTTCAGCAGCGGGACGAGCTGGGAGATGCCCGGGAACATGGTGGTGGCCACGATCAGGCCCAGCACCGCGTTCTTGAACGGGAACGTGAGCCGGGCCAGAGCATATGCGGTGAACACGCCGACCACCAGCGTGAGCACGGTGGTGATCCCGGCCACGACCAGGCTGTTGACCAGCGCACGGCCGAATCCGTTGCCTCCGGAGAACACCGCTGTGAAATTCTCCACAGACCAGCGGGTGGGGACGATCGCGTTGTCGAACTGGTCCTGCGGCCGCCGGAACGCCGAGATCACCATCCAGTAGAACGGCGCCAGGCAGAACGCCACCACCGCCGCGACGCCCGCGTACGGCGCCAGCCCGCGCACCCTCGCCGCGATCATGCCTTCCCCTTCCCGCGGCCCTGGCGGGCCTCGCCGATGATGTCGGCGCCCAGCAGCTTGACGAACAGGTACGCGATCAGCGCGATGTAGGCGAACAGGATGGTGGCGTACGCGGCGGCCGACCCGTAGCGCAGGTTGCTCGCCTCGAACCACGACAGCATCGTCAGCGTCTCCACCGACCGCTTGTTGACCCCGATCAGCACGGCGGGCAGGTCGAACATCCGCAGCACGTCCAGCATCCGGAACAGCACCGCCACCAGCAGCGCCGGCCGCACCAGCGGCAGCGTGATCCGCCAGAACTGCTGGAGGGCGCCCGCGCCGTCCACCCGGGCCGCCTCGTACACGTCACGGGGGATCAGCTGCAGCCCGGCCAGCACCAGCAGCCCGATGAACGGGGAGGTCTTCCACACCTCGGCGATGACGACGGCCAGCCGGGACGGCCACCCGTCCGCGGTCCACAGCACCTGGCGGCCGAGGACCGCGTTGAACGCCCCGTCCGCCTGGAAGATCCACCGCCACAGCAGGCCGGAGATCGCCGTGGGGATCGCCCAGGGCACCAGCACGCTGGCGCGCACGAGGCCGCGCCCCCGGAACGCCCAGTGCATGATCAGCGCCATGCACACGCCGAGCAGCGTCTCCAGCGTCACGGTGGTGACGGTGAAGAACGTGGTGTTGCCGAAGGCGTTCCAGAACACCTCGGCGCGGTACCCGGAGAAGATCGCGGTGTAGTTGTCCAGGCCGACGAACCGGTCGCCCTCCACGACGAACCCGTCGGCGTCCAGGCCCTGCCCGCGGGCGAACAGCGACTCGCGGAAGCCGGCGAGCACGGGGTAGCCGACGACGAGCGCCAGCACCAGCAGCGTCGGCGACAGCAGCAGCGCGGCCAGGCGCCGCGACCCGTCGCGGCCGCCCCGGCGGCGGCGCTCGCGGCGGGCGGCGGGCGGCGCGGCCCTGGTCTGGTCGAGTGCGGTGGCCATGTGGGTCTCTTCCTGTGTCCGGCGCGGCGGCTACGACGTGGCGAGCTGGGCGAGCCTGGTCTGCAGGTCGGCCAGGGCCTTGTCGCTGGTCGCCCTGCCGCCGAGCGCGTCGTACACCGCGCCCTGGATCGCGGCGGTGACGTCCCCGTACCGGACCGCCGCCGGACGCGGCTTGGCCGTCTCGATCGCGGTCTTCAGCGTCGGCAGGAACGGGAACTTCTTGACCATCTCGGGGTCGTCGTAGAGCGCGGCGACCGTCGGGGCCTTGCCGGTGGCCAGGGAGTCGGCCTTCTGCTGCTTCGCGTCGGCCATGTACCGGATGAAGTCGAGCGCGGTGGCCTTGTTCTTGGCGAACGCCGAGATCGCGTAGTTGTGGCCGCCCAGGTTGGCCGTGCCGGGCCCGTTCTGTCCGGGGATGGGGGCGACGGCGAACTTCCCGGCGACCTTGGACGACCCGTCGTCGGCGTTGGCCAGCTCGTACTGGTACGGCCACTGGCGGTGGAACAGCAGCTTGCCCGCCTGGAAGTGACGGCGGCCGCCCTCGCCGTCCAGGGTGAGGGCGGCGCGCGGCATGCGCCCGTCCTTCATGGCGCCGACCAGGAACTCCACCCCCGCCCTGGCCTGGGGGGAGGTGACGGCCGGCTTGCCGGAGGCGTCGACGATCGTGCCGCCGGCGCTGGCCACGGCCTCGGCGGTGGACACGGTCAGCCCCTCGGTCTTGCCGACCTCGGTGAGGAAGCAGTCGACGTTCCTGCCCTCCGGCAGCGCCCTGACCTTGTCGCACGCCGCCCACATCTCGGCCCACGTCTTCGGCGGCCCGGCCACGCCCGCCTTCTTCAGCAGGTCGGTGCGGTAGTACAGCAGCCCGGCGTCGGAGTTCAGCGGCATCGCGTACAGGCGGCCGCGGTACTGCCCGGTGGGCACCGTGGCGGGGAGCAGCGCCTTGAGGTCGAGCTTGTCCTCGGGCAGCTCGACCAGCCAGCGGTTGGCGGCGAACTCGGCGGTCCACACGACGTCCAGGTTGAGCACGGTGTACGCGTCGGACCTGGTGGTGGCGTTCTGGATCATCTGCTGCCGCTGGTCGTTGGGCTCGTCGGGCAGCTCGATGACGCGGACCTTCTCCTGCGGGTGCGCGGCGTTCCACGCGTCGATCATCTTCTGCATGTTGCCGGAGCGGTCCTTGCCGGTCGCGATCGTGATGGGGCCGCGCCCGGTGAGCCCGCCCCCGGCGTTCCCGCCGCCGTTCCCGTCGCCGTCGCCGCCGCACGCGGCCAGGGTCAGCGCGACTCCGGCGAGCATGCCGATCAGGGGTGTGCGCCGCATGGGACCTCCTCGGTCAGGGGCCGCACGGGCGGCCCGCCGTGCTGCCGTCCCGTCCGCCGGCGGGGCGCCGGGACGTGGGTCGGTCGCTGCCGGACGCTAGCAACGACTTGCATAACGGTAAAGAGCTTGCAGAAATTTTCTGCAAGGAGGTGCCCTATTCGGTGGTGGATCGGATGCGGGGTCGCCTCTGCGCTCTGATGTCGCGTCCCCATCCGGGCGGGCGTTCGTGGCCGGTGGCCGCTTGCTGCAACTTCTTGCGGGACTCTTGCAAGGAACCGCCGGGCTTTGTAACTTCCCGGCAACCACCCCGACACGCTTCACCCGCCTGGGAGGCCCGCGTGGTCCGCTCTCCCCGACGTCGTTCCGCCGTCCGGCGGGGCACGGCCGCGGTCACCGCCGCCGTCGTCGCGTCCTCGCTCGTCCCCGCCCTCGCCCCGGCCGCCGTCGCGGCGCCCGGCGCGCCCGCCGACCGGCTGCTCGCCCGCACCTCGGTACGGCCCGCGCTCAGCCGCGAACGCTTCTACTTCGCCATGACCGACCGGTTCGCCAACGGCGACCGCCGCAACGACACCGGCGGGCTGTCCGGCGACCGCCTCGCCACCGGCTACGACCCCACCGACATCGGCTTCTACCACGGCGGCGACCTCACCGGCCTGATCTCCAGGCTCGACTACGTCAAGGGCCTCGGCACCACCGCCGTCTGGATCACCCCCGCGTTCCAGAACCGGCCCGTGCAGGGGGAGGGCGCGAACGCCTCGGCGGGCTACCACGGCTACTGGATCACCGACTTCACCCGCATCGACCCGCACCTGGGCACCAACGCCGACATGAAGCGGCTGGTGCGGGAGGCGCACAAGCGCGGGATGAAGGTCTTCTTCGACATCATCACCAACCACACCGCCGACGGCATCGACTACGCCGAGAAGCAGTACGCCTACCGCGCCAAGGCCGAGCACCCCTACCGCGACGCCGCCGGACGCCCCTTCGACGACCGCGACTACGCCCGCGGCGACCGGCCCTTCCCCGAGATCGGGCCCGGCTCGTTCCCGTACACGCCGGTGCCGATCAAGGGCGTCACCAAGAACCCGTCCTGGCTCAACGACGTGCGCATGTACCACAACCGCGGCGACTCGACCTGGGAGGGCGAGAGCAACGAGTACGGCGACTTCGTCGGCCTGGACGACCTGTGGACCGAGCGTCCCGAGGTCGTCCGCGGCATGATCGACATCTACCGGACGTGGGTGCGCGATGCCGGGATCGACGGCTTCCGCATCGACACCGCCAAGCACGTCAACATGGAGTTCTGGCAGCGCTTCGCGCCCGAGGTGCGCGCCCACGCCCGCCGCGCCGGCACCAAGGACTTCTTCATGTTCGGCGAGGCCTACAGCGACGACCCGTCGTTCATCTCCCGCTACTCCACCACCGGCCGCATGGACGCGGTGCTGGACTTCCCCTTCCAGTCCGCCGCCCGCGCCTACGCCTCGCAGGGCGCCGGGGCCGAGGTCCTCGGCCGCCTCTACCGCGCCGACGACGTCTACACCGACGCCGACTCCAACGCCTACTCGCTGCCGACCTTCCTCGGCAACCACGACATGGGCCGCATCGGGTACTTCCTCAAGCAGGACAACCCGGGCGCGTCGGACGCCGAGCTGCTGCGGCGGGACCTCCTCGCGCACGAGCTGATGTACCTGACGCGCGGCCAGCCGGTCGTCTACTACGGCGACGAGCAGGGCTTCACCGGCCAGGGCGGCGACCGCGCCGCCCGCGCCCCGATGTTCGCCGCCAGGGCCGGCCAGTACCTGACCGACGACCTGATCGGCACCGACGCCACCCACGCCCGGGACAACTTCGTCACCGGCCACCCGCTCTACCGGGGCATCCGGACGCTCGCCGACCTCACCGCCCGGCACCCGGCGCTGCGCGACGGCGCCCAGATCGAACGGCTCGCGCAGGGCGGCGTGTACGCCTTCTCCCGCATCGACGCCCGCGACCAGGTCGAATACGTCGTCGCGCTGAACAACGGCGCCGCGCCGCAGCGGGTCGCCGTCCCGACGTACTCGGCGGGCATGGCGTTCACCCCCCTCTACCCGGCACCCGGCGCCCGGGTGAGCAGCGGCGCCGACAAGCGGCTGACCGTCACCGTCCCGGCCCGCTCGGCCGTCGTCTACCGGGCCGCCGGCCGCCTGGCCGCGCCCGCCGCCCGCCCCTCGATCTCCCTGCGGCTCCCCGGAACGCTCGGCGGCCGCGCGGAGATCGCCGCGACCGTCCCCGGTGACGGCTTCGACCAGGTGACCTTCGCCGCCAAGGTCGGCAAGGGGCCGTGGCGGGTGCTGGGCACCGACGACGCCCGGCCCTTCCGCGTCTTCCACGACCTCACCGGCGTCCCCGCCGGAACACCCGTCGCCTACAAGGCCGTCGTCCGCGACTCCGCCGGCCGCACCGCCTCCGCCCAGACCCGCGCCACCGTCGCCGGGCGGTGATGCGCCGTGCGAATCGGGCAGAGGTTCCGGCGAACGGCGCGGTGGGTCGTGGCCGCGCTGATGCTGGCAGGGGGAGTGGTGGCCGTGCCCGGACCGGTCGCCGCGGACGTCGATCTGTCGCGTGCGCGGGCCCACTGGATCGATCGCGGCACGCTGGCGTGGCAGCCGGGGGACGGGCACCGGCACGAGCTGGTGTACTCGCCGTCCGGTGATCTCCGGGTCGAGGACGGCGAGCTGGCCGGCGACCGTCATGTCGTTCCGCTCAAGCCCGTCCCGGGCGGGCTGACCGAGGCGCAACGGGCCAAATGGCCGCACCTGGCGTCGTACGAGGCGTTCCGCGTGGCCGTCCGCGACATCGGCGCGGTGCTGCGCGGGCAGGTCGTGGCGGTCGAACGCGACGGCGACGGCCGGCTGCTGAACGCCACCGGCGTCCAGATCCCGGGCGTGCTCGACGACGTGTACGGGCGGGCGGCGTCCCGCGCCGGGCTCGGGCCGGTGTGGCGGGACGGCGTGCCGACGCTGTCGGTGTGGGCGCCGACCGCGCGGCACGTCGCGCTCGACCTCGGCGGCCGGACGGTCGCGATGCGCCGCGACGACGCCACCGGCGTGTGGTCGGTGACCGGGACGCCCTCGTGGAAGGGGCGCCGGTACGCCTTCCGGGTGACGGTGTTCGCGCCGTCCGCCGGACGCGTCGTCACCAACGTGGTCACCGACCCCTACAGCCTCGGCCTGACCGCCGACTCCCAACGCAGCCTGCTGATCGACCTGGACGACCCGTCGCTCGCCCCCGCCGGATGGGACGCGCTGCGCAAGCCCGCGCCGCCGCGCCGCCCGTCCGTCTACGAGCTGCACGTCCGCGACTTCTCCGCCTCCGACCGCACCGTCCCCGAGCGGCTGCGCGGCACCTACGGCGCGTTCACGGTGCGGGACTCGGCGGGCATGCGGGCGCTGCGCGGCCTGGCCGGCGACGGGGTGTCCCACGTCCACCTTCTGCCGGTGTTCGACTTCGCCACCGTCCCGGAACGCCGCGCCGACCAGCGCGCCCCGGCCTGCGACCTGGCGGCGCTGCCCGCCGACTCCGACGGGCAGCAGAAATGCGTGGCGGCCGTCCGCGACTCCGACGCGTTCAACTGGGGCTACGACCCGATGCACTACACGGCCCCCGAGGGCTCCTACGCCTCCGACCCCGACGGCCCCGCCCGGACCAGAGAGTTCCGCGAGATGGTCGCCGGGCTCAACCGCTCCGGCCTGCGCGTGGTGATGGACGTCGTCTACAACCACACCTTCGCGTCCGGGCAGGACCCCCGATCCGTCCTCGACCGGATCGTCCCCGGCTACTACCACCGGCTGCTGGAGGACGGCACCGTCGCCACCTCCACGTGCTGCGCCGGCACCGCGCCCGAGCACACGATGATGGACAAGCTCGTCGTCGACTCGGTCGTCACCTGGGCCCGGCAGTACAAGGTCGACGGGTTCCGGTTCGACCTGATGGGCCACCACCCCAAGGCGGGCATGCTGCGCGTCCGGCAGGCGCTCGACCGCCTCACCCCCGAACGCGACGGCGTGGACGGCCGCTCGATCATCCTGTACGGGGAGGGCTGGGACTTCGGCGAGGTCGCCGGCGGCGCCCGCTTCGAGCAGGCCACGCAGGCCAACCTGGCGGGCACCGGCATCGGCACGTTCAACGACCGGCTCCGCGACGCCGTGCGCGGCGGCGGCCCGTTCGACCCCGACCCGCGCGTGCAGGGCTTCGGGTCCGGCCTGTGGACGGCGCCCAACGGCGCACCGGCCAACGGCACGGACGCCGAGCAGCGCGCCCGCCTGCTGCGCTCCGCCGACCAGATCAAGGTCGGGCTCACCGGCAACCTGCGCGACTACCGGTTCACCGCCTCCGACGGGCGCACGGTCACCGGCGCGCAGGTCGACTACAACGGCGCGCCCACCGGCTACACGGCCGCCCCGCACGAGGCCGTCACCTACGTGGACGCGCACGACAACGAGACGCTGTACGACGCGCTCGCCTACAAGCTGCCGCCGTCCACGCCGATGGCCGACCGCGTGCGCATGCACGTGGTGTCGTTGTCGACGGCGCTGCTGAGCCAGGGCGTCCCGTTCGTGCACGCCGGGACGGAACGGCTGCGCTCCAAGTCCCTCGACCGCAACTCCTACGACTCCGGCGACTGGTTCAACCGCCTCCTGTGGGACTGCCGCGACGGCAACGGCTTCGGCGCCGGGCTGCCCCCGGCCGCCGACAACCGGGACAAGTGGCCGTACGCCCGCCCGCTCCTCGCCGACCCGGCCCTGCGGCCGTCGTGCGCCGACATCGACGCCGCCCGCACCCGAACCGGCGAGCTGCTGCGCGTCAAGGAGTCCTCGCCGCTGTTCTCCCTGCCCACGGCCGCGGACGTGCAGCGGCGGCTGTCCTTCCCGCTCAGCGGCCCCGGCGAGACGCCCGGCGTCATCACCATGCGGCTGGACGGCCGCGGCCTCGACCCGCGCTGGAAGTCGATCACCGTCGTCTTCAACGCCACCCCCGAGCCCCGGGCGCAGACCGTGCCCCCGCTCAAGGACGCCGCCGTCACCCTGCACCCCGTCCAGGCCGCGTCCGCCGACCCCGTCGTCCGCCGGTCCTCCTTCGACCCCGACACCGGCACCCTGCACGTCCCCGCCCGCACCACAGCCGTCTTCGTCGAATCCTGACCAGAGCCTCATCGGGGGGACCCCGCCCCATCCACTCCCAGGAGGCACGTGATGCGACCACCCCGCTCGACCCTGCTCGCCGCACTCACCCTGACCACGGCGTTCGTCCCCGCCCTGACCGCCCCCTCGCCCGCCGCCGCGGCACCGCCCGGCGACAGGAAGGTCATCGTCCAGCTCTTCCAGTGGAAGTGGAGCGACGTGGCCGAGGAATGCGAGAACGTCCTCGGCCCCAAGGGCTTCGGCGCCGTGCAGATCTCACCGCCGCAGGAGCACGTCGTCCTGCCGAACGCCGGGCAGGGCGGCTACCCGTGGTGGCAGGACTACCAGCCGGTCAGCTACCCCAAGGGCGACTTCGCCAAGCTCACCACCCGCCGCGGCGACGTCAACGCGTTCCGCGACATGATCGCCCGCTGCCACGCCAGCGGCGTCAAGGTGTACGCGGACGCCGTCATCAACCACACCACCGGCTCCTCCAGCGGCACCGGCAGCGCCGGAAGTCGCTTCACCGGCAAGTACACCTACCCCGGCACGTTCTCCGACGCCGACTTCCACACCTGCCGCCGCGACATCGGCGACTACCAGGACCGCTGGGAGGTGCAGAACTGCGAACTGGCGAGCCTGGCCGACCTGAAGACCGAGGACGCCGGATACGTCCGCCCCACCCTCGGCGGATACCTCAAGGACCTGGCCTCCCTCGGCGTGGACGGCTTCCGCATCGACGCGGCCAAGCACATCCCGGCCGCCGACATCGCCGCCGTCCTCGGCGAGATGCGCAGGCAGATCGCCGCCGACCCCGCCTTCCCCGGCACCGGCACCCGCGACCCGTACGTCTACCAGGAGGTCCTCTACGGCGCCGGCGAGCCGATCAGGCCGTCGGAGTACCGGGCCAACGGCGACCTCAAGGAGGTCCAGGCCATGAACTTCCTCTCGGCGAAGTTCTGGACGACCACCGACCCGAGCAACCGGCTGCACCAGCTGCACGCCTTCCCCGTCAACTGGGGCGACGGCATGGAGCCGAGCGACAAGGCGATCGTCATGGTCGACAACCACGACAGCCAGCGCGACGCCCTGTCCGGCCGCCGCATCCTCACCTACAAGAACGGCGCCGCGTACCGGCTGGCCAACGTGTTCATGCTCGGCTGGGACTACGGCACGCCCCTGGTGATGTCCAGCTTCGGGTTCACCCAGCGCGACACCAGCCCGCCCACCGACGGAGGCGGCACCACCAAGGACGTCACCTGCGACGGCACCGAATGGATCTGCGAGCACCGCCTCCCGGAGATGGCCGACATGGTCGGCTTCCGCAACGCGGTGGGGAACACCCCGGTCAACAAGGCGGACAACGCGCCCGAGCAGGACTGGTACACCGACTACACCGAGGGCGGCCCCGGCAACAAGATCGCTTTCAGCCGCGGCGACCGCGGCTACGTCGTCATCAACCGCGACGAGTCCACCGACTGGAACCGCACCTACCGCACCCGCCTGGCCCCCGGCCGGTACTGCAACGTCATCGGCGGCGGCTACGACCCCGTGTCGAAGACCTGCGCCCCCTCGCACGTCGTCACGGTCGCGTCCGACGGCACCTTCACCGCCAACGTCCCCAGGATGACCGCCCTGGCCATCCACGTGAATGCCAAGCTCTGAGGTCAGCACCGCTTGAGGGCCGCGTCCATGACGCGGTCCTCACCGCGGTCGATGCTCAGCCACTGGCCGGGAGCGGGCAGCTTCACCCCGTGGCGTTCCAGGCATGTCTGGAACGCGCTCCCCTTCACCACCGGAATCCGGACGGCCTCTCCCGGCGTGAGCAGCGACGCGCACGCCTCGATGGCCGTGCGCATCCGCTCCTCGTCGCCGCTCTTGTGCTCGTCCTCGGGCAGCCGGATGCCCCGCCGCTGCAGGCACCCCCTGAAGGTGCTCGCCTCCGGTGCCTCGGGGGCGGCCGTCGCCCCTACGGGCGAGGAGGCCACCGGAGGCGACGCGACGCGGGACGAAGCGACGGGAGGGGAGTCCGACTCGCCGCTGCATCCCGCGAGGACCCCCACGGCGAGCACGAGACCCGCCCAGGTACCGAAGCGCATGCCGTCACCCGACCACGCCGCCGCGCCCCCAGGGAAGCCCGTGACCGGCGTAGGCCGATATCGGTTTGGCATCGCCTCCCGCCATCGACCAGGCTCGTCCTGTGGACGATCTCGGTGTGCGGCTGGTGCGCGATCACACGATCCTCTCGGTGGTCGTGGGGTCGCGTGCGTACGGTCTGGCGGTCGACGGCAGCGACGTGGACCGGCGCGGGGTGTTCGTGGCGCCGACTCCGCTGTTCTGGCGTTTCGAAAAACCGCCCACGCACGTCGACGGCCCCTTGCCCGAGCAGTTCTCCTGGGAGGTCGAGCGGTTCTGCGGCCTGGCGCTGGACGCCAACCCGACCGTCCTGGAGTGCCTGTGGTCGCCGCTGGTGGAACGGATCACCCCCGTCGGCGAGGAGCTGCTCGCCCTGCGGGCCGCGTTCCTCTCCCTGCGGGCGCACCGCACGTTCCTGCGCTACGCCGAGAGCCAGTTCCGCAAGCTGGAGGGCGACCTGCGCAACCGAGGCGAGCCGCAGTGGAAGCACGTGATGCACATGCTCCGCCTGATGATCAGCGGGCGGCATCTCGTCCGGCACGGCGAGCCGCTCGTCGACGTCGGCGACCACCGCGAGCTGCTGCTCGCCGTCCGCCGCGGCGAGGTGCCGTGGGACGACATCACCGTTCGCCGGGCCGAACTGACCGCCGACATGGACAAGGCCCTGGCCACCAGCCCGCTCCCCGCCGAGCCCGACCGCGCCCGCGTGGAGGAGTTCCTGATCTCCGTACGGCGCAGAGGACTGGAATGAACCTCCCCGAAGGCATGGCCGAGCGCATGGCTGAGGGCCACCCGTACCCGCGCGCGTTCGTGCCGCCTCACGCGCTGAACCTTCGTGGTCGGTTGTGATCGAAAGTCGGCGAACTGATCGACCGTGGCGCTCGTCATACGCTGCGTGACAGGGGCCGGGCGGCCGTGCGGCCGCGGCCCGGTGGTGAGAAGGACAAGACAATAGAGGGGAGTCACGGGCGGCGATGGCTTGGGGACCTCAGGAGCATCAGGACGGCCTGACGGCGGGCGGGAACCTGTTCCGGCATCTGATGTCCGGGGGCGAGCTCAATCCTCTGCACGCGGGGGGAGTCGTCCTGCGGCGGGGCGAACGCGCCTACGCCGATCTGCCGCTGGAGTACTCCAGGTTCTACGGCACGGCCGTCCAGCACCAGTCGGTGGTGGCGATCGGCTCGCCGGCGCTCATGCTGGGGACGATGGCGGGCAACGTCATCGCCCGCAAACGTGCCGAGTCGGCCGCGGCCCCGCAGTGGCGCGAGCACCAGATCGCCCGCACCGTCCTCACCGACCAGCGGATCATGATCGCGGTGCGGACCGGGTGGCTGATGTTCTGGCACGGGGGACTGGTGGAGTTCGTCCCCACCCCCGACACGTTCACCATGGTGCTGAGCTACGCGGACACCGAACCGGTCATGCTGCGCGGCCCTGGGGTGCCGTGGGTGGCGGTGTCCATGGCGAGCCTGCTCTATGACGCCGAGCAGATGTCGCGCATTCCCGGATTCGCGAGCATGGCCGCCTGGTATCGCAGCCAGACCGAACGGGAATACCAGCTGAACCGGCAGCGCGAACTGGAGGCCTCGGCCGCTTCGGCGCACGATCAGGCGTCCCCAGCGCAGCAGGGCCTTCCCGTCATCCAGGCGAAGGTCCAGGAGGCGTCGGACGAGTCGTCCTGAGGGGCGCGGCCCTGAACGGCGCGCCGAGCGCCGTGGGGCGAGAGAATCCCTCACCCCACAACGACCGGCGTGATCGAGCCGGGCACGTCGCACTCCGCAGGGGAATGGATGCGGGCCCCTTTCCAGGGGCCCGCCGCCTGATCGGCTGCGATCTCGTCATACGCGGGTGGGCGCCCGGGCCTCGGCGAGGCGAATGCCGGTCCCGGCGGTCGGACGCCGGAGGACGGGGTCTGCGGCGGGGTCGATCAGGTACGCGGAGATCGCGTAGACGGGCCTGTGCTCGGTGTCGACCCGCGGCTCGGCGAGGGCGATTGCGGAGTCGCCGAAGACCACGGCCGTCCGGGGACGAGGCGTCCTCGCCTGCGTACCACTCGATGGCGTGTCCGGTTCCACGCGTGCAGCCTCCGGGTCCGGCCGCCACCGGGGCGTCGTGCCTCGTGGTCCAGTGGGGGCGGGTCAGTCGGGTGGTGTGACGGTTGTACCCGAACACCCGCTCGCCCACGGCGAACGACGTGACGCCGTCGCCGGCCGCCTCCACCACTCCCGCGAACTCGGTTCCGAGGATCGTGCGGCGTGGCCGGGTGAGGCCGGTGGCCATCCGCACGAAGAAGGGCTTGGCCGCCCGGTAGGCGCAGTCCGTCCGGTTCACCGTCGTCGCATGCACCCTGACCAGAACGTCCCTGTCCCCGGCCGAGGGTTCGTCCACTTCGGCGATCCGTACCACGTCGGGCGGGCCGTACCTGGTATGAACCGCTGCCTTCATGGACGAGCCCTAATGCTCCGGCCGGTCACACCATGGAAATCCTTGGACGGGAATTTCTGGATGTTGGTGCTGATCTTCATTGAAGGGAAGTTTGTAGTCTTTTGATGGTGTTTGTCCGCATGTGTTTTGTTTCGGGTGGAAGGTTAATCCTCGTTCAGGCCATCCGAAGGGGGTGCGGACCATGTTCGGGAAGCGACGACTGATGGTGTTCACGCCGGTGCTCTTCGCCGCTCTGGCCATCGGGCCCGCGGGGGTGTCCCAGCAATCGTCGGCCGCCGCCGCGTGCGCGAAATCGGCGTCGATCGGCGGCGCCGCGACGGCGACGGCGGTCCACGCCCAGCGTTGTCGCGGGCGTGAATTCAGGCGCTATCAGCGGGGATATCGCAACGGGTTCCGGCAGGGTTACCGGGACGGCCACAGGGACTGCCGCATGCGGCACAAGCGCTATTTCAGGCACACCCGCGACTGCTACACGCGCGGCTGGACCAACGGGTACGACGACGGATTCCGGCGGGGCTGCCGCCGGTAACGATTCGCGGGGAACACGGGGGACATGCCGCCGCGTCTCCCTCTTCGCGCAGGTGCCGTCGCGGGTGCCGGGATGAGGGGGCCGGCGGGGGTCTTCCGGCCCGGTCAGGACGGGGCGGTGGTGAGGGCGGCGTCGACGGTCTCGGGGGCGAGGAGGTGGTCGAGGGTCATGACGGCGCAGCCGATGAGGCCCGCGGTGTCGCCCAGGCGGCTGGGCTCGATGCGCAGCCGGCCCGTGGCCAGGGCCGTGGCGCGCCGGTAGACGACCTCGCGGACGCCCGCGATGAGCGGCTCGTAGGCGCCCGTGAGGTCGCCGCCGAGGACGACCACGGCCGGGTTGAGCAGGTTCACCGCGGTGGCGATCACCTCGCCGAGCCGGCGGCCCGCGTCGCGGACCAGGCCGACGACGGCGGGGTCGCCCGCGCGGGCGCGTTCGGACAGCTCGGCCAGGTCGCGGGCGCCGGAGCGGGCCAGCAGGGCCGCGCCGCCCGCGATGGCCTCCAGGCAGCCCAGGTTGCCGCAGCGGCAGGGGGACTCCTCGGCGCCCGGGACGGGCACGTGCCCGATCTCACCGGCCGCGCCGAGCGCGCCGCGCTGGATCCGGCCGCCCATGATCAGCCCGCCGCCGATGCCGGTGGAGACCTTGACGAACAGCAGGTCGGCCAGGTCGGCGAAGCGGGTGCGGTGCTCGCCGAGGGCGGCGGCGTTGACGTCGTTGTCGAGCAGGACGGGCACGTCGAACCGTTCGGCGACCAGCGGGCCGACCTCGACGCCGTCCCACGCCTCGGGGGTCAGGCCGACCGGGTCGGGGACGGCCAGGCCCGCGCCGCGCACCGTCGCGGGGGACTGGCCCGCCTTGCCCAGCAGCTCGCTCCAGCGGTCCAGCAGGCGGGGCAGCACCGCGCCGGGGGACAGGTCGGCGGGCAGGTCCACGTCGGCCTGCACGATGAGCGCGCCGGCCAGGTCGCACACGGCCGCCTGGCCCCGGGACCGGCCGAGGTTGGCGACCAGCACGGCCCCGCCGGCGGCGTTGAACTCCAGCCGCGCCGGAGGGCGCCCCCCGGTGGACGCGCCGTCGGCCCGCTCGACCAGCAGCCCGTGCGCGATCAGCTCGTTGACCCGCGCCGCCACGGCGGGACGGGACAGGCCGGTGAGCCGTCCCAGTTCGGCGCGGGTGGACACGCCCTCCTCCCGGACGAGCCGGAGCACCTCGCCGCTGGTGGACGGGCTTCTGCGCATTCCGTCAGTGAAGCACGGGTGTCTTGCGGATGTCCACATGGCACAACCAGGGAACTTTTGTCATCGAAAATGCCTAAGTCCGTTGTCTCGGTTTTCCTTACCGCGATAGGTTGTGAAGCGATCGTCCCCCCGGTTCTGGAGCGTTCTATGAGCACCACGCCGCATCCCGTCGTGGCGCGCGTCACCTGGCGTGTCGCCGAACGCAGCGCCGGACGCCGCGCCGCGTACCTGCGCCGCGTCGCCGAGGCCAAGGCCGCCGGCCCGGCCCGTACCGCGCTCGGCTGCGCGAACCTGGCGCACGGGTTCGCCGCCTGCGGCCCGCTGGACAAGCTGCGGCTGCGCGGCGACGTCACCCCCAACATCGCGATCGTGTCCGCCTACAACGACATGCTGTCGGCGCACCAGCCGCTCAAGGACTACCCCGACCGGATCAAGGCCGCGGTCGCGGCGGCGGGCGGCACCGCCCAGTTCGCCGGGGGCGTGCCCGCCATGTGCGACGGCATCACCCAGGGCCGCGCCGGGATGGAGCTGTCGCTGTTCAGCCGCGACGTGGTCGCCATGGCCACCGCCGTCGCGCTGTCGCACGACATGTTCGACGGGGCGCTGCTGCTCGGCGTCTGCGACAAGATCGTCCCCGGGCTGGTCATCGGGGCGCTGTCGTTCGGGCACCTGCCGGTGATCCTGGTCCCGGCCGGGCCGATGCCGTCGGGGCTGCCCAACGCCGAGAAGGCCAAGGTGCGCAAGCGGTACGCGGCGGGCGAGATCGGCCGCGACGAGCTGCTGGAGGCCGAGGCCGGGTCCTACCACGCGCCCGGCACCTGCACGTTCTACGGCACCGCCAACTCCAACCAGCTGCTCATGGAGGCGATGGGCCTGCACCTGCCGGGCGCCAGCTTCGTCCCGCCCGGCACCGACCTGCGCGACGCCCTCACCGACGCCGCCGCCCGCCGCGTCCTGGAACTGACGGCGCTGAACGGCGACGACGCCTACACCCCGATCGGGGAGATGCTGGACGAGCGCGCGTTCGTCAACGGCGTCGTGGCGCTGCTGGCCACCGGCGGGTCCACCAACCACACGCTGCACCTGGTGGCGATGGCCGCGGCCGCCGGGATCGAGCTGACCTGGGACGACTTCGACGAGCTGTCGGCCGTCACGCCGCTGCTCACCCGCCTGTACCCCAACGGCACCGCCGACGTGAACCACTTCCACGCCGCGGGCGGCACCGCCTTCCTCATCGGCGAGCTGCTGGACGCCGGGCTCCTGCACGAGGACGCCCGCACCGTCGGCGGCGGCACCCTGGCCGCCTACCGCGAGGCGCCGAAGCTGACCCCCGACGGCCTGACCTGGGAGCCCGCCCCGGAGACCTCCGGCGACACCGGCGTCCTGCGCCCGGTGGACGAGCCGTTCGACCAGCAGGGCGGGCTGCGCACCGTCCGCGGCAACCTGGGCCGCGCCGTCATCAAGGTGTCGGCGGTCCGGCCGGAGCACCGCGCGATCGAGGCGCCCGCGCGGGTGTTCGGCTCGCAGGAGGAGCTGCAGCGCGCGTTCGCCGCCGGGGAGCTGGACCGCGACGTCGTCGTGGTCGTCCGCCACCAGGGTCCGCGCGCCAACGGCATGCCCGAGCTGCACCGTCTCACCCCGCCGCTGTCGGTGCTGCAGGACCGCGGCCACCGCGTCGCGCTCGTCACCGACGGCCGGATGTCGGGGGCGTCCGGGACGGTGCCCGCCGCGATCCACCTGTCCCCGGAGGCCGCGGCGGACGGCCCGCTGGCCCGGCTGCGCGACGGCGACGTCGTCCGCCTCGACGCCGACAAGGGCCTGCTGGAAGCGCTGGTGCCCGACGAGGAGCTCGCCGCGCGGGAGCCGCACGGGGGCGCCCCCGCCCAGGGCGAGTGGTCGGGCACCGGCCGCGAGCTGTTCGACGCCTTCCGCCTGGCCGTCGGCCCGGCCGAGCGCGGCGCCGGGGTGGTCGTGTGACCGCGGAGGCCGCCGGCCCGTGGCTGGTCGGCGACGTCGGCGGCACCAACGCCCGGTTCGCGCTGGTCGAGACACCGGACGCCGCGCCGACCCGGGTGCGCGTCCTGCCCACCCGCGACTTCACCGGCCTGGGCGAGGCCGCGGCCGCGTACCTGGCCGACGAGACCGTCCGGCCCGCCGCCGCGTGCCTGGCGGTGGCCGGCCCCGTCGGCGGCGGCCGCTACCACCTCACCAACGCCGACTGGAGGCCGGGCGAGGTCGCGGACGTCCGCGAACGCCTCGGCCTGCCCGTGGTCGAGGTCGTCAACGACTTCGCCGCGCTGGCGGCGTCGCTGCCCTCGCTCGGCCCGGACGACATGCGCCCCGTCGGCGGCGACACGGCGCCCGCGCCGGACGGCACCGCCCCGCTGGCGGTGCTCGGCCCCGGCACGGGCATGGGCGTGGCCGGGCTCGTCCCCGTGCCGGGCGGCCAGTGGATCCCCACGCCGGGGGAGGGCGGGCACGTCGACGCGCCCGCCGCCACCGACGAGGAGATCGAGGTGGCGCGGCTGCTGCGGGACGAATGCGGCGTCGCCAGCGCCGAGCTGCTGCTGTCGGGCGACGGCCTGGCACGCCTGCACCGGCTGCTGGGCGCCGTGCGCGGCACGCCCGCCGAACCGCTGACCGCCGCGCAGATCGTCGCCGGGCTCGACGACCCGCTGTGCGCGGACGCGGTGGCCGTGTTCTGCGCGCTGCTCGGGTCGTTCGCCGGGAACGTGGCGCTCACGCTGGGCGCGCGCGGCGGCGTCTACCTGGGCGGCGGCATCCTGCCCCGGATCACGGACGCGCTGGAGGCCAGCGACTTCCGCGCCCGCTTCGAGGCCAAGCCGCCGGTCGAGGGCTACCTGCGCGCGATCCCGACCGCGCTGGTCGTCCACCCCTACCCGGCCCTGCTCGGCGCCGCCGCCCACCTGGCCCGGACGCACCCGGTCCAGGGCGCGGCCGCCCCTACCCTGGAGACCGTATGAGAACCGAGGAACTGTTCGACCTGGCCCCCGTCGTGCCGGTGGTGGTGCTGGACGATCCCGACGCCGCCGTCCCGCTGGCGCGGGCGCTGGTCGCGGGCGGGCTGCCGGTCATCGAGGTGACGCTGCGCACCGCCGCCGCGCTCGCCGCGATCGAGCGGATCGCCGCCGAGGTGCCGGACGCCGTCGTCGGCGCGGGCACCATCGTGCGGCCCGAGGACGCCGTGCGCGCCGCCGAGGCGGGGGCGCGCTTCCTGGTCAGCCCCGGCTGCACCGACCGGCTGCGCGAGGCGATGGCCGCGACCGGGCTGGCGGTGCTGCCCGGCGTGTCCAGCGCCTCGGAGGCGATGGCGCTGCTGGAGCACGGCATCACCGCGATGAAGTTCTTCCCGGCCGAGGCCGCGGGCGGCGCCGCCTACCTCAAGGCGCTCGGCGGGCCGTTGCCGCAGGTGCGGTTCTGCCCGACGGGCGGCGTCACCACCGACAACGCGTCCCGTTACCTGGCGCTGCCCAACGTCGGCTGCGTCGGCGGCACGTGGCTCACCCCGGCCGACGCCGTCCGCGCGGGCGACTGGGACCGCATCGAGGAGCTCGCCGCCAAGGCGGCCGCCCTGCGTCCCTGACCGGGCCGCGTGCGGCGTTCCATCGAGGATGCCGCGGTCGTGGGCGGTCGCCACGGCCGCGGCACGGTCGTTCACGGCGGGCACGCCGCGCGCGTGCGCGTCAGTGGAGGGCCAGGGCGCGGGCCACGGACTCGGTGAGGCGGGCGGCGTCGGCCACGCAGCCGTAGTCGACGTGTTCGGGAACGTCGGTCGGCAGGTGGTAGTGGGGGACGAGCCCGTCCTCGTCCACTGACGACAGGGACACGGCGGGGAAACCGTGCCGTTGCGGGACGACGGCGTCGGTGCTGGTGTGCGAGCGCACGCCGCGGCCGAGGGGGATGCCCTGTTCGACGGCGCAGCGGGCCACCAGGTCGCCGAACGCGGCGTCGTATGGGGCGGCGCGCAGCGGCCCCTCGGCGTCGAGCAGCACCAGCCGTCCCGAGCCGACCGCGGCCGCGTTCAGGAACCAGGTCGCGCCATGCGCCAGGCCGTCGAAGTGCGCCCGCGCGAATCCGCGCATGCCCTCGTGCAGCGACTCGGCCGCCCCGGTGGACAGCAGGACGACCCGCACCCCGGGCAGGGGCCGCCGCGACAGCGACTCGGCCAGCGCGACCAGAACCGCCACCCCGCTCAGGCCGTCGTTGGCCCCCGGCACGGCGCGGCGCGCGCTGATGTCGGCCATGGCGGCGGCGGTGAGCGCCGCCAGGGCGGCGCCCGTACGGCGGGCCCCGGGCATCCCAGCGGCGCTGCCCAGCGCGACCAGCGCGGGCCCGGCGACGACCGGCCACCACAGGGGCAGGTTGACCGGCGGCCGGGGGACGCGGCGCGCCACCGGGCGCACCACCGTCTGGCCGAACACCGTCCCCGACGGGGCGGCGTCGTGGTGGGCCATGACGACGAGCGTCCGCGGGGCCGAGCGCGGGCCCAGTTCGGCGACCACGTTGCACGCCGTGCGGCGTCGGCTCAGCACCCTGCGGGCGACATGGCGGCCGTAGTCGATCTCGTCGACGAGCCCGGCCGCCGCCACCGCGCCGCCGAGCGTCCCGAGCGCGCGCGACCACCCTCCCGCGACACCCGCCAGCGCCGCCAGACCGGCCAGCGCTCCCACGGGCCAGGCGTACGAGCCGTACGCGGGGACCTCCTCCACCCGCGCCACCGCCCCCAGCGCCCGCAGCCGGTCGGCGATCAGGTGCGCGACCTCCCGCTCACCCGGGGAGCACGGCGGACGCTCGACGGCGGCGAGCCGTTCGACCGTCGCGCGTAACGCCGCCTCGTCGGGCGGGACCACCGGCGAGACCGGCCGAAGGAACCGCTCGGGGCCGGAGGAGGGGGGCATAGCCGAGACGGTTTCATGATTTCCGTCCCGGGGTCTACGCCCCCCGCGTGGCCACCGGAGGTCAGGGGTGGGTCAGAGGTTCTTGCCGGGGCGGTGGACGCGGCGCCACCGCACGGTGAGGACCACGGCGCGGATCACCCACACCAGCAGGGCCAGTTGCAGCACCGCCAGCAGGCCCGCTCCCGCGCCCACGGTGAACGTCGTCACCAGGAAGACGGCCAGCAGCAGGGGGAAGGCCGGGAAGTGGTGCCGGTGGCCGTGTGCCGGGTGGCGGCGGTGGGCGTGCGCCGGATGCGGCCCCCAGCCCGGGCCCCAGCCCGGCCCCCACGCGGTCGCGGGGGCCGGGCGCGGTGCGGGCGGCCGGGGCAGCCCGTTGGGCTCGGGCAGGTCGTCGACGATGGCACCGAGGTCGCCACGCGTCCTGGCGGCCAGCGTCGCGTCCAGCCGTTCGTCGAGCTCCTCGCGGGTCAGCCGCCCGGCCGCGAAGTGGTCGTGCAGGGCCACGGCGACCGCGTCGCGTTCGATGTCGCCGATGCGCAGCCGGTCGGGGTCGGGACGGGGCACGGAACCCTCACTCCTCACGGTCGTCGGGAACGTCCTCGCCGTCCTCGGCCAGGATCCGGTAGAGGTCGCGCCGCGCCCGCGCCAGGACGTCGCGCGCCCGGGCGACCTGGTCGGGCGACCCCGAGTGGACGATCTGCATCAGCGCCGCACCGGTCTGCGCGGCCTGCTTGAACACCTCCGGGACGCCCTCGCCGAAGTCGGGCGTCATCGCCGCCCACGGCTCGCGCAGCTCGTCGGCGTGCTCGTCGACGTAGGCGCGGCCCTCGTCGGTGAGGTGGTGGACGCGGCGGCCCGCGCCCTCCTCGGCGCGGATCAGGCCCTCGTCGGCCAGCTGCTGCAGCGCCGGGTACACGGCCCCGGGGCTGGGCCGCCAGGCGCCGCCGCTGCGCTCGTCGATCTCCTGGATGATCTGGTAGCCGTTGCGCGGCTCCTCGGCCAGCAACGCCAGGATCGCCGCGCGCACGTTGCCCTTGCGCGCCTTGCCCTTGGCCCACGGCCCGCCGCGTCCCCAAGGGCCGCCGCGTCCCCACGGACCGCGGCCCCCCGGACCGGGCGGCCCCCACGGCCCGCCTCCGGGGCCGAAGAACCCGCCGAAGCCCGGGAACTCCCCGCGCGCCGACGGCCCGCAGCCGGGGCCCCTGCCATGCGACGCGGCGTGCGACGCGGCGTGCGCGGCCGCGCGGGCCGCCGTGGCGCCGATCCTGGCCGCCGCGAACGCCGCCCACGGCCACTCGGACTCGTATCTGGCACCCATGTTCTGCACCGCCTTCCGAGATCGTTCGTTGACCTCTCGCGATACGACAACGATATATCGAAGACGTACGGAACGGCCAGCGGGTTCCCGGTCTCGGATTCCGCAACGTGATGCAAGTAGCTCGATGTCGAGATAAATTAGGAGATGGCTTGACGTCGAGAGAAAAAGCCGCGGAAGTTAGGCGGCCCCGGGTCTCGGTCAGATCCGCCCCTAGGGCAGGATTCTGGGAGGGACCGTGCGCCCCGCCGCCCCGGACCGCGAACCGGGACCCTGCCGGTCCGACACCCGGATCGGCACGCGTCCCCGGCCCCGGCCGGGAGCCCGCAGGAACGATTGAAGAGCATTGACGACGCCGCGCAGTCGCGTCCCGGACCGGACGCGCGGCGGTGACGGAGGAGGAGTCCGTGTCCGCGAACAGCTTCGGCAGCCGCAGTACGCTGCGGGTTGGCGACAAGTCGTATGAGATCTACCGGCTGGACGCCGTCGAGGGCTCGGCCCGGCTCCCGTACAGCCTCAAGGTGCTGCTGGAGAACCTGCTGCGCACCGAGGACGGCGCCAACGTCACCGCCGACCACATCCGCGCGCTGGCCGGCTGGGACCCGGCCGCGCAGCCGAGCCGGGAGATCCAGTTCACCCCGGCCCGCGTGATCATGCAGGACTTCACCGGCGTGCCCTGCGTGGTCGACCTGGCCACCATGCGCGAGGCCGTGCGCGACCTCGGCGGCGACCCGTCCCGGATCAACCCGCTGGCCCCGGCCGAGATGGTGATCGACCACTCCGTCATCGTCGACTACTTCGGCTCGCCGGACGCCTTCGAGCGCAACGTCCAGCGCGAGTACGAGCGCAACCGGGAGCGGTACCAGTTCCTGCGCTGGGGCCAGACCGCGTTCGACGAGTTCAAGGTGGTCCCGCCGGGCACCGGCATCGTCCACCAGGTCAACATCGAGCACCTGGCCCGCGTGGTGTTCGACCGCGACGGCGTGGCCTACCCCGACACCTGCGTCGGCACCGACTCGCACACCACCATGGAGAACGGCATCGGCGTGCTCGGCTGGGGCGTCGGCGGCATCGAGGCCGAGGCCGCCATGCTCGGCCAGCCGATCTCCATGCTCATCCCGCGGGTGGTCGGCTTCAAGCTCACCGGGCAGATGCGTCCCGGGACGACCGCCACCGACCTGGTGCTGACCATCACCGAGATGCTGCGCGAGCACGGCGTCGTCGGCAAGTTCGTCGAGTTCTACGGCGAGGGCGTGGCCGCCCTGCCGGTCGCCGACCGCGCCACCATCGGCAACATGAGCCCCGAGTTCGGCTCCACCTGCGCCATCTTCCCGATCGACGGGCAGACCCTGGACTACCTGCGGCTGACCGGCCGCACCGAGGAGCAGGTCGCGCTGGCCGAGGCGTACGCCAAGGAGCAGGGCATGTGGCTGGACCCGGCCGCCCAGCCCGACTTCTCCGAGCACCTCGAACTGGACCTCGGCACCGTCGTGCCGTCCATCGCCGGCCCCAAGCGCCCGCAGGACCGCATCTCCGTCGCCGAGGCCAAGCAGACCTGGCGGCGCGACGTGCGCAACTACGTCTCCGGCGGCGGCAGCATCCAGGGCCCGACCGACCAGTCCTCCGCCGAGTCGTTCCCCGCGTCGGACTCCCCGGCGATCTCCCACGGCGCCAACGGCGACAAGCCGCGTCCGCACGGTGAGGACGGCGCGCCGCGTCCGCACAACCCGGTGCCGGTCACCCTGGCCGACGGCACCAAGTTCGAGCTCGACCACGGCGCCGTCGTCATCGCGGCCATCACCTCCTGCACCAACACCTCCAACCCGTACGTCATGGTCGGGGCGGGGCTGCTGGCCAAGAAGGCGGTGGAGAAGGGCCTGACCCGCAAGCCGTGGGTGAAGACGTCGCTGGCCCCCGGCTCGCAGGTCGTCACCGGCTACCTGGAGCGCTCGGGCCTCGCCCCGTACCTGGACAAGATCGGCTACAACCTGGTCGGGTACGGCTGCACCACCTGCATCGGCAACTCCGGCCCGCTGCAGGAGGAGATCTCCAAGGCGGTCAACGACGCCGACCTGGCCGTGGTGTCGGTGCTGTCGGGCAACCGCAACTTCGAGGGCCGCATCAACCCCGACGTGAAGATGAACTACCTGGCCTCGCCGCCGCTGGTGGTCGCCTACGCGCTCGCGGGCACGATGGACATCGACATCCTCAACGACCCGATCGCCGACGGCGCCGACGGCCCGGTCTACCTGCGCGACATCTGGCCGTCGCTGGAGGAGATCAAGGAGATCGTCGAGGGCTCCATCGGCCAGGAGATGTTCCTGCGCGACTACGCCGACGTCTTCAAGGGCGACGACCGGTGGCGCGAGCTGCCCATCCCCACCGGCGACACCTTCGAGTGGGACCAGAACTCCACCTACGTGCGCAAGGCCCCCTACTTCGAGGGCATGCGCATGGAGCCCGACCCGGTCACCGACATCCACGGCGCCCGCGTGCTGGCCAAGCTCGGCGACTCGGTCACCACCGACCACATCTCCCCGGCCGGGGCGATCAAGGTCGGCACGCCCGCCGCGCAGTACCTGCGGGAGAACGGCGTCGAGGTCCGCGACTTCAACTCCTACGGCTCGCGGCGCGGCAACCACGAGGTGATGATCCGCGGCACGTTCGCCAACATCCGGCTGCGCAACCAGCTGCTGGACGACGTGGAGGGCGGCTACACCCGCGACTTCACCCAGGACGGCGCGCCGCAGGCGTTCATCTACGACGCCGCGCAGAACTACGCCTCCCGCGGCATCCCGCTGGTGGTGCTCGCGGGCAAGGAGTACGGCTCGGGCTCCTCGCGCGACTGGGCCGCCAAGGGCACCGCGCTGCTGGGCGTGCGCGCCGTGATCGCCGAGTCCTACGAGCGCATCCACCGCTCGAACCTCATCGGCATGGGCGTCCTGCCGCTGCAGTTCAAGGAGGGCGAGTCGGCCGCCTCCCTCGGCCTGACCGGCACCGAGACGTTCGACATCGTCGGGATCGAGAAGCTCAACGAGGGCGAGACCCCGCGCGAGGTCACGGTGAAGGCCGACGGCAAGGAGTTCACCGCGATCGTCCGACTCGACACCCCGGGCGAGGCCGACTACTACCGCAACGGCGGCATCATGCAGTACGTGCTGCGCAACCTGCTGCGCAAGTAAGCCGTCACGCGCGCGAACGGGCCGTCCCCCCGGCAGCCGGGGGGACGGCCCGTCCGTTCGCCGTGCCCGCGAAAACCCACTGGACGGGTGGGAATGTAACGTTCCAGACATCATGCCTGATCTTGACTTCCTGCTGGTCGGCGGGCTGGCCGCGCTGCTCGGCGCGATCGTGCAGAGCAGCGTCGGGCTCGGCGTGGGACTGGTCGCCACCCCCATCGTGACACTGCTGTTCCCCTCGCTGATGCCCGGCGCGATCCTGGTCGCCGCGGTCGTGCTGCCGGTGGCGACGCTGACGCGCGAGGTGCGCCACGCCGACCTGCGGGGCCTGGGGTGGGCGTTCGGCGGACGGCTGGCCGGGACCCCGCTCGGCGTGTGGGTGGTCGCGGCCGTGCCCGTCGACGCGCTCGGCGCGGTGATCGGCGCGGTGGTGCTGGCCGCGCTCGCCGCGTCCGCCTGGTCGGGGACCGTCCCCCGCAACCCCGCCACCCTCACCACCGCCGGGCTGCTGGCGGGCGCCACCGGCACCGCCTCGGCCATCGGCGGACCCCCGATCGCGCTGCTCTACCAGCGTGAGAGCGGCCCGCGCGTGCGCGCCACCCTGGCCGTCTTCTTCACCGTCGGCGCCATCCTGTCGCTGGTCACCCTGGCCGCCGCGGGACAGCTGCCGCACGAGCAGGTCGTCGCCGGGCTGGCGCTGACCCCGTTCGTGCTCACCGGGTTCGCCGTGGCGGGCCCGCTGCGCCGCTACCTGGACGGCGGGCGCATGCGCAACGCCATCACCGTCGTGGTGGGCGTGTCCGCCCTGTCGCTGATCGTGCGTAGTGTGATCTGACGTGACGACGCGACGTCCCACCAAGGCCGACCTGGAAGCGGCCCGCGACCGCGTGATCCCCGACGTGCTGCCCGCCGACGGCACGCCCCTGCGCGTGCTCTTCTGCGGCATCAACCCCGGCCTGTACTCGGGGGCCACCGGCCACCACTTCGCCCGCCCCGGCAACCGCTTCTGGCCCGCGCTGCACCGCTCCGGCTTCACCGACCGGCTGCTCGCCCCCTCCGAGCAGCACCTGCTGCCCTCCTACGGCCTGGGCATCACCAACCTGGCGTCCCGCACCACCGCCCGCGCCGACGAGCTGACCGACGAGGAACTGCGCGAGGGCGGCCGCCGTCTCGTCGCCCTGGTGGAACGCCACCGTCCCGCCTACCTGGCCGTCCAGGGCGTCACCGCCTACCGCACCGCGTTCGGCAGGCCCCGCGCCCAGATCGGACCCCAGGACGACACGATCGGCCCCGCCCGCGTGTGGGTCCTGCCCAACCCCAGCGGCCTCAACGCCGGCTGGCCCCTCGACAGGATCGCCGCCGAACTCACCCGCCTGCGCCACGCCGCCGAGACGGGTTAGCCCCATGCGGCCCTCTCCGGCCGGATGACCGCACCGGCGGGCCTGCGCCACGCGCACCCGCACCACGGGGGTGAACCCTGGCGTTCGGCGCACCCCTCAGGCGGCAGACCCGCCGTGTCGGTGCTGCGGCCCAGGCCGTTGACGTGATGGGGGCGAGAACAGGGAACCGGGAGAGACCCGTCCGGTGGCGGCGAGCCGCGCGACCGTCGTCGCGAGCGTGCAGATCCGGCAGTTACAGGCCACGCCTTAGGGGACGCGTCGCAGGATGGACGGGTCGAATCGCACCGTGAACGGTTTGTCGGCTTCGACGACGACCTCCAGCGTCTCGCCGGCCTTCGCCGTCCGATCCAGTCGATAGGCGCCGGTTTCTTCGTCCAGGACGAACACTTGGACCATGGGGGTCGGACTGTACTCGGCGATCCAGTACTGGGGGATGCCGACCGACGCGTACTCCTTGAGCTTGCGAACCCGGTCCGTCCGTTCGCTGCCACTGCCGGGCGAGATCACCTCGGCGACGAGAAGTAGTTCCTCACCCGGAAGGGCGTATTCGTCCTTGTCCTCACAGGCGTCCACGACGTCGGCCGGGGCCGCGAAGACGTCCGGCTTGCGGATGCCCGCCGGGGTCTTGATCTCCCAGTCGCCGCCCCTGTCCGCGTAGACGGACGCACCCGCCTCCTGGATGGCGGCCTCCACGATCTCGTGGAGCCTTCTGTAGGCCCGGTTGTGTCTCGGGCGTGGAGACAGCGCGATCAGCCACCCATCTTCGAGTTCCAGGCCGCGGCCTTCGTCCTCTCGGGCGTGCAGATCGTCGACTGTGTAGGGACCGAAACCGTCGCGTTGCTGTGCGATGCTCACGGCCCTGCTCCCATCCGTGGTGCGGTTCCCGTCAAGGACTACGCTACCCGCCCGGCCTTTCGCGACACAGCGTAGCGGTCTGATCGCGGTCAGGAAGGGCGATGGGTGGAAGAGGAGGCGGTCATCAGTTCGACGTCGGCGATCAGGGTGGGCTGGGGTTGCCAGAGGCCGGGGCGGCCGAGGGCGACGATGGGGCGGGGGAGGGCCCGGATGTCGGCCAGCCGCCAGTGGTGGGACGACGGGTCGGCCCAGGGGCCGCAGTCGCAGGGGTCGCCGTTCACGGCCGCCGAGCAGACGTCGTCCAGGCGGGCGACGGCGATGACGGCGCCGAGCGTGGCCAGGGGGTCGCGCGGGTTCCAGCCGGCGGCCTGGATCAGCGGGGAGTCGCACGCGCCGAGGTCGACGCGCATGGAGGCGTGTACGAGGAGCGGCCCGCGGTAGGCGGTCGGCATCTCCTGGTTGGAGACGGTCTTGCCGCCCCGGGCGATCGCGAAGGCCCAGGGTTGCTGGACGCTTATCGCCTGCACGCGGTCACCTCCCGTGCTCGCTGGTATCCATCTTCACCACGCCGTCCAGAGCGGGACGCCCGGTTTGCAGCGGAGTATCCGGCTCCGCCGGTGGGGTCGCCGCGGGAGCGCCAGGCAAGAATGGCGGCGAGGTCAGATGCGTTCGGGTCACGGTGAGTGTGGGCCGTAGTGGGAGCGGTCGCGGGCAGGGGTCGGCGTGATGATCGGTTCCTACCATGATTCGCCAACCGGCGCCGGACCGGCAAGCAGGACGGTGAGATTCTCAGGAAACGTCCAGGTGGCGTCAAGCGGTGCGAAGTCCCGAGCGGATCTCCCCGGACGTCAGCCCTTGAGCGCCCCCGCCATCAGGCCGCGCATGAAGAACCGGCCGAGCAGCAGATAGACCAGCAGGGTCGGCAGCGACGCCAGCAGCGCCGAGGCCATCTGCTGGTTGTACTGGACGGCCACCGCGCCCGAGCCCGCGGTGTTGTTCAGCATGACGGTCACGGGCCAGCTGTCCGGCGCGCCCAGGAACACCGCGAACAGGAAGTCGTTCCACATCGAGGTGAACTGCCAGATCAGCGTCACCGCGAACGCCGGGGCCGACACCGGCAGCACGATCGACCAGTAGGTGCGCAGCATGCCCGCGCCGTCCACCCGGGCCGCCTCGATCAGCTCGTCCGGAATGGTGACGTAGTAGTTGCGGAAGATCAGCGTGCAGATCGGAATGCCGTACACCACGTGCGCCAGCACCAGCCCCCGGACGGTGCCGGCCAGCTCCAGGTCGGTCAGCATTCCGGCCAGCGGTATCATCACCGCCTGGTACGGAATGAACATCCCGAAGAGGAACAGCGTGAACACCGCGTCCGCGCCGGGGAAACGCCATTTCGACAGCACGTAGCCGTTCAGCGAGCCCAGCGCCGCCGAGATCAGCGAACCGCTCACCGCGATCTTGACGCTGTTCTCCAGGCCGGGCCGCAGCGCCTCCCAGGCCGCCCGCCAGCCGTCCACGCTCCAGTCCCGCGGCAGGCTCCACGCCGTCGACGGGTCGGCCTCCTGCAGCGACTTGAAGCTGGTCACCACCAGCACGTACACGGGGATCAGGAAGACCACCACGAAGGCGAGCAGGACCGCGAACCGCACGCCCCGCAGCACCCGCGGCCGGGCCGGGGCGCGCCGCCCCGCGCCGGTGCCCGCGCCGATCCGCTTCCCGACGCTCGTCTGCGCGCTCACCGGTCACGCTCCGCCCGTACCGACCACACGAGATAGGGGATCACCAGCAGCGCCACCGCGAGCAGCAGGTACGTGGCGATGGTGGCGCCGTTGGCCGGGTCGTGCCGGTCGAACACCTCCACGTACGTGGCGATGGCCGGCACGTAGGTGATGATCTGCTTGCCCGCGATCGCCATGATCAGGTCGAACACCTTCAGCGAGATGTGCCCCAGGATGATCAGCGCAGACAGCGTCACCGGCCGCAGCTGCGGGAACACCACGTACCGGTACACCTGCCATTCGGAGGCGCCGTCCACCCGGGCCGCCTCCCGCAGGTCGTCGGGCACCCCGCGGAACCCGGCCAGGTACAGCGCCATGACGTACCCGGTCATCTGCCAGATCGCCGGGACGGCCATGGCCGCCATGCCCCACGACGGGTTCTGCCACCAGTCGTTGGCCAGCGCGCCCAGCCCGATCCGGTCGAACAGCTGGTTGAGGCCGACGGCGCGTTCGGGCGGCGCCGGGTTCATCAGCCACCGCCACACCACCCCGCTGGCGATGAACGAGATCGCCATGGGGAACAGGTAGACGGCCCGGAACCCCGCCTCGGCCCTGATCCCCTTCTCCATCAGGAAGGCCAGGAACGCGCCGAGCAGCAGCGCCCCGCCGACGAACACCACCGTGAACAGCAGCGCGTGCCGGACGGCGGGAGGCCAGCTCGGATCGCTCCACAGGTCGACGAAGTTCCTGCCCTTGTCGAAGCCGTACGGGGTGACCTCGTCGTGGCTTCCGCTCACCGCCACCCGCGTGTTCCAGGCGATGAGCCCGTACACGAACACGCCGATCGCCACGATCGACGGGGACACCAGCAGCAGGCCCGGCAGCCACCGTCCGCTGCGCCCCAGCCTCAGCGTCGCCACGCGGGCGTCCTCCCATCGCTCAAGGGACGGGCGCGAAGCGGTCGCGGGGACGCGCCCCGCGACCGCTCATCGCGCCGTCACTGGCCGCTGTTCTTCGCCGCGTTCACCAGGGCGGCCTGCAGCTTGCCCACGTCCTTGCTCTGCAGGAACAGGCCCACGGCCGTGTCGATGTCGGTGTGCCACTTCTTGTTGGCGGCCACGCCGTGCCAGAACGAGCCGGCCAGCTTGATGTCCGGCCTGGTCCACTCGTTGAACGCGTACTCCAGGTACCCCTTGTAGAGGCTGCGGTCGGCATCCTTGCGGGCCGGGATGGACCCCTTCTTGGGGTTGAACAGGTCCTGGCCCTCCTTGCTGGACGCCTCCTTGAGCCAGGCGATCGCGCCGGCGCGGTGCGGGGCGCCGCGCGGCAGCGTGAAGCTGTCCGACAGCCACATGTACGTGCCGTCGGTGCCGGGCGCGGGGGCGTACTTGAAGTCGGTGTCGAGCTTCTTGCCCAGGCCGTTGGGCGCCGGGTTGACGAAGTAGCCGTAGGCCCAGTCGCCCATGATGTTGAACGCGGCCTTGCCGTCGACGACCGCCTTGGCGGCGCCCTGCCAGTCGGTGGACGCCGCCTCGACCGTCGTGTACTTGAGGATCTCGGCGAAGTCGGTCAGCGCCCTGGTGACCGCGGGGGTGCTCCAGTCGGCGCCCGGCTTCCACAGGGCGTTGTAGGCGTCGGTGCCGAGGTCGCCCAGCAGTACGTTCTCCAGCAGGTGGTCGGCGGTCCACTGGGCGCCCAGCGACAGCGGCACCTTGCCCGTCTTGTCCTTGACGGCCTTGAGCGCGGCGATGAACTCGGCGACCGTCTTGGGCGGCCCCGACAGCCCGGCGTCCTTCAGGATCCGCGGGTTGTACCAGAGCACGTTGGAGCGGTGGATGTTCACCGGCACCGAGTAGATCTTGCCCTGGTAGGTGATCTGCTGGAGCAGCTGCTGCGGGTAGGCGGCGCGGAGGTTGTTGTCGTCGTAGAAGGAGTCCAGCGGCTCGATCTGCCCGGCCTTGATGTAGTCGAGCAGCTCGGCGCCGGCGTGGCCCTGGAAGGAGTCCGGGGGCTTGCGGTTCTGCAGCCGGCTGGCCAGCACCGCCTGCGCCTGGGTGCCCGAGCCGCCCGCGATGGCGGCGTTGACGAACTTGGTGCCCGGGTTCTTCCTCTCGAAGTCGGCCTTCATGGCCTGCAGCCCGTCGGCCTCGCCGGGACCGGTCCACCAGGAGAAGACCTCCACCTGGGAGGCGTCTCCGCCGCCTTCGTCGTTCCCGCCGCAGCCGGACACCGCGAGCATTCCGCCGAGGACCACGGCGGCGACCGCTTTCCACCGTCCACGCATCGTTCGTCCCTTCGGTTACGCCACGACCAAGCGTCCGTTCGGATTGTGGGACGGGTCAACAGTCACGACCGAAAAGTGATCGCCCGGTTATCGGCCGCGCGCCGGGGCACCCGCGCGCCGGGCGCGGCCGGACGGTCACCAGGGCAGGGCGGGAGGAAGCGCGTCGGTTCCGGCGTCGGGCCAGTCCAGGGGATCGCCGAGCAGGGCCAGCTCGGCCAGCTGCAGCCGGTACCAGGGGGAGGACTCGGGCCGCTCGGCCAGCTCCAGACAGCGGTCCCAGCTCCACCACTCGGCCGTCTCGACCTCGTCGGGGTTTGGCGTGACCTGTCCGGACGTCACCGCGCGCACCACGGGGCAGCGCTCGTTCTCCACCACGCCGTCGGCCGCGGTGGCCCGGTAGCGGAACGCGGGCAGCACCGGCGTGACCGACTCGGCCGACGCCCCCAGCTCGGTGTCCAGGCGGCGCAGGACCGCCTCGCGCAGCCCCTCGCCCGGCGCGGGATGCCCGCAGCAGCTGCCCGTCCACACCCCCGGGAAGGTCCGCTTGCCCAGCGCCCGCCGCGTGATCAGCACCCGCCCGCGCGGATCGACCAGGAAGCAGGAGAAGGCGAGGTGATACGGGGTGTGGCGATGATGGCTCGCCGTCTTGGGAGCCCGGCCGGCGACCTCGTCGGCCTCGTCGAGCAGCACGATTTCCTCCACCATGCTCTCATTACTACCGCCCCGGGCAGGTGACCAGGAGTGAGTTCCCCCTCACCGGCGCGCCGCCGCGTACCGGGATGACCTGTGACGATTCGGTGCAGATTCGGTGTCGGCGGCGTGCGGGGCGGCGTGCCCCCGGCGCGGCGCGGACGAAGCACCACTAAACTCGGACGGGCCCGGCGAGCAGGGGCAGAGAGGCCCCCGATGGAGGAGTTGACGCGCGTGACCCTGCTGGAGTCGATCACAGGTCCGGCGGAGCTCAGGCGACTGGACGCCGCGCAGCTGCCACGGCTCGCGAGCGAGATCCGGGAGTTCCTGGTCGAGGCGGTGTCCAAGACCGGCGGTCACCTCGGGCCCAACCTGGGCGCGGTGGAGCTGACCATCGCGCTGCACCGGGTCTTCGAGTCGCCGCACGACAAGATCCTCTTCGACACCGGCCACCAGGCCTACGTCCATAAGCTGCTGACCGGCCGGCACGACTTCAGCATGCTGCGGCGGCGCGGCGGGCTGTCGGGATACCCCAGCCAGGCCGAGTCCGAGCACGACCTGATCGAGAATTCGCACGCCTCCACCGCCCTGTCGTACGCCGACGGGCTGGCCAAGGCGTTCCGGCTGCGCGGCGAGACCGACCGCGCGGTGGTGGCGGTGGTCGGCGACGGCGCCCTCACCGGCGGGATGTGCTGGGAGGCGCTGAACAACATCGCGGCGGGCCGGGACCGGCCCGTCATCATCGTGGTCAACGACAACGGCCGCTCCTACTCGCCGACCATCGGCGGGCTGGCCAGCCACCTGGCCGAGCTGCGGGTCACCCAGGGCTACGAGAGCGCCCTCGACCTGATCAAGAAGACGGTGCCGCGGGCGCCGGTGGTCGGCGGCGTGGCCTACGAGGCCCTGCACGGCATCAAGAAGGGCCTCAAGGACGTCCTGCAGCCGCAGGCGATGTTCGAGGACCTGGGCATCAAGTACGTCGGTCCGATCGACGGCCACGACACCGAGGCGGTCGAGCGCGCGCTGCGCCGCGCCCGCCGGTTCGGCGCCCCCGTGATCGTGCACTGCATCACCCGCAAGGGCCAGGGCTACGCGCCCGCCGAGAACCACGAAGAGGACTGCATGCACGGCGGCGGGGCGTTCGACCCCGCCACCGGGCGACCGGTCGCCAAGAAGGGCGGCCCGGGCTGGACGAAGGTGTTCGGCGAGGAGATGGTGGCCATCGGGGCCGAGCGTCCCGACGTGGTCGGCATCACCGCCGCCATGCTGCACCCGGTGGGGCTGGCGCCGTTCGCCGAGGCCTACCCCGACCGCGTCTACGACGTGGGCATCGCCGAGCAGCACGCGGTCACCTCGGCCGCCGGGCTGGCGCTGGGCGGGCTGCACCCGGTGGTGGCCGTGTACGCCACGTTCCTCAACCGGGCGTTCGACCAGGTCCTCATGGACGTGGCGCTGCACAGGCTGCCGGTGACGTTCGCGCTCGACCGCGCCGGGGTGACCGGCGACGACGGCGCCAGCCACAACGGCATGTGGGACCTGTCGATCCTGTCGCTGGTGCCGGGCCTGCGCATCGCGGTGCCGCGCGACGGCGCCCGCCTGCGCGAGCTGCTGCGCGAGTGCGTGGCGGTCGACGACGGCCCGACCGCGATCCGCTACCCCAAGGGCTCGGTGACCGACGACATCGAGGCCGTCGACACCGTCGGCGGCATGGACGTGCTGGCCCGCAACGACGTCGCCAACGGCACCCGCGTGCTGGTGGTCGCCACCGGGTCGATGGCGGGGGTCGGCGTGGGCGTCGCCGAACGGCTGGCCGCGCAGGGCATCGGCGTGACCGTCGTCGACCCGCGCTGGGTCAAGCCGCTGGACGAGGCGCTGGTCGACCTGGCCGCCCAGCACCGCATGGTGGCGGTGGTGGAGGACAACGGCCGCACCGGGGCCGTGGGCGACGCGGTGGCGCGGCTGCTGCGCGACGCGGGCAACGACGTGCCGGTGCGCACCTTCGGCATCCCGCAGGAGTTCCTCGACCACGCCTCGCGCGGCGAGATCCTGGCCGACATCGGGCTCACCCCGCAGGACCTGGCCCGGCAGATCACCGAGGCGGTCACCGCACTGACGGCCGCGGCCGAACCCGAGGCGGCGCCGTCGGACGTCCCGTCCCACGAGTGACCCGTCGGCCACCAGGCGGTACGGACGCCTCGTCCTCGCCGGGCCGGCTCACCCGGGGCGGCTGACCCGCCGGTTCAGTCCGCCCCCGGGCTCGCCCTCCTCGCCCGCACGCGGGGCCTCGGTGCCCGTGGCGCCACGCCGTCAGCGGCCGTCGCATCCGGCCCCCGGGCATGCGCATGCCCGGGGCCGCGCTCCGTCATGCGAAGCGCGGTCCCGGTGCGTGTCTGCATGAGCGCCGGCCGGAGACGTGCCGAGGCGGTGCCCGCCGGACGCGCGGTGAGGACGCGGTCATCAGTCGGCCGCGCTGATGATCTCTCGCTTGACGACTCCCTTCGGGCCGGCCTTCAGGAAGATGTCCTTGAAGACGACGCGCCGCCGTTCCTCGTCGACCAGCGACAGGCGGATGTGCAGGAACGCCCCGTGCCTGTCGGCCTTCTGGGAGACGACCGTGAACTTCGCGTCGGCGTGCGCGAGGGCCGGCGCGCCCATGAGCGCACCGAGAACGGCGCCCGTGGTGACGGCGATGCGGATCGGCATTGACATCATGGACGACTCGCTTTCGATCTAGCGGATGGGCGGGGAGGGCCCTGAACGAGGCAGTGGCCCCGCCCGCGCGGGAGCGGACGGGACCACTGCGGGGATGTGAACCCCGGGACAACGCGCGGTTGTCAGCCGATGACTCCCAGTCGTCAGTCGACCCTGGCGAATTCCTTGAACTTGGCGACGCCCTTCGGGCCGGCGAACTTCTTCTCCTTCTTGAAGAAGGCCTCGCGGTCGCGGCGGCCCCTGAAGCCGTCGAAGCCGCCGAAGCCGCCGCCGAAGCCCGGGCCGAAGCCGGCCCCGCCGAAGCCGCCGCCGAAGCCGCCGCCGAAGCCGCCGCCGCCGAAGCCGCGGTGGTGGTGGCGGCGGCCGAACCCGGCCACGACCCGGCTGACGGCGACCCCCTTGACGCTCGCGATCTCCTTCTTCTTCACGAAGATGGTGCCGCGGCCGTCGTGGTGACGGCCGTGGCCGAAGCCGCCGCCGAAGCCGCCGCCGAAGCCGCCGCCGTCCGCCATGGCGGCGGACGGCGCGAGCGTCGCGGCAGCGGCGGTCGCGACGCCAAGGATGGTGATGCGTTGCAGCGTGTTCATGAGAACTCTCCCCCTTCGCCGCGTTGCGGGTGCGCCGCGCCGCGGCTCGGTATTCGCCGCTGGACCGCCAGGTGACGATCCGTTGCGTACCTTCACCACCCCAATTACCCCACGAAGTCACCGCAACACGGAGCGTAGGTAATAACCGCTTTTTGTCGTCATGGGTTCGCGATGACGTCCATGTCCCATGACGTCCGTTTCATGATCGGCATCTTCGGTCGGTCGGTTTGTAATTGATCAAGTTCGGTGAGTAATCAACTGGGCTGATCATGAGCCCCGACGCGACAGAGAGGGCTGGACATGAGCATGCGGACAACAGGCGCCGGCCGGTCGGCCGGCACGGTACGGATGGCCGTTCCCGTCCTGGCGGCGGGACTGGCTGTCGCGGGCGCGGCGCCCCCCGCGGCGGCGGCCACGGCGGCGCCGGTCGGGTGCCGCGGCGGGAAGGGGGACACGGCGGCGCTGGTGCGCGCGATCCGCGCGGGCGGCCACATCTCCCTGTCTCCCGGCTGCACCTACACGCTGACCCGGCCCTACGGCAGGGGGTCCGTGCTGCCGACGATCACCAGGAGCACCAGGGTCAACGGACGCAACGCCATGATCGCCTACACGGGCGGGGCGCCGGTCTCCTCGTTCTTCCACGTCGGCGCGGGGGCCGGCGGGGTGTCCAGCGCGGCCTCGCCCAGGCAGCACCCCCAGGGCGCGCCGTTCGCGAAGCCGCCGATCGATCTTCCCGGCGTCCTCGGCGGCCTGCTCGACGGCCTCGGATCCGCCGCCGGGCTCAGGCGCACGGCCGCGCCGGGGGCCGTGGACCAGCTGCGCATCGAGCTGCGCGACCTGCGGCTGAGCACCCGCAACGCTCGCGTCACCAGGGCGATCACGGTCCGGCGGAGCGCACGGATCTCGCTGGTCAACACCGGGGTGGTCGGACGAGGGCGGGCGGCCTACGCGGTGCCGGACGGCGGCCTGCAGGTCGCCGGTGACGTCGCCGGTGGTACGGCGCAGCCGTGCACCGTGAACGGCGCCACCCCGTCCTTCGAGATGGACGTCAGGCCGGCGCCGGCCCGCCGCGCGGACTCCGGCCCGGCGCCCGCCGGCCCCGCCACGTTCCTGGCCACCCTGGCCCCCGCCTCGGCCCCGGAGCGGAACGCGGGCCCGCCGCTGTCGCTCGACGCCCCGTCAGGCGGGGACTGGGGCGGCGACTGGGCGGACCCGGGGTGGCGGGACTTCGACTGGAGGCATTACGGCCGCGACCTCGGCAGTCTGCTGGAGACCGACCGGCCCGGGCCCCGGACGAACACCACCGTGAACTGCCGGACGGGCGTCCAAGGCCGGACGATATCCGTCACCACCACGACGGATTCCCGCGTGTCGACCGGCCGCGTGTCGACCGGGCTCCTGCCCTGATCCCGCGGCCGGCCGGACCGTTCTCCGCCGATCCGCGGCCTCGCCGGCTCAGACGCCGTCGGCGGACAGCAGCCGCCAGGAGTGGGTGACGGAGGCGCCGGGGGTGCCGAGGCCGCGGCCGCAATAGGTCCACCGCCCGCGCAGCCGCCACGGTCGTCCCGTGCCGTCCTGCAGGAACACCTGGAGGGGGAAGCAGGCGTCGTGCGCGCGGATGACCCCGGCGGGGTCGACCGCGGCCTTGAGTTCGGGCCCGCCGTCACAGCGGACGCCCATCACGCGTGTCCCCGCGTCCTGCCGCATGAGGCCCCGGATCAGGTCGTGCACGAGCACGGAGACGTAGTCCGGGCCGAGCCACCTCAGGTCGGGCAGCGTGGCGGGCGGGGGGAATCCGTACAGTTCTGGACCGCCGGTCACAGGCGCACCGTAGCGCCGGCGTCACGGCGCCGTCACGGGTTTCGTGCGCGGTTTTCCACATCCGGCCGCGGTTCCCACACGGGCGGCCGAGGACGCCGCGCGTTTCGCCGGGGGCGGGACGGCCACGCCGGCCGCGTGCCCGGCACGGTCGTCCCGTGTCGCGTGTCGCGTGGGTGGCCGGGCCTGCTCAGGACGGGCGGCAGGCGGCGCGCATGGCGTCCCACCGGGCCAGCTTGACGCGTTCGCCGCGGTTCAGCGACCGGGCCAGGGCGATCTCGGCGGCGTCCAGGTTGAGCCAGTCGGCGTAGGTGACCACCGGCAGGTCGCGCTCGGCGAGCAGTTCCTCGATCTTGCGGACCGGGGGTTCGCGGCCCTCGTCGAGGTCGGCCAGCAGATGCCGGACGGTCTCGGCGGCGTCGGACTTGTTGGTGCCGACCACGCCGGTCGGGCCGCGCTTGATCCACCCCGCCACGTACTCGCGGGGGACCGGGGAGCCGTCCGGGCCGAGGATGCGCCCGCCCTGGTTCGGCACCACGTAGGCGCGCTCGTCGAACGGCACGCCGTCCAGCGGGACGCTCTGGTAGCCGACCGAGCGCAGCACCATGCCGACCGGCAGCGTCTCGTACTCGCCGGTCCCGGTGACGCGGCCGTCGTCGCCGAGCCGGGTGCGCTCCAGCCGCAGCGCCTCGACCCGGCCGGTGCCGACGATCTCGCGGGGCGCCCGCCAGAACCGCACATCGATGCGGCGCGGCCGGTCGGCGGGCGGTTCGCCCGTCCAGCCGTTCAGCACCGCGACGTTGCCGCGCACGTGCCGGTCGGACTCGGCCAGCGCGGCATCGGCGGGGTCGAGCCGCATGTCCTCAGGGCTGACGTGGATCCCGGCGTGCGGCAGCTCGCCCAGCTCGCGCAGCTCCTTGGTGGTGAACTTGGCCTGCGCCGGCCCGCGCCGCCCGATCATGTGGATGCGGCGGACCCGGCTGGCGGCCAGCGCCTCCAGCACGTGCTCGGGGATGTCGGTCTCGCGCAGCTCGTCGACGGTCTTGGCCAGGATCCGCACCACGTCGACGGCCACGTTGCCCACGCCGATGACCGCGACCTCCTCGACCGACAGGTCGAAGCCGTGGTCGGCGGCGTCGGGATGGCCGCAGTACCAGTTGACGAAGTCGGTGGCGGCGACGCTGCCGGGCAGGTCCTCGCCGGGCACGCCCAGGTGCCGGTCGACCATGGCGCCGGTGGAGTAGACGACGGCGTCGTAGCACTCCAGCAGGTCGGCGCGGGTCAGGTCGCGGCCGAGCTCCACGCAGCCGAAGAACCGCACGGCCGGGTGCTCCAGCACGCGCTGCAGGTAGCGGGCGATCGACTTGATGGACTTGTGGTCGGGCGCGACGCCGTAGCGGACCAGCCCGTACGGGGTCGGCAGCCGGTCGAAGACGTCCACCTGGACGTCCCCGTCGGCCTGCTTGACCAGCGCTTCCGCGGCGTACAGGCCCGCGGGCCCCGAGCCGACGACGGCGACGCGCGCACCAGGAGTCATGCGGGCCATTGTGCCCATGCCTCGCCTGAAAAGACACAGTGACCAGGGTCACGTGTCGGTCAGGTCAGGGCAGGACGTGCCTCGCGGGGAGACGCCCCGGCCTGGGGGCGCCTCCCCGCGCGTGTGGACGCGGTCAGCGGGGGAGGGAGGCGACGCCCGGCTCCAGGAAGCGGGCGCCGGTCACCTCCTCCGACACGCCGGTGCGGTCCAGGTACGGGGTAATGCCGCCCAGGTGGAACGGCCAGCCCGCGCCGAGGATCATGCACAGGTCGATGTCCTGCGGCGCGGCGACCACGCCCTCGTCCAGCATGATCCGGATCTCCTCGGCCAGGGCCCGCAGCGCCCGCGCCAGCACCTGCTCCTCGGTGGACGGCGCGTCGCCCCCGGAGAAGATCTCCACCACCTCGGGGTCGAGGGTGAAGTCGGGCCGGTACACGCCGGTCTTGCCCGCCGCGACCATCTTGGCCAGGTTGTCCGACAGCGGGAAGCGGTCCGGGAACGCCGCGTGCAGCGTCTCGTTGACGTGCAGCGCGATGGCCGGTCCGACCAGGCCCATCAGCACGAACGGCGGCATCGGCAGGCCCAGCGGGGCCGCGGCGCGCTCGGCCGTCTCGATCGGCGTCCCCTCGTCGACCGCCTTGACGATCTCGGCGAGCAGCCGCACCAGGATCCGGTTGACCACGAACGCCGGGGCGTCCTTGACCAGCACGCACGACTTCTTCAGCTGCCTGCCGACGGCGAACGCGGTGGCCAGCGCGGCGTCGTCGGTCTTCTCCCCGCGGACGATCTCCAGCAGCGGCAGCACCGCGACCGGGTTGAAGAAGTGGAAGCCCACGACCCGCTCGGGGCGCCGCAGCTTGGCCGCCATCTCGGTCACCGACAGCGAGGAGGTGTTGGTGGCCAGCACGCACTCGTCCGAGACCACGGCCTCGACCTCGGCGAACACCTTCTGCTTGACCGACATCTCCTCGAAGACGGCCTCGATCACGAAGTCGGCGCCCGCGAACGCGTCCTTGGACAGCGATCCGGTGATCAGCGCCTTGAGCCGGGACGCCTTGTCGGCCGACACCCGGCCCTTGGCCAGCAGCTTGTCGATCTCGCCATGGGCGTGGCCGACGCCCTTGTCCAGCCGCTCCTGGTCCAGGTCGGTCAGCACGACCGGGACCTCCAGGCGGCGGGCGAACAGCAGCGCCAGCTGGCTCGCCATCAGGCCCGCGCCGACCACGCCGACCTTGGTGACGGGACGCGCCAGGCTCTTGTCGGGCGCCCCGGCGGGACGCTTGGCGCGCTTCTGGGTGAGGTCGAACGCGTACAGGCCGGCGCGCAGCTCGTCGCTCATGATGAGGTCGGCCAGCGCCTCGTCCTCGGCGGCGAAGCCCTCGTCGCGGGTGCGGTCCTTGGCGGCGGCCACCAGGTCGAGCGCGCGGACGTAGGACGGCGCGGCGCCGTGCAGCTTGCCGTCGACGTTCCAGCGGGCCATGGCGACGGCGTCGTCCCACGCCTTGCCCTTGTCGACGGGCGTGCGCTCGACGGTGATGTCGCCGTTGAGGACGCGGGCGGTCCAGGCCAGCGACTCCTCCAGGAAGTCGGCCGCCTCGAACATCGCGTCGGCGATGCCCAGCTCGTACGCCTGCGGGCCCTTGAGCTGCCGGTTCTGCGCGAGCGGATGGTCGATGACGACCTTGAGGGCCTTCTCGGCGCCGATCAGGTTGGGCAGCAGGTACGTGCCGCCCCACCCCGGCACCAGGCCGAGGAACGCCTCCGGCAGCGACAGCGCCGGGACCGAGGAGGAGATCGTGCGGTAGGTGCAGTGCAGCGCGATCTCCACGCCGCCGCCCATGGCCGCGCCGTTGACGTAGGCGAACGTCGGCACGCGCAGCTCGCCGAGGCGCCGGAACACGTCGTGGCCCAGCTTCCCGATGGCCAGGGCGTCCTCGCGGGTCCTGATCAGCGGCACGCCCTTGAGGTCGGCGCCGACCGCGAAGATGAACGGCTTGCCGGTGACGCCGACGGCGACGATGTCGTCGCGGCCGGCCACCTGGTCGATCGCGGCGTTCAGCTCGGTCAGCCCGGCCGGGCCGAAGGTGTTGGGCTTGGTGTGGTCGTGCCCGTTGTCCAGGGTGATCAGTGCCAGGGTGCCCGCCCCGTACGGCAGCGTCACGTCGCGGACGCGGGCGTGGGTGACCACCTCGCCCTCGAAGAGGTTGGTGATGTCCGCGCTCACTTGGCGCCCTCCCAGTTCGCGTTCTCCCACAGGACGGTGCCGCCCATGCCCATGCCGACGCACATCGTGGTCAGGCCGTAGCGGACGTCGGTGCGCTCCTCGAACAGCCGCGACAGCTGGTTCATCAGCCGCACGCCGGAGGAGGCCAGCGGGTGGCCGAGGGCGATGGCGCCGCCCCACGGGTTCACCCGCGGGTCGTCGTCGGCGATCTTGAAGTGGTCCAGGAACGCCAGCACCTGCACGGCGAACGCCTCGTTGATCTCGATGAGGCCGATGTCGTCCATGGTCAGCGCGTTGCGGGCGAGCAGCTTCTCGGTGGCCGGGACCGGGCCGACGCCCATGACCTCCGGCTCCACCCCGGCGAAGGCGTAGTCCACCAGCCGCATGCGCGGCGTGAGGCCGAGCTCGCGCGCGGCGTCCTCGGCGGCCAGCAGGCAGGCGGTCGCGCCGTCGTTGAGCCCGGCGGCGTTGCCCGCCGTCACCCGGCCCGCCACCCGGAAGGGCGTCTTCAGCGCGGCCAGCCCCTCCATGGTGGTGCCGGGGCGGGGCGGCTCGTCCTCGGTGGCCAGGCCCCAGCCCTTGTCGGCCGAGCGGACGGCGGTCGGCACCAGGTCCGGCTGGATCTTCCCGGCGGCGTAGGCGGCGGCGACCTTCTCCTGGCTGCGCACCGCGTACGCGTCGGCCCGCTCCTTGGTGATCTCGGGGAACCGGTCGTGCAGGTTCTCCGCCGTCGAGCCCATGACCAGCGCCGACGGGTCGACCAGCCGCTCGGCCAGGAACCGCGGGTTGGGGTCGACGCCCTCGCCCATGGGGTGGCGGCCCATGTGCTCGACGCCGCCCGCGATCGCCACGTCGTAGGCGCCGAACGCGATGCCGGCGCCGGTCGTGGTGACGGCGGTCATCGCGCCCGCGCACATGCGGTCGATCGCGTATCCGGGCACGCTCTTGGGCAGCCCGGCCAGCACGGCGGCGGACCGGCCGATCGTCAGGCCCTGGTCGCCGATCTGGGTGGTCGCCGCGATCGCCACCTCGTCCACCCGCTCGGGCGGCAGCGACGGGTTGCGGCGCATCAGCTCGCGGATGGCGCGGACGACCAGGTCGTCCGCGCGGGTCTCGGCGTACAGGCCCTTGGGGCCCGCCTTGCCGAACGGCGTGCGTACGCCGTCGACGAACACGACGTCGCGTGCGGTACGGGGCACGGTCGTCCTCCTCGGATGATCACGGCGCCGGGCCGGGAGCGGCCCCGGCTACTCGCGGGTAACCATGCCCATCCTACTCGTCAGTAACCACTGACGGCGTGCCGCCGCGCGGCGTCAGTGACCCGCCGGGACGGCCGCGGGCACGGCGGGCAGCCGCACCGTGATGGCCAGCCCGCCGTCGGGACGCGGCAGCGTCTCGATCACCCCGCCGTGCGCCCGCACCACCGCCGCGACGATCGACAGCCCCAGCCCCGCGCCCTCGGCGGACCCCACCCGGTCGCCGCGCAGCCGCCGGAACGGCTCGAAGATCGCCCCGACCTCGTAGGACGGCACCGTCCGGCCCGTGTTGGCCACCCGCAGCACCGCCGCGCCGTTCTCCTCCCCGGTCGACACCCACACCCGCCCGCCGGGCACGTTGTACTTCACCGCGTTCTCCACCAGGTTGACAGCGCACCGCTCCAGCAGCACCGGGTCGCCCAGCACCGTCGCGGGGCGGGCGTCCACCTCCACGGTCAGCTCGCCGTCGGCGGCCTGCCGGTCGAGCTGCGCCACGGCGCTGCGCGCCACGTCCGGCAGCGGCGTCTCGGTGCGGGTGTTCAGCTCGCGCTCGCTGCGCGCCAGCAGCAGCAACCCCTCGATCAGCCGTTCGTGCCGCGCGGTGTTGCCCAGCAGCACGTCCGCCAGCGCCTTGGTCTCCGGCGGGTTCTTCGCGCTGGCCAGCGCCACCTCAAGCACCGTCCGGTTGATCGTCAGCGGGGTGCGCAGCTCGTGCGAGGCGTTGGCCACGAACCGGCGCTGGGCGTCGAAGGCCCGGTGCAGCCGGTCCAGCATGTGGTCGAACGTATCGGCCAGGTCCTTGATCTCGTCGCGCGGACCGTCCAGCGCGATCCGCTCGTGCAGGGTGCTCTCCGACAGCCGCCGCGCGGTCGCCGTCACGGTGTGCAGCGGCCGCAGCATCCGGCCCGCCACGATGTACCCGATCACGACGGCCAGCACGCCCACCACCAGCAGCGTGAGCAGGCAGCTCTGCAGCAGCTGCGCCAGCACCTCGCGCTTCTGCTCGGCCAGCTGCCGCTCGGCCGCCGCCCGCAGCTCCATCAGCTCCTCCACCCGCACGCCCAGCGCGGACTTGGGGATCTGCGTCAGCGTGGCCGAGCCGGTGCCGGACGCGGTGGTGAACCGGGCGTCGATGGCCCGCGCCGTCAGCCAGTACGTGACGGCGACCAGCGTCCCGGCCGTCACCATGAACAACGCCCCGTACACCAGCGTCAGCCGGGCCCGGACGCTGAGCCGCATCCGGTTCATATCCGGTACCCCGATCCCGTGACGGTCTGGATGACCGGAGGATCGCCCAGCTTGCGGCGCAACGTCGCCATGGTGACGCGGACGATGTTGCTGAACGGGTCGATGTTCTCGTCCCACGCCCGTTCCAGCAGCCGCTCGGCGCTGACCACGCCGCCCTCCGCCCGCAGCAGCTCCTCCAGCACCGTGAACTCCTTCTTGGTGAGCCGCAGCGGCCGCCCGTCCCGGGTCACCTCGTGGCGGTACGGGTCCAGCCGGATGCCCGCCCGCTCCAGCACCGGCGGCACGGGCCGCACCGCCCGGCGCGACAGCGCCCGCACCCGCGCCAGCAGCTCCTCGAACACGAACGGCTTGGGCAGGTAGTCGTCGGCGCCGAGCGCCAGCCCGTCCACCCGCTGCCCGACGTCCCCGGCGGCGGTCAGCATCAGGATCCGCCCCCCGTAGGACCGGTCCACCAGCATGCGGCACACCTCGTCGCCGTGCACGACGGGCAGATCCCGGTCCAGCACGACCACGTCGTAGGCGGTGTGGGAGGCGCGCTCCAGCGCGGCGTCCCCGTCATAGGCCACGTCGACCGCCAGCGCCTGCTCCCGCAGCCCCTCGGCGATCGTGTCGGCCAGCAACCGCTCGTCCTCCACGACCAACACCCGCATGCCCCGAGCATGGCCGCCGGGGCGTTAAGCCGCGGTAAGCCGCAGGGTGGTCCCCGGACGGGAGGCGGCCGGGCACGGCGAGTACATTGCGGTCGTGGCCGCCGGCCGGCCGATGGACACGCGAGGGCTGAGGAACACCATGGAACTGATCCACTCCGGCAAGGTCCGGGACGTCTACGCCGACGGCGACGACCTGATCCTGGTCGCCTCCGACCGGGTGAGCGTCTACGACGTGGTGCTGCCCACCCCGATCCCCGACAAGGGCAAGATCCTCACCCGGCTGTCGCTGTGGTGGTTCGAGCGGCTCGCCGACGTCGTCCCCAACCACGTCATCTCGGCGACGGACGTACCGGACGAGTGGCGGGGCCGGGCGATCCGCTGCCGCCGCCTGACCATGCTGCCCGTGGAGTGGATCGCCCGCGGCTACCTGGCGGGCCTCGGCCTGAAGGAGTACGAGAAGAGCGGCACCGTCTCGGGGGTGGCGCTGCCGTCCGGCCTGGTCGAGGCGTCGAAGCTGCCCGAGCCGATCTTCACCCCGACCACCAAGGCCACCGAGGGGCACGACGAGTTCATCACCTACGCCGACGTGGTGGCGGAGATCGGCGCCGACACCGCCGCGCGGCTGCGGGAGACCACCCTGGAGGTCTACCGGCGCGGCGCGGAGCTGGCCGCCGGGCGCGGCATCGTCATCGCCGACACCAAGCTGGAGTTCGGCCGCGCCCCCGACGGCACCCTCGTCCTCGCCGACGAGGTGCTCACGCCCGACTCCTCCCGCTTCTGGCCCGCCGACGAGTGGCGGCCCGGCCGCGCGCAGCACTCCCTGGACAAGCAGTTCGTCCGCGACTGGAGCAGCACGCTCGACTGGGACCGCACGCCCCCCGGCCCGGAGATCCCCCAGGAGATCGTCGACGCGACCCGCGCCCGCTACGTCGAGGTCTACGAACGCCTGACCGGCGAGCGCTGGACCGGCTGAGCCGCCCCCGGCGAATCGCGACGGCCCGGGCGGGCATGGGGTGGCCATGGCCCGATTGCGCGTCGGCGCCTGCCTGTCGTTGACGGGCAGGTACGCCAGGTTCGGCCGCCAGGCCGCGGCCGCCCTGGACGTGTGGCGCGCGGCAGACGAGAACGCCGACGTGCTGATCGAGGACGACCACAGCGACCGGCACCGGTTTCGGGCGGCCTTCCGCGGGCTCGCCGGCCGGTGCGACGTGCTGCTGGGCCCCTATTCGACCGACCTCATGCGGGCCGCGGGCGACATCGCCGCCGACCTCGACCGGCTGGTGTGGAACCACGGCGGCTCCGGCGACGACGTCGAGACGGCCCATCCCGGCCATGTCGTCTCGGTGCCGACCCCCACGAGCCGGTACGCCGATCCGTTCCTGCGGCATCTGGCGACGGTCCGGGGATCCGCCCGGCTCTACGTCGTCCAGGGGAAGGGCGGCTTCGGAAGGCAGGTCGCGAACGGCGCCGAAGCCGCGGCACGCGCCCTGGGCATCGACGTCGCCCGCGTCGGCGGGCTCCCAGAGCTGGACGAATCGGTCCGATGGAACCTGCTGTGCGCCGCGTCCTTCGAGGAGGACGTGCGGACGGTGACCACCGCCCAAGCGCTGCCCAACCCACCGGGGACGTTGTGCGCGGTGGCGGCGGGCGTCCGCGAGTTCGGCGACGCCACCGACGATCCCCGAGGGATCTACGGGGTGGGGCAGTGGTCTCCGGGACGCGCGCACGAACCGGAACTCGGCCTGGAAGAGACCGCCTTCATCGCCGCGTTCCGGCGACGCACGGGCATCCAGCCCGACTACCCGGCGGCGCAGGCGTACGCCGCGGCGGTGATCGCCGCGCACTGCCTTCGCGCCGCCGGAAGCCCGGCCCGCCGATCGGTATGGGCCGTCGCCACGCGCTTGCGCACCAGCACCATGTTCGGGGCCTTCGCCATCGACCCGTCCACCGGCGCCCAGACCGCCCACGAGCCCGTCCTCGTCCACTGGACGCCCACCGGCCCCCAGGTCGTCGGCGGCTAATGCGGGTTTCGCCCGCATTAGTGCGATGTGCCTGCTCAGCGTGGTCGGACGAGGTCAGGGGAGCCGATTCGGGAGCCACTCCCTAGGCTGACTTGCTCTTCTCGTCCTTGAAGATGGCGTTCATCTTCTCGGCGCCCGTGGTGATCACAGGACGGAGTCCATGCCGGTAGACGGCCTGCGTGGTGTGCGTGCTGGTGTGCCCCACCAGGTCACTGATCTTCTCCAGGGCAACGCCCTGGTCGCTCATGATGGACACGAACGTGTGCCGCAACTCGCGCGGCACCCAGGCGGAGCCGAGACCGGCCGCCGCCGTGATCTTCTGGAAGCGTCGGAGTACATCGCCGTCCGTGTAAGGCGTCCCGTCCTCCTTGCAGAAGACGAGATTGTGTCCCTGCCACGCGTCGCCCGCCTGGAGCTTCTCGGCGGCCTGACGCTTGCGTAGGGCCGTGAGCGCGTCAACGGCCATGTCTGCGACCGCGACACCACGGCGGCTCTTTTTGGTCTTCGTGTCGCCTCCCTCCCTGTCGGAACGGAGGACGTAGACCACCTTCTTCTTGAGGTCCACGTCGGCCCAGGTCAGCGCCCGGAGTTCCTCCGTGCGCAGACCCGAGACGATCGCCAGGATGACGTACGCCCCGAGCCGGTGCTGTGGATCCTGCGCCGTGCGGAGAAGCTTGGTCGCCTGCTTGAGGGACAGGGACCGAGACCTCCGCGTGGGCCGCTTGCCTTGCGGGGTGTCCACCAGCGCAGCCACGTTGCGCTTGACCTTGCCGCGCCGCTCTGCGAGCCGTATCGCCCGCCTGAGCAGGCCGTGAAGGATCTTGAGCGTCTGCGTGGTCATGTTCTCGGCGCACTCGTCGAGCCACGTTTCGACCGCGTCCGCCGTCAGGTCCGCGAGCCTGACCTTGCCGATCTTGGTGACGATGTGGTTGTCCGCGAGGCCACGGTAGGTTTTCATGGTCGCCTCGCTCTTGCCCTGCTTGGCGAGGGCGATCAGGAAGGCGTTCACCGCCTTCTCTACCGTGTGGTTGCGCTCTGTCTTGATCCCTTCCTCAAGCTCATTCACCGCTTCGATGAGCTTGTCCTTGACCTGTGCCTTGGTCCTGCCCTTCCGCTTGAGCCGCTTGCGCTTGCCGTCGGGGCCGAAGCCGAGCGAGATGGCGCCGGTGTACCCGTCGCCCTCCGCGTAGATCGACCCCTCGTACTTACCGATCAGGATCTTCGCCAAGGGATCCCTCCTCGTGCCGGTCGAGGTACTCCTTGATCGCCTTCCTGATGACCCACGACACGTCGCGTTCCTGCGATGCGGCGTACTTGGCGAGCCGCTCCTTGAACGCACTGTCCACCCGGACAGCCGGGAGCGTGGTCTTGTCGCCTGTGGTCATGTTGAGCGTCCTCTCCTGTCGATCTCGATTGGTCTTGCCGAGAGAGCGCGCTCGCGTCGATGCAGTTATCAAGAGGCGTAGTCCCGGGGCCTTCCCGCGAGGGGCGCGCCCCGGGACGTCTGTAGCGCAACGTAGCACGATGCGCTACGCCATCGTCAAGGCTTGGCGTCTTCCAGGGAGGTGACGAACTCGGCGAGGTGCCGATCGGTGATGCGGCGCAGCTTGCCGATCTTGATGCTGCGAAGCTGCCCGGTGCGGATCAGGAAGTAGACCTTGTCTCGGCCGACGTTGAGGATCTCGGCCACTTGCTCGACGGTGTACGCCTGCGTGGTCACCACCTCCTCTCGCCCGGGGTCTTCCCGGGACATTCGCGGTGCGGGTAGGCGATCATCTCCTTGATTACGGTGGGTGCTCGTCTCCGTCTCATCTCACGGTTGTCTCCGCGCCCCTTACGTGCAGGCGCGCGCGTGAGACGAGACGTTGAGACGATTACGAACTGTGATCGGGAGCCTTGTAGCGACCGCGTCCGACCTGGACGGCGCGGCCACTCTTCGCGAGGTCATTGAGCCGGCGGTAGAGGGTGGGACGACTCATCTTCGTGATCGTCAGAAGGTGAGCGATCGGGAGCCCTTCGTCCGGCGCGCCGTCCAGAACCTCCCTCAGAACGATCTCGGCCCGTTCCTCCCGAGAGGGCTCCACGCGCACAGACGGCTCTGGCAGTTCAGGCGCTGGCCTAATGCGCGCCTCGTCCAGCGCCCGCCGAGAGATCTCGTCCAGCACGGGACGGAGAGCGGCATGACGCCGCGCCGTCTCGCTGACAACGGCATCGGTGAGCAGGTACGCGCGCCCTCGTCGCGGCGTGTCGTGCTCAGGCGCGGACAGGAGGAACTTGCCGGGAGCGTTGAGAGTGTGGGCGTGCCATCCCGCCGCGAGCATCCCTTGCCCGAGGATGAGATCGACGTCCTTACGCCTCCCGAACACGGAAACTGACGCGCACGTCCATCTGCGACCGCACGGCACCCTTACCCATGGCCTTCTGCGTCGGGCGCTGAGTCGCCGCGACAAGGGTCACCGCAACGGCCCGTCCGCGCCGAGCGATCGAGTCAGTGTCACTCGCCGCATCGGGCGCATCATCGGCGAGCTCCGCGTACTCGTCCACGATGATCACCAGGGCGGGAGACTCCGGGGTCGGCTCCCACACGCGCCGGCCCTCTGCCGTGAGCGAGTCGGCCCGTGCCTCCAGGATCGTCACGGCGTCCCGGAGGAGAGCGCGGGCTTGCTCAGGCGTGATCGCGAGGCGATCGATGCACGATGCCCACGGCTGGAGCTCCATGCCGCGCTTGAGGTCAATGGCCCAGATGACCACATCCCGGCACGCGGAGAGATTCCCCATCAGGACGTTGATGCCGCCGCTCTTACCGGAGCCGGCTACGCCACCCATCAGGCCGTGCCGACGCAGCAGCAGAACACGGGCGCCGGTCGCGTCCTCGAACGGGCCCAGGTCGATCGGCTCGGAGATCGACGAGACGGACGGTCCCGGCCACGGGATCGCATCGGCGTGCGGATCGGTGTTGAGCACCCTCAACTCGAACCGATTGGCCTTCCCGTCGCGTGTCGGGAAGACGCGCACAGCACCCCGGAAGGTGCCGAGCGCCGATTCGATCGTCGGAACCTTCGCGATCACGTCCTCGATCGTCTGACCTCGTGCCAGCGCGAACCGGGCGCGCCAGCCCCACACGTCCACCACCGCGGATTGTGCACGGGAGCCAGCAAGCCCGATCGTCTGGGCGATCTCCGGCCATGCGGCTATCTGCCGATCTACGCGAACCTTGGCGCGGCGTCGCCGATGCGTCCACCAAGGGAGGGCCAGCACGACACCGCCACCGACAAGGAACTGAGGGAGCGGCCGGAAGGTGACACCGAGAGCGGTCACGGCCGCAAGCCAACTCCCGGATCCCAAGGCGACGGCCGCGCCGTACAGACGCTCGCTGCGCAGAGCCAGCCCGAACCGGTCCCCGAACATCACCAACGTCCACGCGGTCACCGTGGCGATGCCGAGCAGGTAAGGCCACCACTCCGGATGCGTGATGTGCAGGACCACACCACCGAGTGCCAGCGTGACCGCGAGGTAGAACGGAGCGAGTTCGGACCGGTACCGCCACAGCGCCCGCCCAATGAGGACGGCGGCAACGTCCGGGAGCGGGTCATCGCTGTTGATGACGACCATGGGTTGTAGGCCGTTGCGGCGCATTTTCTGCGCATGCCGCCGCATCTGCCGTGATCGGCTCATGGGCGTCCCCACGAGTCCGGCGGAAGGTGACCTTGTGCGCGAAGCTCGTCGCGCAGGTAGTACAGCGGATCCGGCTCGGCGTCCTGGTCGGCGTTGACGGTGGCGCGGCCGGCGGCCACCAGGTTCGCGTGATCGCGCCGCACCTTGGCCAGTGCGGCGAGAAGCCGAATGATCTCGGAGTTGAGCGCGGGGACGTCGGCAAGTGCGGCGTTGAGACGAAGCCACAGGTCCGCGATGCTCGGCATGGCATCGGACAGAGCGGAGACGATCTCTCGGGCGGCGAGGTTACGGGTACGAACCTCCTGAAGGTCGATCTTGACGTGCTCGGGGGTATCAGGCACTCGGGCATCCCTCCCTTCGGTCGGGAACGTCAGTGCTGGCTGAAGGTCTGGACGAGTACGGTCACCAGCCGCCGGATCTCGGGGGCAGCGCTTGTCGCGGCGAGAGAGAACCCCAAGAGCAGGCACACGACCACGTGCCAGGCGCGAAGCCCCATGTAGCGCCACGCAACCCACACGACGGCGCCCAGGATCACCACCAGCGGAACCGAGACGGTCACCTCTTGTCTCACCTCCCTTCTCAAAGCCACAGGTCCGGGAACCGCGAGCCGCACCTGCGCCGTTCCCAACGGGCACGGGCCCGGCACTTGCGACACCTGCGGTTCCCGGGATCGACACGCGCGCCGCAGGCGCAGGTGTGGCCAGTGATGACGCGCGACATACGCAACGGCGTCACCGTCCCGCCGTGACTCGGGCCGGGACGTCGTCACACGTCCGCGTGCTGAGCAGACGCCGGGATGCGGCACCGGCCCGCGAGGAGGCGCCACCTCCGCGCATCGCCCGACGCTCTTCGGCGTGAATGCCGATGACGAGCATGGCGAAGATGCCGCAGGTAGAGCCGGCGAGGAAGACGGCGATGATCGAGGCCAGGACGAGGATCATGTGATCACTCCTCTCGTAAGGCCCGGTCCGGCGGGGGCGGCTCGGGCGGTCGGCGTGCCTTACGAGAAAGAGAGTGCGCTTGACCTGTGGGACGAGATCACTACATGACTGGACGTGTTCACGACGTCCTCATAGTGTTGACCGCGTCCTAGGACGTCCCGGATCCGGACAGGTGCATGCCGAACGAACGCCTACGCGCCGCCCTGCTCGAACAGGGCTTGACGGTCGCCGCCCTCGCCGAGTCAATCGGCGTTGACCAGAAGACCGTAGAACGGTGGATCACCAAGGACCGGACCCCGTACCGGCGGCACCGCTACGCAGTGGCTTCGCGCTTGGGCGTCGATGAGACCTTCCTCTGGCCCGACGCGCTCACCAGCGAGCAAGTCACCGCAGCGTCCGGCAGCGAACTCGTCACGGTCTACCCTCACCGCACGACCATCCCAAGGGACGCATGGGGGCGTCTCTTCGCCACAGCCAAAGAAGAGATCGGCGTCCTGGTCTACGCCGGGCTCTTCCTCTCCGAAGACGCAGGCATCCAACGCACCTTCACCGAGAAGGCACGCGCCGGAGTCCGCGTCCGCATCCTCCTAGGTGACCCAGACAGCCCACAGGTAGCCGAACGAGGCACGGACGAGGGCGTAGACGACGCGATGGCCGCGAAGATCCGCAACGCCCTCGTCCTCTACAGGCCGCTCCGCAAACAAGACGGCGTCGAGTTCCGCTTTCACCGCACGGTCCTCTACAACTCGATCTACCGCGCGGATGATCAGCTCCTCGTCAACACCCACGTCTACGGCATCACAGCCGCGCACGCGCCTGTCTGGCACCTGCGCCGCATAGCCGGCGGAGACCTGGTAAACACCTACATCGAGAGCTTCGAACGCGTCTGGGAAGGCGCCACGCCGATACCGGGGGAGTGACCCATGGGCCGCAGGATCGACTACTACGACGACCCCAACGCCCCCAAGGCCAACAGCCTCGTCCCCTCAGTCAACGTCGTCGTAGAGAACGACAAGGGCGAGATCCTCATGATCCGCCGAACCGACAACGACAACTGGGCCCTCCCCGGCGGCGCCATCGACCTAGGCGAATCCGTCTCTCAAGCCGCAGTCCGTGAAACCAAAGAAGAAACCGGCATCGACGTAGAGATCACCGGCCTAGTAGGCATCTACAGCGACCCCAAACACGTCATCCACTACACCAGCAACGACGAGGTCCGCCAAGAATTCTCGATCGTGCTCATCGGAAGGGTTATAGAGGGGCGACCAACTACAAGTAGCGAGTCGAGTGAAGTTAAATGGATACCTGCTGAAATGCTATCAGGCGTGACGATGGATCGCTCGATGAGCCTGCGCTTGGCTAACTATTTTGAACGGACGACGCGGCCCGTCCTTACGTAGGTACCGACTCCCGATTGCTTGGCTCAAGCCTGCCACTTGGCGATAATGCGAGGTACGGCTACATCTAGCCAATCCATCTTCCATTCAGTGTGGAAGTCTATATCGCGAGAATCGGGACGATCTTCGATATCATCTACTCTAATCAGAGAAGGAATTGACACAGAGTCGCCAATCACAATGACTTCTTGCTTCTCAAGAGTTGGGAGGGTGTCCGTGATAGCGCTGACTGTGTCGGGAAGGAGGCGCTTTACGTAGTTTTGATCTGCCGGGTTGGTCAGCCTCATAGCAACGAAGTTATTGCATTGGGAGAATACGGTCTCGGAAATTTCCGAAGGGCGCTGACTGACGATCATTAGTGACACGCCATACTTGCGTCCCTCCTTAGCGATGCGCTCGATGGACTTCTTTACTGACCCGTACTTCGCCCCCTCGCTCCGAGGGACATAGTTATGCGCTTCCTCGTAAACGAGGAGATAAGGCAGGTCCCGTCCCTGAGAGAGCTTATGTTTCTTGAAGTGAAACGCGAATGTGAAGATGGCTCGACTGATCAGCGAGACAACAACACTCAGTACCTCAAAAGGGACTCCACTTAGATCGATGATCGTGATATTTCTGTTCTCTTCTTTATTTTTTCCGTATCCTGTGAACTGTCCCAAAATTTCAGGGAGATCTTCTGTTCGAGCTTCTTCTCCATGAGCGTTCTTCGGCTCCAACAGGAAGCCCAGCCTCTTGTCGTTAAGGCGAGCTTCCAGCCGCATGAGGAAGCGATTGAATTCGCCATGAAATGGCCCATTGGTGGCCTTTTCGCCTGATTTTATACTGCTTGGAGCAAACGAAAGTTGCTCAGCAAAATAGCGATCCTCGCGCTTATGGACGAGGGTGCCGTCCGCTAGCTTGGGGACGCCTTCGTTTGGGTTCTTGCCGATGGTTTCCGAGTTCAAATTGCCTAGAAAATTGATCACCTCACGCAGGCTAAAATATACTGGCGAGTCGTAAGACGCGATCTTTCCCTCATTTCCATAGTGTCTGTTCTTGTTGGCAATCACGGCCTGCCTGAATTGAGATATTTGGTTGTGAGAATTATGTTCCGCACTTTCAATAAACATTTCCTCCAATTCTTCGGAGTTCATTAGCCAGTACGGTAGGCTGAGATTTCCGGTGTCGATCAGATTTGCATGAGGGAAGGCGGTGCTGTACTCTCCATGCAAATCAAAAATGATCACATGCGAGTTGTTCAGGATGCCCTTTTCTTGCTGGCCTTCTGAACGTCGGGTGCCTTCTTGAAGGATTTTCGCTACTGTGCATGATTTTCCGGCGCCGGTTGAACCAACTACTCCGATGTGCTTGCCGAAAAATTTGTCACCATCAATGATCAGCCGAACCTGATCATTTTGGGCCAATGAACCAAAACTAAACTGCTTCTCGCTTTGAATGCCACTATAGATTTCGTCTAGTACTCCCTTTTCTGCTATCTCTACTCTTGTAGGGGGAATAGCAATCTGCTTTCCACCGCGTGAGAATTTACCGTCGCGCAGCCGGCCGACTGGTTGAGCGTCCACGATGAACTGTGTGTCGCTGGGATGCTGCCCCAATATGTCGCTCACGCTGTCCTTGATTCGGTAGCTTTTGACAATAGCTACGACCGACAAACCGTTGTCATCAGAGATCTTGAGGTAGCTCCCTAGTTCCAGCTGCACATCGAGGTTCTGATAATCGATTGACGAACGAACCTCAATTTGAATGAGGTCCGGTGCAACGCTGACCACTTTGGCGACCGAGCTAAGGTCTGTCACCGGGGCCTCCCCTCAATCAGGAGTTGCTTGAGATCGCTAACGTCCGCTGTATGTAGATGAAACCTTTGCCCGCCAACTTGGGCGTGGTCAAACGAATACAAATTACCAACACTGAGAAGCGTGTGGAGGTTCTCTATGTCCGAGGCGAATTTGGCGTATGTTTCTGCACTAATAACGCGAATTCCGTAGGAGTGTAGACCTATATGGTCTCGCCGCTTCGGGTCCAGATTGATTACTGGCCTCTGGTTAAAAATCGCAGGATTGAAGACTAGGTGTTCGTAGCCATCATTGAACCAAATGTTCTCTTCTATCAGAGCAGTCTTTACGGCTTCAACTTGCTGAGATGAACCATCAATGATCAACGTCCAGGGCTGCGCATTTGCTAGGTAGCCTTGTCCAAATTGTTCTGTGGCCAGAAAGTATGCCATCTCGGAAAGCTCATTAACGTCAAATGAGCTGGCAGAGAGAGCCAGTGCCCTCCACTTAGTTGTTTTCAGTGCTGCGGTGGCCTTGAGCTTCTTTTTGATCGCTTGAAGAACTTGCGCTCTACCCAGAATCTCCTCTTGCCAGCGCGAGAATAGAGGATCGCGTTTATTGATTTGGTCCAAAAAGCTTCGAGGTGAAACTATGCGATCCTTTGGATCCTTCGCAATGGCTAGCTCCATGACCAATGAAAGAGCATTGCCGTAGTATAGATCTCGGGCATCGTCCAATGTGCCGCGAAATCTTTTCGCTAGCGCTGATATTAGCGCTCTTCGCTGCTCTTCAAAGGAAGGTCCGCAGTTGATAGAGAACTGTTGCGAGAATTTCTCTAGTATCTCAGGCGTGAACTGAAGAAAATGCCTCACAACTTCAGGTGGGTTCCGTTTCTTTTCGGTAAGTGCCTGTTTTATCTGCTCGACATTCAGACGGTGAGGGACGTCGACATTATCGGAGTAGTGTGCATAGAGTCGATAGTCATAGTCCTTGCCCTCCGTCAAGGAATGAAGCATGGGTAGCAACACCTTGCGCAACCCAACAAGAGAAAAAGATCTTTCCTCGTGATATTTGCACTGAACGGCCTCAATGCCGCCATCGGTATGGATGTCAATGTCTTCGCATCCTTCGATGACTACAGTCCCGTTAGTGGTCTCCGCATCCAAGATGGCAATGATTGTTTGATCAAACTGGTAGGCGTAGCCCTTGATGGTTGGGCCGGCGACCCGTGTAGCGGTCATCGACGCGAAGATCCCCGTTGGATTCCAGGGCCTCTAGGGTGATCGTTTTGAGTGGCTGGAAGTGCTGAGCCTACTGGGAAGCCGCCATGACGATCAGGTAGAGGCACGCGGTCTGCGACCTTCAAATCTTAGCAACGGGTTGACCAGAGGCATCACATGTCACTCCTGTGGCGTGTCGCCACAGGTCCGGAACGCCAAGCAAGCCGAACATGCAGGTGAGAGCAAGATGTGAATCTCTTTCACATTCTGCTTGGTGTGCTTTTGGTCTCTGTTCGGTTCGTCCCAGGGGTTGGTGAGGCGTCTACCGGGGGCGGGCAGTGATCCGGTAAGCGATAGAAATCTTGTATCGAACCAGATGTGCCGTATTGAGTAGCTCTGGAGACGCCTTAGTGATCGACCTGCCGACGACGTGCTCGGGCCCGTATCGGCCAAGAATCTCGGAGAGGCGCTGCTCGACGGGCAGTTGGTCGCCGTTTGGAGCCGTCGTCATGTCGCAGTAGATCAGGAAGTCGCTGAATTTCGGGGCCTGTCCCTCGAACTCGTTTGTTAGCTCGTCCGCCAGACCTCGTTCCTGCGCCTCAATCAGAGCACAGGAGTGGTGGGCTACGAGGCGGCATAGGTGGTTGTCGGCGTGGTGGGTGTCGCGGAGGTAGCGGGCGCCGTCTAGGGGGTGGAAGCCCGTGTTGACGAGGTTCGGGGCGTAGCCGATGTCGTGGAGCCAGGCGGCGGCTTCTAGCAGGTCGGCCTGATCGCCGAGGATGGGGGCGAGGGTTCGGGCTTGGCGGGCTACGCCTTGGGTGTGGGCCCAGCGGCGGGGGAGTGGGGTTTCGAGGTGCTTGCGTGCGAGCTCGCGTGCCCATGCTGCGGTGTTCTTCATGGTTGTGACGCTACGGGGACGTCAGTGGACGTCCACGGGCGCGAGTGGATCATCTGGGGACGTCTTGACGGACGTAGCGCCCTTTGCCGTGGACGCAGGTGACTAGGCCGGCGTCTTGCAGCGCGATGAGGGCGCACCGGGCTGTGTAGCGGGATACGCCGTAGCGTTCGCGGATCTGCGCCTCGCTCGGCAAGAGGTCCCCACGGGTGTAGTCGCCGTTCTCGATCTGACGGCGGAGGTCTGCGGCGATGTTCAGGTACCGGGGACGGGTGAGCGTGGCTGGCTCGGTGGTGGGGTCGTGGACGAAGCGGCCCACGCCTGGGCGGAGCCTGACCAGTCCTTCGGCTTGCAGGGCCGATAGAGCCCGCCGCACGGTGTTGCGGGCGACGTCGAACTCGGCGCATAGGGCAACCTCGGCCGGGAGTTGGGAGCCCGGAGCGTAGGTGCCGTCTGTGATGCGTTGGCGTACGACGCTGGTGATGTGGGCGTACGCGCCCCATGCCGTGCGGCGGGCCATCCTCTGGTCACTCTGCCTTGCGCGTGCGTGCGGTGAGAGCGGCTGACACCCATGGGGTGAGCAAAGCGCCGAGCGCGTTGGCGGCGCGTTCCACCTCGGTGCATGGCGCCAGCCACTTACCGGTGCTGGCTCGGTACCAGCAGACGCCGTGAGCCTGGGCTACGGTCACGCTCTCGCCGATGGTCGGAACCGACTCGGAGAAGACGCGGAGGAGCGGGCGCGGCTCGGCGTGGCGGAGTTGGGCGGTCCAGCCGTGGCGACGCAGCACGCGGGCGAGTCGGTTGAGGTGTCGGCGTGTTCGCCAGGGCGGACAGGGTTTGGGCAGAGGAGGCGCGGCCGGTGCACTCGGGGGCATGCGCACGGGCCGCGCCGCCTCCGCCTCCCCCGACGAGGCCACGCTCTCCCTCGTGGCCTCGTCCGGTGATGGGCGTCGTCGGTGCCGTCCCATCACCGGGTCTCCGCGCGCCTGGCCTTAGCCTGCTCCGCCTGCTGGCCGAGGGCTTTGCGCAACGCGTTGGGGTTGGAGCGGATCACCGTTGCGTCGATTCCGGCGGTCGGGTCATGCAAGGTCGCGACCCAGTCCCCAAGCGATCCGTCCCAACGCACCGAACGCCAGATCCGGTGACCGGTGAAGTCCTGGCGGAGGTCGGCCAGCGCTTGATCGGCCAAAGCCGCCGAGAGGCTGGTCGTGCGGCTGTGCTCGGGGGGCACGGCGGCCTTCCGGGGTCGGTCCAGGGGCATGACGACTCCTTGGCAGGGGCGTAAGTGGGTGCCTTTCTTCTGCGGGAAGGTCTGGCTTCGCCGCGTGGTTTGAGCCTCGCGTCCGAACGGGGACCTCTCCATCGGCATCTAGGGACGTCTTGGGACGTCTTCTGTTAGCGTCGTTGGCACTTGTATCTCCGGGAGGTCCGGTGAACGACTTGTTGAGGCGTGCCCTTGCCGATGCCCACCTCACCGAAGCCGACGTCGCGGGGCAGGTGGGCGTAGATCCCAAGACAGTTCGCCGGTGGCTTGCCGGGCGGGTGCCCTACCCGCGTCACCGGTCGAGCATCGCTGACCTGGTGGGGCGCGAGGAAGCAGAGTTGTGGCCGCAAGTCGCTGTGCCTGCCGTTCGGACGCAACCGCCGGCGGTTGAGATCCTCGCGACCTATCCGCACCGCTGGGCGGTCCCTCGTCACGTCTGGCAACAACTGTTCAACGGCGCCCGCGTCGAGATCGGCGTGCTGGCCTATGCGGGGCTCTTCGTCGCTGAGGATGCGGGGATGCTGCGCACGCTCGCTGGGAGGGCGCGTGCGGGTGTGGGGGTGAGGATTCTGCTTGGGGATCCGGACGGCTCGCGCGTCGCCGAGCGCGGCAGTGATGAGGGTGTGGGCGAGTCGATGGCGGCGAAGATCCGCAACGCCCTCGTTCACTACCGGGCGCTTCGCGGAGTGGACGGTGTGGAGATTCGGCTCCATGACACGGTGCTCTACAACTCGATCTATCGCGCCGATGATGACCTGTTGGTCAATCCGCACGCCTACGGCATCGCTGCGTCCCATGCTCCCGTGCTGCACCTGCGGAGAGCGGAAGACGGGGACATGGCCAGCACGTACCTGGAGAGCTTCGAGCGCGTATGGTCCAAGGCGGTTCCGCTTGTTTAGGTGGGGAGGAGGATGTCCGGCCGATGATCGGTAAGGCCGGTAGGGCAGCATCGCTCCACGACTCAGAAGGAATCTGCGACCTTATGGCCACGGGATATCCTTGAATTCGCGATCGACCGAATCATCCAGGCCTTTGTTCAGACTGTCAACGTCGAGCAAATTTTCAGTCTTGTAGTAATGGGTTAGAGCAGCACTTTCTGCTAGCGTTCTTTGTACCGTGCTGTCGGTGTCGATGCCTGTCCATTGGCTGCCGATCTTGATCTCTATGTCGCGTGCGATGAACAGGGCTACTTGTGTTCTCTGTTCTAGTTCGCGGCGCAGTGCATTGTTTACTCGAAGGTTTGTCGCCTGACCTGGCCCTGGATTGCGGTACTTATTCATGCGGGTCTGGATATTTCGAGTCTGTCCAATGTATAGCCACCAGCGAGATTGCTGGTCATGGGAACCTTGCAATTTGATGGACCTCCTCCCTGTGAGGCGATATACGTGGCCGCGGTCTGCAAGGTGTCCCGTTGGAGGGAAGTTCAAATTCCCTTCGTGGTCCAGTGTTATGTCCCCCACAAATTGCCAGGAAAGTCTAACGCTCACGTTTACGATGCCATCGAAGTTCATTGAAACAATCCTTGTGTTGATAGTAGGGTGCTCTGTGCTCTGGTTGCTGTGGAGCCTATAGTCTCGGGTCGGTTCTGGGGCGAAAATCGGCTGGTTGTGACATTGTGAGCTATATCGCCTGCTTGAGCTTGGCAGGGGCTCCCGTTGCGACATCGTCGTCAGCTGTGCGCCAGTTCGGAGCCCCGGACGCGGCATGCGTCGCCGAATGCGGTTGGGGCGAGGGTGGGCGAGTCCATGGCGACGAGGAGCCGCGCGGCTCTCGTCCACTACCAGGCCCTAGAGGGTGGACGACGTTGAGATCCGCCTGCATGACACGGTGCTCTTCAACTCGATCTACCGGGAGGTGACGATCTCCTGATCAACCCGCATTGTTCCGCATCGCGGCATCGCATGCCCTGCGCTGCACCTGCGGAGAGCGGAAGACGGGGGCATGGCCAGCACGTACCTGGAGAGCTTCGAGCGGGTGTGGTCCAACGCGGCACCACTGGAGTAGCGGGCATGCGAAAGCCCCAGCCACGGCCCAGGTGGGGCGTGGCTGGGGCTTCCTGGTTCAGTGTGGTGCGGGGTGCGCCGCGTTGGTGATGATCTGCTTGACCTTGCGCCGGTCGATGCCGTGCTTCTCGGCGAGGTACCGCTGAGAGAGCGGGCGGCCCGGACCGGTCAGGCTCGCGAGGTACTCGGCCAACACTGCGTCTTCCGGGGTCTGCTCCACTTCGGTGCGTTCTGGAGCAGGTTGCTTCGGTAGGGGAGACGGGTGCGATGCCGCGTTTCGGGTGAGCGTCATCAGGAGTTCGAATGAGCCGACGAGGGCGAGGGCTGGCCATGCGCTGACGATGGCGCCTATGGGGCCGTGGGACGCGCCGTGCGCCACGTTGGCGCCTACCGTTGCCACGATGCCCACGGCGAGGCTCCACTTGGCCAACGGTGGTGCGGGTTGCTTACGGCGGCTGGCGTCCAGGATCACCATGGAGGCGGCCCAGATGAGGCCGTCCACGGTGAACGGGACGAGGCGCGCCGTGATGCCGGACTCGCCGTGCGAGTTCACCAGTTCGTACGCGTGGCGGTACGAGATGACGGCGGCTACTGCGGCCACGGCCAGCACAGCGAGAGCCGTGGTGAGGCGGATCACGCGATCAGCCATGCGCCAACTCCTCGCGCCAGGCCAGCACGAACGGGTCGTTCTCGCCGTGCGTGGCGAGGCGTTCGGCGAGGGTTAGTGCTGTGATCGCCGAGTTGTACGAGAGCGGTACCGGCCATGTGCTGACGTGCCAACCGGCGGAGGAGCGGGTGGCCGTGGCGATGGTCCTGCCGTCCAGGGTGACGGACATTGTGTTTTCGGTGATGGTGAGGGCCATGATCGCCTCCTCTCTGCCCGGGGAGCCACGGGAGCCAGAGCGGGGAGCCAACGAGGTTCGATCCGCTCCGACTCGCCGCGACTCATCCGGACGTTTCTGCTGGTGAGAGGGCTCCTTGGCGACTCCCTCAGACTTCGTCCGACCCAGCGAGAGGTCACGCGGCTAATGCGGGTTTAACCCCGGGGCGGCTGGGATGGCTCCTCGCCGGGGCGTGGGTTCCCGGCGGGGAGGTCATCGTGATGAGAGGCCGAGTGTGGATCGCCGCGCTCGCGGTGCTGGCCGGGGCGGCGGCGTGCGGGAGCCGGGACGGCGGGAGCGGGGTGGCCAGTGCCGGGGGAGCGGCGGCGAAGGCGTCGGCGTCGCCGTCGCGGTCGCTGAGCCCCGAGGACGCGATGCTCAAGTTCGCCCAGTGCATGCGGGCCAACGGCGTCGACGTGCCGGACCCCAAGGACGGCGACCCGCAGACGATGCGGATCGGCGGCAAGGGCGCCGACCGGGACAAGCTCCAGGACGCCATGGAGAAGTGCCGGCCGTACCTGGTGGCCGGCGGCAAGATGCCCGACCTGAAAGACCCCGAGGTGCGCGACCGGTACACCAGGTACGCGCAGTGCATGCGGCAGCAGGGCGTCGACATCCCCGATCCCGACCCCGACGGGACGTTCCGCATGCCGTCCAAGGGGATCGACCGCCAGAAGATGGACAAGGCGCGTGAGGCGTGCCGCCACCTGCTGCCGGGGACGGGCCGGTGAACGCCAAGAAGATCGTCGCCGGTGCGGTGGCGGCGACCGTCGCCGCGGGCGGCGCCGCCGCGCTGGCCCTCGGCGGCGGCGACGGCAGTGCGCGGGCCCAGGGCGCCGCCGCCCTCGGCACCGCGCAGGTCACCCGGGGAGACCTCGTGGACACCGAGGAGGTGGACGGCACCCTCACGTTCGCGGGCGAGGAGACCGTGCGGACGGGGGCGTCCGGGGTCGTCACGGCCGCGCCGGAGGAGGGGCGGTCGATCGGCCGCGGCAGAAGCCTGCTGCGCGTCGACGACCGGCCCGTGACACTGATGTACGGGAACCTGCCGATGTACCGGACGCTGTCGGTGGGAGCCGAGGGCACGGACGTCCGGCAGCTCGAACGCAACCTCGACGCCCTCGGCTACGACGTCACCGTCGACGAGGAGTTCACCTCCGCCACGGCGGAGGCGGTCCGGCGGTGGCAGGACGACCGGGGCCTGCCGGAGACCGGCCGGGTGGACCCGTCGCAGGCGGTGTTCCTGCCGGGAGCCGTCCGCGTCAAGGAGGTCAAGGCGCCCAAGGGCGCGCGGACGAGCCCGGGGCAGCCCGCGCTGACCGTCACCGGGACGCGTCGGGTCGTCCACGTCGACCTGGACGCCGGCAAGCAGGACCTGGCGAAGAAGGGCGCCCGCGTCACGGTCGAACTGCCCGGCGGGCACCGCGCCAAGGGCACGGTGTCGCACGTCGGCTCCGTCGCCGAGCAGTCCGGCACCCAGCAGGACCCGAAGACCACCGTCGACGTGGAGATCACCCTGGACGGGAACGCCCGCACCGGAGGGCTCGACCGGGCGCCGGTGACGGTGGAACTGGAGAGCGAGCGGCGCGCGAACGTGCTGTCGGTGCCGGTCGAGGCGCTGCTGGCGCTGCGCGAGGGCGGCTTCGGCGTGGAGGTCGTCGAGGGCGCGGCGCGGCGGATCGTGCCCGTCCGGACCGGGGCCTTCGGCGGCGGACGGGTGGAGGTCACCGGGGCCGGGCTCCGGGAGGGCGTGAAGGTCGGGGTGCCCGTGACATGAGGGTCGTGGAGCTGGAGGGGGTCACCAAGCGGTACCCGGGCGGTGTCACGGCGCTGCGCGGGGTCGACCTGGCGATCGACCGGGGCGAGCTGACCGCCATCGTCGGGCCGTCGGGATCGGGCAAGTCCACGCTGCTGCACATGATCGGCACACTGGACCGGCCCACCGGCGGGCGCGTGCGGATCGCCGGGCACGAGGTCGCCGAGCTGGACGACCGGCGGCTGTCGGCGCTGCGCGCGCGGCACATCGGGTTCGTGTTCCAGTCGTTCCACCTGGCGGACGGGGTGAGCGCCCTGGACAACGTCGCCGACGGGCTGCTCTACAGCGGCGTCCCGCTGCGCGAGCGCAGGAGACGCGCCGCCGAGGCGCTGGAACGCGTCGGGCTCGGCGCGCGCGCCGGCCACCGGCCGCACCAGCTGTCGGGCGGCGAGCGGCAGCGGGTCGCGGTGGCGCGCGCCGTCGTCGGGGAGCCCGACCTGCTGCTGGCCGACGAGCCCACCGGCAACCTGGACACGGCGGCGGGCGGCGAGGTGCTGCGCCTGCTGGGCGCCCTGCACGACGCCGGGACCACCGTCGTGATCATCACCCATGACCGGGACGTCGCGGCGTGGACGCCCCGGCGGGTCGGGATGCGCGACGGGACGGTCGTCGCCGACGAGCGGGCGGAGGAGGTGACCGCCCGATGAGGCGGGCGGGGGACACCGCCGCGCCGGACCGGCTGGTGGCGGCCCGGCTGAGCGGGCCGGACGTGGTGCGGGTCGGGCTGGCCGGGCTCCGCTCGCGGCGGACCCGGGTGCTGCTGTCGGCGCTGGGCATCGCGATCGGCATCGCCACGATGGTCGCGGTGCTCGGCATCTCCTCCTCCGGCCGGGAGGACCTGCTGCGCCGGCTCGACCGGCTCGGCACCAACCTGCTGACCGTCCAGCCCGGCGACACGCTGTTCGGCGAGCGGGCCCGGCTGCCGCGGTCGGCGCCGGCGATGGTGGCGCGGATCGGCCCGGTCACGTCGGTCGCCGCGACCGGCACCGTCGACGCGTCGGTGCGGCGCACCGACCGCATCCCCGACGAGATCACCGGCGGCATCGCGGTGCGCGCCGCGTCCGCCGAACTGCCCCGCACCCTGCGGATCGGCATGCGCACGGGCACGTGGCTGAACGCGGGCACCGGGCGCTACCCCGGCGTGGTGCTGGGCGCGGAGGCGGCCGGGCGGCTCGGCGTCGAGCGCGTCGGGGTCCAGGTGTGGATCGGCGGCCGCTGGTTCACCGTCCTCGGCGTCCTGGACTCCGCCGAGCTGGCGCCCGAGATCGACCGGTCCGCGCTGGTCGGGTGGGACGCGGCCGAACGGTACCTGGGCTTCGACGGCCACCCGACGACGATCTACGAACGGTCGGCGGACGCGGCGGTGGAGGACGTGCGGGCCGTGCTGGCCCGCACCGTCAACCCGGAGAACCCGGAGGAGGTGCAGGTGAGCCGGCCCTCCGACGCGCTGGCGGCCAGGGCCGCCGCCTCGGGCGCGTTCACCGGGCTGCTGCTCGGCCTCGGCGCGGTGGCGCTGCTGGTCGGCGGGGTCGGCGTCGCCAACACGATGGTGATCTCGGTGCTGGAGCGGCGCCGGGAGATCGGGCTGCGCCGGTCGCTGGGCGCCACCCGCGGGCAGGTGCGCCTGCAGTTCCTGGCCGAGTCGCTGCTGCTGTCGGCGTTCGGCGGCGCGGCCGGGGCGGTGCTGGGCGCGGCGGTGACCGTGGGATTCGCCCTGTACCGGGGATGGCCGCCGGTCGTGCCGCTGTGGGCGCCCGCCGGGGCGGTCATCGCGACCCTGGCGATCGGCACGGCGGCCGGCCTGTACCCGGCGACGCGGGCGGCGCGGCTCTCGCCGACCGCGGCCCTGGCCACGGTCTGAGGGACCGGTGCATCATGGGGACGAGCCGATGATCGCCCCCCGGAGGTGTTGCGCCGCCATGCCCGTGCCCCGTCCGGTCCGCGACCGCTGCCGGGAGTTCCTCGGCCTCGACACGGACATCCGGTACATATTCCCGGCGCTGACGGCCGGCGGCGGCACCGGGTTCTTCTTCGTCGTCACCGACGACCAGATCACGGTCATCAGCACCGGCGCCACCGGGCGGGGCAAGCTGAGGAGCGTCTGGGGAAGCTACCCGCGCGGCACCCGCATCGGCCCGGTGGAGACCGGCGCGGGTGCCGCGTTCGAGTTCGGGGGCGCCTGGTTCGAGGTGGACGACGAGTACGTGCCCGTCATCAACGCCGCCGACGCCGAGGTCTTCGACCGCGACAACCTCCCGCGCGACCCGCTGCCCGACCTGTAGCCCGCGCGTTCAGCCCCCGCGTCGGCCTCCGTCCGCGACGGCGCCGCGCCCGCGACGGCCCCCGGAATAGCGGCGGGCGGCGCGCCGTTGACGTCGCCATGGACTGGTTCGGGCAGTACGAGACCTACGAGCGGGCCCGCATGTACTTCGACCTGCGCGACCCGGCCGCGGCGGCCCGGATCCTGGAGCCGCTGGCCGAGGAGCAGCCCGGCAACCGGGCCGTGGTGGAGCTGCTGGCGCGTTCCTACTTCCACTCCGCCCAGCTGGGACGGGCCGAGCAGGCGTTCCGGCGGCTGCTGGAGCTGGCGCCGGACGACGCCTGGGCGCACGAGGCGATGGCCCGGACGCTGGAGCGGCAGAGCCGCTCCAGCGAGGCCGCGCCGTACCGCAAGCTCGCCCTGGCCATGGGCGGCAAGACCGGCTTCTGACCCCGCCGAGACGCAGGCGCCCGCCAGGCCGCACCGGCCTCGCGGGCGCCTTCGCGCGTCCGGCGCCGGCTACAGCTCGCCCTTGGCCTCCAGCCGCTGGAACGCCTTGGCCAGCGGCTTGGCCACCAGCTTCACCTGCCATCCGCGGGCGCCCAGCTCGCGCAGCGCCGCGCCGATCGCCTCGGGGGTCGGCTCGGCGGGCGGCGACCACGCCAGCCGCCGCACGTAGTCCGGCTGGACCAGGTTCTCGGTCGGCATGGTGTGCTCGTCGGCCAGCGCCGCCACCACCGCGCGGGCGGCGGTCAGCCGCTTGGCGGCCTCCGGGTCGCGCTCGGCCCAGCGGTGCGCCGGCGGGGGGCCGTCGCCGGGGACGTTGGCCTCCGGCAGTGCCCGGTCGGGCAGGGCCCGCGCCCGCGACACCGCGCGCAGCCACGCCGTCTGGTGGCGGCGGGCGCCGCGGCCCCGCATCGTCGGCAGCGCCTGCAGGTCCGCCGGGCTCTTGGGCAGCTGCTGCGCCAGCTCGATGATCGCCGAGTCCTGCAGCACGCGGCCCGGCGACAGGTCGCGTTCCCGGGCGATGCGGTCGCGGGCGTTCCACACCTCGCGCACCACCGCCAGGGCCCGCCGGTTGCGCACGCGGTGGATGCCGGACGTGCGGCGCCACGGGTCGGGACGCGGCGGCTTGGGCGGCGTGGCCAGGATCGCCGCGAACTCCTCCAGCGCCCACTCCAGCTTGCCCGCCGCGTGCAGCTTCTCGTGCAGGGCGTCGCGCAGCTCCACCAGCAGCTCGACGTCCAGCGCCGCGTACCGCAGCCAGTCCTCCGGCAGCGGACGCGTCGACCAGTCGGCCGCCGAGTGCCCCTTCTCCAGGGTGAAGCCGAGGATGTTCTCCACCATCGAGCCGAGCCCCACCCGCGGATAGCCCAGCAGCCGCCCGGCCAGCTCGGTGTCGAACAGGCGGTGCGGCCGGATGCCGACCTCGCCCAGGCAGGGCAGGTCCTGGGTGGCGGCGTGCAGCACGATCTCGGCGCCGTCCAGCGCGGCGTCCAGCCCGGACAGGTCCGGCAGCGCCACCGGGTCGATCAGCGCGGTGCCCGCGCCGCGGCGGCGCAGCTGGATCAGGTAGGCGCGCTGGCCGTACCGGTAGCCGGACGCGCGCTCGGCGTCCACCGCGACCGGGCCGGTGCCGGCCGCGAACGCGTCGATGACACGTTCCAAACCGGAGGCGGTGGTGATCACCGGGGGCACGCCGTCCCGGGGCTCCAGCAGCGGTACGGCGCCCGGGGGAGGCGCGGTGCCGGCGGCGTGCACCGCCCGCTCGGCGGTGCCGGCGGCCGGCCGTTCAACGGTGGACGGGTCGAGGGTGGACTCCTGCTGTGAGGCGGCCGCCGCGGCGGGTACCGCGGCGGACTGCGCCCCCGCCGCGCCCTCGTCGGCGGCTTCGGTCTCGGACGCTGTGCTTCCCACGTCCCCTACCGTACGTCGCTCAGTGTCCGGATCCGCCGGGACGATCCGGCAGCGTGCTCACACCGGACGGCGGCAGGCCCGCCGTGGTGCACATCACCTCGCACCACGCCAGCACGTGCCCGGTGAGATCGTCGCCGGTCGGGGACCAGGAGGCGCGCAGCTCCAGCTCGGTCGTGGACGGCTCGCCGCGCTTGTCGCCGAAGCTCTCCGACACCGCCCGGGTGACGGTGCCGGACACGCCCGCGTACCCCGCGGGCTCCAGCGCCTCCAGCAGCCAGCTCCAGGCCACCGAGCCGATCAGCTCGTCGGCGGCGATCTCGGGCTCCAGGTCGGCGCGGATGTAGGCGACCACGCGGAAGCCGCCGGTCCAGCCGGCGCGGCCCTCGGGGTCGTACAGCACGATCAGGCGGCCCGTGGCGACCTCGGTCTCGGCGTCGGTGCCGGCGTCGCGGTAGACGCTGCCGGACAGGGCCGCCGCGTAGGGCGCCAGCCGCTGCGGCGCGGGCATGTCCTCAAGGTCGAGCTCGGGCCGGATGGGCTCGCCCTCCAGGATCGCCCGCAGCGTGTCGCGGGCCCGCCGGAACGGCGCGGGGACGGTCATGATCGGACCGCCGAGGTGGCGGCCCCGCACCGGCGCGCGGTGCGGGTGGCTCGTCGCGGCGCCGGGCGCGGCGACGGGGGGTTGAGGCGGAGACAGAGGCACAGCACAGGTTTCGTCTCGGGGGCGCGCGCCGTCAGGCTACGGCCCGCTGGTACGCGGCGCGGCCGGTGGCGGATACGCCGGGGGCGGAGCCGGGAGCGGCCGGGGACCCGCCCGCGGCCGGGCTGCTCGACCCGCCGCGCGCGGCGGCGGACGGGGCGGTCGACTGGGCCGTCGAAAAGACCGTCGACGAGGCGGGGACGCCGTCGGATCCGGGCGGCAGGCCGATCAGGACCGCGGCCCCGCACTCGGTGCAGACCCTCTCGGGGCAGTCCGCGCCGTGCCCGTCACGGCAGGGCGGCTGCTCGAAGAGGCGGTCGTCACCGCAGGTGGAGCAGTACAAGGGGACCTCCCTCGGCTATGACACGGATCACGTTCGCATGCGGCGGTGACAGAATGCGGGACTTCGCTCGGCGTGTCCGGAACTTCGTGCGCCGCCACGGCGACGTCCTTGATCGTGCCCGATCTTCCAAAGTGCTCAGAACGGGCGGACCGCAGGCGAGAAGCACGGGGTGGTGCGTCCGGGCGGGGGTGTTCGTGGGAGCATCTCACCTGTGGTCGTAGACGCCGTTGGATCCAAGGACGCTCCTTCCGGGCTGCAGGACAGCCCCTTCCTGAGGGCCTGCCGCCGCCAGCCCGTGCCGTACACGCCGGTGTGGTTCATGCGCCAGGCGGGCCGGTCGCTGCCCGAGTACCTGCGGGTGCGCGAGGGCGTGCCGATGCTGGAGGCGTGCGCCCGGCCGGACATGATCATCGAGATCACCCTGCAGCCGCTGCGCCGGTACGCGGTGGACGCGGCGATCTTCTTCAGCGACATCGTCGTCCCGCTCCGGGCGGTCGGGGTGGACCTGGACCTCAAGCCGGGCGTCGGCCCGGTGATCGCCGACCCGATCCGCAGCCCCGCCGGGGTGGACGCGCTGCGCCGGCTGACGCCGGACGACGTGCCGTTCGTCACCGAGGCGGTGCGGGGCCTGGTCGGCGAGCTGGGCGCCACCCCGCTGATCGGGTTCGCGGGCGGGCCGTTCACGCTGGCCTCGTACCTGATCGAGGGCGGCCCGTCGAAGAACCACGAGCACACCAAGGCCATGATGTACGGCGAGCCGCAGCTGTGGGACCGGCTGCTGGGACGGCTGGCCGACATCACCATCGACTACCTGAAGGTGCAGGTCGAGGCCGGGGCCAGCGCGGTGCAGCTGTTCGACTCCTGGGTGGGCGCGGTCGGCCCGCAGGACTACCGGGCCTCGGTGCTGCCGCACACCCGCCGCATCTTCCAGGCCCTGGAGGGCCTGGGCGTGCCGCGCATCCACTTCGGCGTCGGCACCGGCGAGCTGCTCGGGCTGATGGGCGAGGCCGGGGCCGACGTGGTGGGCGTCGACTGGCGGGTTCCGCTGGACGAGGCCGTCCACCGCGTCGAGCCGGGCAAGGCGCTGCAGGGCAACCTCGACCCGGCGCTGCTGTTCGCGCCGTGGGACGTGATCGAGGCGCGGGCCCGCGACGTGCTGGCCCGGGGCCGCACCGCCGAGGGCCACGTGTTCAACCTGGGCCACGGCGTGCTGCCCTCCACCGACCCGGACGTGCTGGCGCGCCTGGCCGACCTGGTCCACGAGGCGTCCGCGTCCTGACCCGAGGTGCGTCCCAGGGTGATCCCTGGGACGACCCTGCTGCCGGTTCGCGGAGACCATCTGGAATCGTGGAGGCATGACCGAGCGGGAGGCAAACGGGGGGCGGCCGCACGCCGTCGTGATCGGCGGCGGAATCGCGGGCCTGACGGCCGCACGGCAGTTGCTGCGCGGCGGGGCGCGGGTGACGGTCCTGGAGGGCTCGCCCGACATCGGCGGCAAGCTGCGGGTCAGCGAGGTCGGCGGGATCCCCGTGGACGAGGGTGCCGAGGCCATGCTCGCGCGCCGTCCCGAGGGCCTGGAGCTGGTGCGCGACCTCGGCCGGGCCGGCGACCTGGTGCACCCGGGGACGACCTCGTCGGCGATCTTCAGCCACGGGGCGCTGCGTCCCCTGCCGTCCGGGCAGGTCATGGGCGTGCCGTCGGACCTGGCGGCGCTGGCCCGCGCGCAGGTGCTGTCCCCGATGGGGCTGGCCCGCGTGCCGCTCGACCTGGTGCTCCCGGCCACGCCGCGCGGCGCCTCCGACGTGTCCGTGGCCGACTACGTCGGCGCCCGCCTCGGCCGCGAGGTGGTGGACCGGCTCGTCGAGCCGCTGCTGGGCGGCGTGTACGCCGGGCGGGTGGAGGAGCTGTCGTTCGAGGCGACGATGGCGTCGGTCGCGGTCGCCTCCCGCAGCCACCGGTCCCTGATCTCCGCCGTCCGCGGCATCCGGCAGGCCGCGCCCGGCAACCCGGGCCCGGTGTTCGCCACCCTGGCCGGCGGGCTGGGTTCCCTGCCGCACCTGGTGGCCGACGCGATCACCGCCGGGGGCGGGACGGTCCGCACCGGGGCCATGGTGCGCGGGCTGCGCCGCACGCCCACCGGGTGGCGGCTCACCGTCGGCCCGGCGCGCTCGCCCGAGTACCTCGACGCCGACGCGGTCGTGGTGGCCGTGCCCGCGGCGCCGGCCGCCCGGCTGCTCGCCGACGAGGTGCCCGCCGCGTCCCGGGAGCTGGCCCGCATCGACTACGCCAGCATGGCGATCGTCACGCTGGTCTACCCGGTGAGCGCGTTCCCGCGCCTGCCGCGCGTCAGCGGCTACCTCGTCCCGGCGGTCGAAGGCCGCGAGGTGAAGGCCGTCACGTTCAGCTCGGTCAAATGGCCGCACCTGCGCGAAAGCGCACCGGACCTGATCGCCGTACGCTGCTCCATAGGACGGTACGGAGAGGAGCACACGCTCCAGCGCTCCGACGACGACCTGCGGGCCGCGGCCGTCACCGAACTGGCCGTCACCTGCGGGCTGGACGAGCTGCCCATCGCCTGCCGCGTGACGCGCTGGGGCGGGGGGCTGCCCCAGTACAACGTGGGCCACGCCGACGTGGTGGCCCGGATCCGCGCCGCCGTCGCAGGTCAGCCGGGGCTGGCCGTGGCGGGCGCCGCGTACGACGGTTTGGGCATCCCGGCCTGCATCGCCACCGCCCGCGCGGCGGCGACCCGGGTGCTGGAGCATCTCGACAGTCGGGGAGAATTGAGTCATGGCAGCGACGGAGAAGGCGAGCAGGCCCAAGGCGCGGGACCTGAACCAGGTGATCCGCTACACGATGTGGTCGGTATTCCGGGTGAGGACCCCCGGTGAGGTCGCCGAGGGCCACGCCGCCGAGGTGCAGGACCTGCTCGACCAGGCCGCGCAGAAGGACGTGACCACCCGCGGGGTGTACGACGTGGCGGGCCTGCGGGCCGACGCCGACTACATGTTCTGGTGGCACGCCCCTAGCTCCGACGACCTGCAGGAGGTCTACGCCCGGTTCCGGCGCACCGCGCTGGGCCGCGCCAGCGAGCCGGTGTGGTCAGTGATGGCGCTGCACCGCCCCGCCGAGTTCAACAAGAGCCACATCCCGGCGTTCCTGGCCGAGGAGGAGCCGCGCGGGTACGTGTGCGTCTACCCGTTCGTCCGCTCCTACGACTGGTACCTGCTGCCGGACGAGGAGCGCCGCGCCATGCTCGCCGAGCACGGCCAGATGGCCCGCGGCTACCCGGACGTGCGCGCCAACACCGTCTCCTCGTTCGCCCTGGGCGACTACGAGTGGATCCTGGCGTTCGAGGCCGACGAGCTGCACCGCATCGTCGACCTCATGCGGCACCTGCGGGGCTCCAGGGCCCGGCTGCACGTCCGCGAGGAGGTCCCCTTCTACACCGGCCGCCGCAAGCCGCTGACCGAGCTGGTCGCCGGCCTTCCGTAATCCTCGTGCGCCCCGGGGCGGCGCGGCCGTGATCGGAGGCGACGACCGGAGGATCCCCCGTTGTCCCGTCTGGACGGAACGTTCGGCGAAGTGCCTGTAGAGTGCGGCCCGTGACCAAGGCTCCCCCGAAGCACGCCCGTGGCAGGCACGCCAAACCACCGTCCGAGCTGGCCGTCCGATGGGACCGGATGGTCAAGGAGGCGCTGGGGGAGTCGGGCAGACGCAAGCTGCGGGCGGCGGGGGCCGGGACGGCCTCACTGGCGCTGATGGGCGTGGCGGCCGTGGTCGTGATGTCGGCCACCGGCGGCGGCGAGGAGGCGCCCCGGGCCGCCGTCGCCGCCGAGCGCGGGACGGGCGCCCACGGCGCGACGCGCGCCAGGACGCCCGGCGCGTCCGCGTCGGCCGGCTCCTCGGCCACGGCGTCGGCGGGCGACCCCGACGAGGTGCCCGACGCGCTGCCGTACCTGCAGCGCAAGGACCCCGACAAGAAGATCACCAAGCATGTCGAGGACGTCCGGCGCAGCGGCGAGTTCCTGCGGGTCTACACCGACCTGGAGGAGGGCGACGAGAACTCCGACCCCGCCGTGTCGCTGTGCGAGTGGACCACCGAGTTCCTCGAGGAGGGCGGGGACGAGGAGCCCCGCGTGTTCGTCCACGGCAAGAGCGAGGACAACGGCAGCGTCGTGCTGGCCAACAAGCAGAACGACAAGGACGACTGCAAGGTGGGCGAGACCCGCTGACCCCGGCCCGGACGCGGCGGCGTGCCCCCGCCCGGGCCGCCGGGCAGGGGCGGGAGATCACTCGGCGGGTTCGAGCGTGAGGCTGATGCTGTTGATGCAGTACCGGTCGTCGGTCGGGGTGGGGTAGCCCTCGCCGTGGAAGACGTGGCCGAGGTGGGAGTCGCACGTCGCGCAGCGCACCTCGGTGCGCACCATGCCCAGGGACCGGTCCTCCAGCAGGGTGACCGCCTCCGACTTGGCGGGCTCGAAGAACGACGGCCAGCCGCAGTGGGACTCGAACTTGGTCTCCGAGCGGAACAGTTCGGTGCCGCAGGCGCGGCAGCGGTACACGCCCACCGTCTTGGTGTCGGTGTACTCGCCGGTGAACGGCCGTTCCGTCCCGCCCTCGCGGAGCACGTGGTACTCCTCCGGCGACAGCTGCGCCCGCCATTCCTCGTCGCTCTTGCGGATCTTCTCCATGCTTCGACGGTACCCGGGCGCGGCATGGGGTGACACGCCGCGTTCGTCCGGGTGAGGCGGTGCCTGGCCTGGGGGTTGTCGGTGGCGTGGGTTAGCGTGCCAGCATGGCCGCGCCAAGCATCCAGATCCCGGTGGGGGATCGTCTCGTCAAGGTGAGCAATCCCGACAAGGTCTACTTCCCGCAGCCCGGCTACACCAAGCGGCGGCTGGTGGAGTACTTCGTCTCCGTCGGGGAGGGCATCCTGCGCGCCACGCGCAACCGGCCCACCACGCTGGAGCGCTGGCCCGGCGGGGTGTTCGAGGGGGCCCGGCTGGCCACCCGCGACAACCCGCGCGGCGCCGACGCGTTCTACCAGAAGCGGCTGCCCAAGGGGGCGCCCGACTGGGTGGAGTCGGCGCGCATCGACTTCCCCAGCGGCCGGTCCGCCGACGAGGTGTGCCCCACCGAGGTCGCCGTGATCGCCTGGGCCGCCAACCTGGGCACGCTGACCTTCCACCCCTGGCCGGTGCGCGGCGCCGACGTCGACCACCCCGACGAGCTGCGCATCGACCTGGACCCCCAGCCCGGCACCGGGTTCGCCGACGCGGTGCGGGTGGCGCTGGGCCCGGCCCGCGACCTGCTGGACGAGCTCGGCTACACCGGCTTCGTCAAGACCTCCGGCAAGGCGGGCGTGCACATCTACGTGCGCATCGAGCCGCGCTGGACGTTCACCGACGTCCGCCGGGCGGCGCTGGCGTTCGGCCGCGAGGTGGAACGCCGCGTCCCCGACCTGGTCACCACCAAGTGGTGGAAGGAGGAGCGGGGCGAGCAGATCTTCATCGACTTCAACCAGAACGCCCGCGACCGCACCATCGCCTCGGCCTACAGCGTCCGGCCGCTGCCGCACGCCCCGGTCTCGGCGCCGGTCACCTGGGACGAGCTGGCCGACGTGGCGCCCGAGGACTTCACGATCGCCACGATGCCCGCCCGGTTCGCCGAGGTCGGCGACCTGCACGCGGCCATCGACGACCGCGCCTTCTCCCTGGAGCCGCTGCTGGAGATGGCCGACCGGGACGAGAAGGACCACGGCCTGGGCGACATGCCGTACCCGCCCAACTACCCGAAGATGCCCGGCGAGCCCAAGCGCGTCCAGCCCAGCAAGGACACCGACCTGCGCTCCTGACCCGCGTCCCGCCCACGCCTTACAACGTCAAGGGCGGCGGCTTTGACTCGTCAGGTGGATTGAGTGGTCAGTGGCGGTGGTCGCGGGACGGCGGCGGGAGAGGGGGCGGTGCCAGTAGAGGGGGCGGCGCCGGTAGAGGCCTGTCGCGGGTGAAGCCGGAGTGTGCCATGTCCTGAATTCGTCCGGCGGTCGGCGGGCCCGGCAATCCGGTGTCCCGATGTTGTTGCGGAGCGGCGCATCGGCAGGACGGTTCTCCCTGAACCTCAGGCCCCCCGCCTCGCTGGACACAGGCGTGGCCAGGAGAGGAGCACAGCGGGGTGGAAACCCGGGGCTGGGAGGTCTGCGACGCGGCGGGCTTATCCGACGGATCGACTCGTCGATCCGCGGCGGCGCACACTGTCGAACCCCCAGAGACGTGGAGAAGCCGATGCTGGAACTCGATAGAGCCGGGACTTCCCTGCTGGACGTCCTGTTCCCGAAGAGGACCGCACCGAAGCCTGTGGGCGGCAGGTACATCGGCCTGCCGGACGGGCGAGCCCTCCACCGGGTGCTGGCATCCGGCCGCGCGGGCCATTGGGCTTTGGTGACCGTGCACGTGGTGGAACTCGCGAGGCTCGACGACGAGCATGCCGTGAAGGTGCTGCGTCTTCTCGTCGGCCGCCTCGACGAGATCCTCAACGATGACGCGACGGTCTACCAGACCGGCGGCGGGCTCGCCGTACTCGCCGGCCCGGGTGACGACCGGTATCAGATGCGGCACGGCACTCTGCTGCTGCGGAAGGCGGTCATCCGCAAGCTCACCGAACCAGATCTCTCGTGCGCCGGTGTCCCCCCGCTCACTCTCACGTTCGAGGCGTCCACCGGCGAGCTGTCACGGTTGCGTGCGGGTGGCGGAGCACGGCGCCGCAGCGGGAACGTCTGAGACGGCCCGGCGCCGTCTCGCACGACCGGCACAGAGGTCAGCCGGCTTCGCAGAGGAAGCCGGCTGACCTGCCGGATACTGTCGCCGTCAGCGAGCTCAGGGGGTCGGCCGGGCGCCCTCCGGTTGCCGCGGGCGGGGTTCGGCCCGGTCGGGCATGGCGGCCAGGCCCGGCAGGCCGCCGGCGGCGGCGCGCAGGCCGGCGACGTGGACCCGCCCGAGGTCGCCCAGCATGATGTCGTAGGCGATGTCGCGCATGGCGGCCGGGCCGAGAGACGAGTGCATCATCCCGGCGATGGTCTCGATCAGCACCCGCTCGTAGGTCTCGAATCGCACCGAGCCGGCCACCGCCGGGTTCCACTCCAGCCCGTCGCCTCCGCCGAGATGGATCCGCAACCCGCCGGTCACCGGGTCCACATGGTCCAGATCGATCTCCCCGGCAAGGTGACCCCGGGCCGCCGGGGTCCCGTCGTCGGTGAACAGCAGCACCGGAACCGTGAAGGTCACGCGATCGGCCGCCTCGCGCGGCCGGGGCGTGGCGATGCCTCCCGGCGGGGGCGGGACCTCGACGTGGTCGAGCCCGGACAGCATCCGGAAGGTCGCCAGGTCGAGCACGCGGTTGAGGGCCAAAGCCGTCGCCCGGGTCACCGTCTCCGGTTCGCCGGGCTTGCGGGCCAGGTACCCGCCGAAGCCGTAGGCGATGACGCGCTCCCGGACGGGGGAGCGCATGAACACACGCAGCCGCAGGCCCGCGACCGGCAGTGCGAACTCGGCGTCCGTGTCGGTGATCTCGGACCGGGCGTATCCGTCCTCGGTCCTGGTCAGCTTCCCGGCCAGGCTCAGGCCGCCCTCGTTGTGCGCGCGGGTCAGCGTCAGCACGTACAGTTCGCCGTCCAGTTCGGCGATCACGTCGTCGCCGAGCACGGCCGACAGCGCGCGGGCGGTCTCGCTCAGCTCGTGCAGGGTCCTGCGGGGCATTCGCGGCCGCAGCACGTTCTGTGTGGTGGTCTGGCCGCCGAAGCCGGATTCGATGTGCTCGACCTCCCGCTCGGCCTGCCTGGCGGTGTAGTCGCGCAGGCTGAACGCCACCACCTCCTCGTCCGTCCGCACGCCACAGGTGGCCTTCAGCGCCTTCTTGGCGCTGAGCGGATAGGGGATGGCCTGCCTGACGTATCGCGTCGCATCCACGAAGACCGGGACGTCGTCGCCGAATTCGCGCCGGAGATAGAACTCTTCCTTCACCTGCGTGCTGGAAGTCACGTGCGCCTCTTCCGCATCCGGCCGCCGGCTGGGCGGCCGGCGGCAACGTCGTCGCCTGGCCGCGTCCGGCCCAGGCGTGGCACCGGTCGCCCAGGCCGGTGCTGCTTCCTGCGTTACCGTTTCGGGGCGGGCCTGATCGGCAAGTAACGGAAGACACCTGCGGGTCGCCCGTCGGCTGGGACAGTCATGCGTGATAGGACGGCGGCCGACCATTGGGGAGATCGATGTACAAGCTGACCGACTACCTGCTCGCCATCCGCACCACCGGCTCGCCGCCGGCGCCCGCGGGAGTCAAGACCGTCGACCTGGTCCCGACCGGGAGCGACGACGTGATCTCCGCGACGCTCGGCGGCCTGCGCGCGAGCGGGCTGACGGCCGCCGACTTCCGCTCCCGGGCGATCTTCCTCGCGCCCGACGGCCCCGCCGGCCTGGTGACGTACGCGGCGCTGTGCGGGTTCTCCGGCCGGCGCGTCGACGCCTATGCGGGAGGTACCGTTCTGGCGTTCTCCCGGCTGGGCGACGACGGTGCGTCCTTCCCGGATGCCGGACGTCCGTCCGAGTTCCTGCTGTGGGCCCAGGTCGGGGGTCCGGTCGCGGACGGGATCCCCACCGTGCACCTCGGCTCGGCCGGGCAGGAAATGGTCAGCCCGCAGGCCGCCACGGTGATCCGGTACGCGGCGCGGCTGCGCATGGTCCCGCCGGACTCGGCCAGGGACGCGCTGGCGATGTTCGTACTCGTCGCGGCTCTGCGGCGGCGGGCGGACGACCGGTTCCCCTTCCTGTCCACCGGAACCGAGCCTGTCCCGGTCGGCAAGAACGCTCCGGACCAGGGGATCGACCTGGAAAGGCTCCGGCAGGAGGCGGTGCGGTACCGGCAGGAACTGCGCATCGCGCGCAGAGGCGCCGACATCGTCCCGCCGGTCCCCCTCTCGCCGCACGACCGGCGGATCGCCGAAGCCAACGGGGTGGACGTCCGGACGCTGCTCCGTCGGCTCGGTTCCTCCGCCGACGAGGAGGACATGTGGCACTGCCCGCGTCCGCGCCGGCACAGTAACGGTGACGAGCGCCCGTCGATGAAGGTGTACGAGAACGGCAGGGCCAGATGTCACCGCTGCGACGCCGAGCGGATCGGGCCGGTCCGCCTGGCCGTCGACGTGCTCGGAGTCACCCCCGACGAGGCCGCGAGCTTCATCCTGGACTCCGATCGCGTGGTCGACCCGCGTGCCGCCTGAGCGAACGCCGCCGATCGGCGGGCTACCCGGTGAGGAGATCCGATGACGCGATCACAGGACCGCCCGAACATGGTCCTGCTGACCGTGAACGGGCGGGACATGGGCCTGATCCACCGCAGCGTGCTGGACCGGGTGGCCGAGATCGCCGACCGGCTGGGCTGCCGCGGCGCCATGGCGCTGGGCGGCCCGCCGGCCTCTTTCGCCGGCGCCGACGTGGCGCGACTGCGGCGTGACCTGGACCAGGTCATCGCCTTCGCGGACGCCGCCCGGCGCACCGGCTGGACGCTGGGAGACATCGCCGTGGCCCCCGGTGAGCAGCCGGAGCCGGTGCTGGACACGCCCCAGGGCAGGCTCTGGGCGCATCCTGTCCGCGGGTTCGAACTGCACGGGGCCGACGGCGTGCGGCGGGTCACCGAACTGGCCGAGCCGCGCGGGACCGCTCGGCGAACCCCGCTGGCCCGTCTCATCACACCACTGGCCGAGGCGGCGGCCCGCGCCCAGGTGCTGGAGGTGCACCAGCGGGAGCACCGGGCGCTGAACACCTGAGCGGACGCGTGTGCCGAGCGGCTGTGCGGGCGCGGACACCGAACGTCTCGTCGGAGGTGGGCACGGGTGCGGGCGCCGCTCGCCGGAAATGTGGCGGGCGGCGCCCGGCGCCTTTCGCGAGCGGGCCGCCGCCGCGGCCCGGGTGGTCAGGTCAGCGGCGTGAGCCTGCCAGGGGCCGCGGACGGCCCGGAGACGGCGAACCCCAGTGCCGTCGGAATCCGCGTCTCCGGGTTGGCGATGAGGGCGCCGACCTGGCCCGCCGCCGCCATCCCCTCCGCCACCGCCCCGGGGCGGACGCCCACCACGTAGTCGGCCTCCATGGCGTTCGCCGCGGTGACGCACCCCGTGGGCAGCGTCGCGTACGCCCCCAGGTAGACCCGGCTGCCGACCGGTATGAGCGAGGCGAGCGCACGCACCACGATCCGCGCGGCCGGTCCCGTCACGGTCACCGCTCCCATGCCCTCGAGTGTCCGCCTGACCTGTGCGAGCTGCTCCTCAGTGAGAATCCCGCCGGCGAGGAGCGCGGTCGCGTCGAGGCCCGTGCCGCTGCGGCGGCTCACCACCACCGAGCCGCCGATCCGCGAGACGACCGCACCCGTCCGCTCCCGTGACGCCTTGATCGTCTCGATGGCCCGGCGGGCCGTGGCCAGGTTGGGGAACCCGGGGACCTGGTACACGCCGTGCCTGCCGCAGACGGTCACCTCGGTGCCCTGGATGTGCACCTCGTCGACGCGCTCGTCGCGCCACAGCTCACCGAGCATGTGGCTGCCGCTGAGCACGTCGTAGACCCGGCCGGCCATCGCCCGGTCCCCGTCGGTGTAGTGGGTGAGGACCTCCATCCAGATCGCGGCCATCCGCGGCCGGAGGGACTGCGCGATCCGCTCCGCGGCGACCCATACCGGCTCCGTCGCAGGCGGGAGTCCCGGCCCGTCCGGATCCGCGGGCTCCTGCGCCTTCGGCATCGCCACGTCCGCCGGTGCCCCGGCCTGTGCCGGAGCCTGTGCCGGGGACGGCGGGGGCGCCTGCGTTGGAATCTGCGCCGGGGGCCGGGTCTGTACGTGGGCTTGTACGTGGGCTTGTACGGGGCCCTGTGCTGAGGGCTGCGCCGGAGGTTGTGCTGGGCCCTGTGCGATGGGCTGAGCGGAAGGCGGGGAAGGCTGCTGCGCTGGGGGCGCCTCGGGTGCCGTCTTGCCCTGTGGTGGCGTGGCTCCGGTGGCCTGACCAGGGGCGGTTCCTGCGACCGAGTCCCAGGACGAGAACAGCGAAGCCCATTCGTCCTCTGCCCCCGGCTGCGCGGCCTTCGGCTCGGGTGAAGAGGAGGCCGCCGCCCCGGCCACCGCCTTCCGCTCGGCCGGGGCGGGGGGCTTGTCCTGCGAGGCCTCGGCGTCCGGCGGGTACTCGACCTCCGGGGTGACGCCCAGGGCCGCCCAGAAATCCCACCCCGCGGCGGGGGCCTGATCAGCCGCCATTTTGATCATTTCCTTCCGTACGATCGTGCGATCCGTGCGACTGGTGAGAGATGTGCCGGTCAGGGGCGTCGATCATCGGGACCCCAGGCCGAGCAGTCTCCGCAACCGGCCGTTCTGACCGTCCGCCGGCGCCGGGGCCGTTTCGAACACCGGGTCCGCGGTGACGACCCGCAGGATCTCGCGAAGCGTCGCCGCCAGCTCCGGAGCGGCGCGCAGCGCGCCCAGCCGGCGATCGTTCGCCGCCTGCGTCCATTCCCGGTCGTCCGGGATCAGCCCGACGAACCGCCATCCGGGCAGCAGGTCCATGACGTCCTCCGGGCCGCAGCCGACGTCGGCGCGGGCCCGGTTGAGGATCAGCGACAGCTTCTCCGGGGCGACGCCGCCGCCCCGGGAGTGCTGCGGGAGGGTGATCGCTCGCAGCCAGGAACGGGCGGCCTCCAGCGTCACCCGGTTGGGTTCGACGGGAACCAGGATCGCGTCGGCCTCGGGCAGGATCAGGTCGGTGAACGTGGTGTGGTAGAGCTCGGCGACCGGCGTGTCGACGAACACGAAGTCGAACGCCGTTCGCAGCACCGCCAGGATCCGCCGGTACAGCGCCGAGTTGATCAAGGCGGGGTCGGCGTTGACGACGTCCGGTGGCCCGAGCAACGCGTACAGGCCGATGTCGGGGACGTGCGCGAGATGGTTGCGCACCGTCTGTGCCGAGAGCGTTCCGCTCTCCCGGAGCAGGTCCAGGATCGTGGGGGACTCCAGGTTGAGGTAGCGGGCGACGTCGGCCTGCTGGAAGTTGGTGTCCATCACCACCACTGTTCCGCCGCGGCCGACCGTCTGAAGGTGCTCGGCCGCATGGACCGCCAGGCTCACGGTCGTGCTGGTCTTGCCCACGCCGCCCTTCGCCGACGCGACGGCGATGACGCGGCCGGCCGCCGGTGCCGCCGTCGCGGCCGGCGGCCGAACGGGCGCCGCCGGCGGGCCCGGCCAGCCGTTCGAGGAGGCCGGGGAGGACGCCGCACCCGTGTTCGGTTCGGACACGGGCGCGGAGTGCGGCTCCTGCCCCGAATGGGGCGTTGCCGGGGGGTGTGGCCCTGGCTGGGACCGCGGGCCATCCGGTGCGGCGTGGAGGCTCGTCCCTTGCCGGGGGGCTGACGTGTCCCGGCGCCCTCGTTCGTGCTGGGGCCATGGCGCGATTTGGGACCAGGACGTGGGCTGGGCCCCCGATTCGGGTTGAGGCCCTGGGGACGGCTGGGCGTGTTCGGCGGGCTCTGGGGCCGGGGCCGCGGCGGGGGCGGGGGCTGCCGCGGCGGGCGGGGCCGTGGCCTGGGGTGGCGCCGATTCGGGGACACCGAACATCGCCAGCAGTTCCGACAGCCTCAGTTGCCGGCCGGTGACCCGCACCCTCGGGTCGAAGACATCACCGCGCTCGGCGAAGAAACCGTGCACCAGCACGGTGAACCCGCTGCCGGCCAGTCCGTTGGCCAGGACCGTCACCCCGGCACCGGGGACGTCCTCGACGAACCCCGGCGCGAACAGGAACGCGGCGGGGGGACTGACCCGCCCGCTCTTGGACAGGGCGCGAAGTTCCGCCGCGGAGGCGGCGTCGAACACCGCGGGGAACCGGCCGGTCTCCCGCAACTTCAGCGCGACGCCCGGGGCCCCCGCCACGACGAGGTTCGGGGCAGTTGCCATCACAGTGTCCTCAGAGCTCTGGTTGTCGACCGGCCGACGAGGCGACCGGAGTCTCCTAGTCCGACTGTGCGGACAACGGCGGCTGCCGCCAGCCATGAATGCCGGACTGTCTCCCGGAGAGCTCACACAACCTGGGAGATGACACGCATGGTCAACCTGAGGGCCACGTTCGGGCGGCTCACCGGGGCCAGCCGCGCAGGTCGTTCCGAGGCCGACACCGCCACCATGTGGACGACCCCGTACGCATGGCGGACCGCCGACGGCGTCTACGTCGGCCACAACGGCGAGGTGTGGATGTACCGCACCGTGCGGCTGTCACCGATGAAGTGGGAGGACCCCGAGCAGCAGCTGTCGCTGGCCGCGCCGCTCGCCCGGCTCCTGGACGACCTCGGCGGGACCTCGCGCCAGCCCATCGGCGGCCTGGCGACCCTGTCCAACAACCGGCGTGTCCACCTGGTGTCGATCACCTGGGACGACCTCGTCACGCCGCCGAGGGACAACACCGAGATGCTGCGCGCCTACCAGGCGGGTGCCTTCGGGTTCCTGGCGCCCAAGCGGGTTCTGTTCGTCGGCGTGCAGCTGCGGTCGTCGCTGCGGGACCAGGCGGCGAAGGCCGACCGGCGCTCCGGCGGCGGCATGTCGATGTTCAGGTCGCTGACCGAGCTGGTCAAGGAGTCCATCGCCGAGGACGTCCCGGACCTGGCCCCCTACCAGCGGGATCTCGAACTCGTCACGTCCCTGTTCGACCGCGCCGACGCGCAGCCGCCCACGCGGCAGGAGCTCGACCAGCTGGAGTCCTGGTACAACCTCGGGCGCGGCCCGGACGCGGTGATCGAGGAACTGCCCACCCGGCTGGCCGTGTCCGGCGTCGGGGAGCTGGAGATGTCCGCCGTCATGCGCTTCGAGCAGCCGATCATGCCGTCCCCGTACGCCCAGTGGGCGCTGGAGGCGATCAGCCACCCCGGCGACGCCCCGCACGTCGTCTCGATCCGCGCCGAGCTGGAGCCGCCGAACCTGACGCGGGCGCGGGCCCGCCGGGCGCAGCGGCGGATCATGTCGAACATGGAGGAGGAGCGCAAGACCCAGGACCTGGAGAAGGTGGAGCTGTCGGAGACCTACCAGCAGGCCAAGGAGGTCGAGGACTACCTGGCGGGCTCCAGGCAGCCCATGCTGGCCAACTGCAGCTTCGTCATGGCGCGGGAGGTCACCGACGCCACCGAGACCTACCTGGACTTCCTCTCCCAGAACTACGGGATCCAGATGAAGCCCCTGGAGCACCGGCAGATCCAGGCGCTGGAGGAGACCCTGCCGTGCTCCTCGGTACGGGTCAACCCGTTCCTGCAGGACGTGAACGTGCCGATGGTCTCGCACGCCGGACTGCAGTCGTTCTCCCATCTGGGCGACGACACCGGGGTCTTCGGCGGGCTCATCGACCCGGACGGCACCCCCTTCTTCGTCGACCCGCTCGGCGCCCCACGCAAGAACCTCCCGCCCGTCTTCGGGATCTTCGGTGATCCCGGCAGCGGAAAGACGTTCTTCGCCCAGTCCGTCGCCGTGCAGTCCGCCCTCAACGACCTGCCGGTGATCTTCGTCAACCCCAAGGGCGGCGACTCGCTGTACGGAATGGTGGACTACGCCCAGGGGCTGGGCGTGCCCAGCGGGCGGGTGTCCATGTCGGCACTGGAGGACACCCCCGGCGCCTTCGACCCGTTCCGGTACGCGCCGCCGACCATCGCGGCGGAGATCGCCAACGTGCACATCCTGTCCGCGCTGGACGACTACCGGGACGGCCTGTCGCTGCCGGAGCGGCTGGCCCTCGGCTCGGGCCTGAAACGCGGTGCCCTCAACGGCGCCCGCTGCGTCTGGGAAGCCCTGCAGTACGTCCCCGGTGACGAGGCGGAGCGGCTGCGCGGCCTGATCGAGCAGCAGATGGAGGCGTCCAGCATGTTCTCCCTCGGCATCGCGCTCCGGCCGCTGCCCCGCCTCGACGTCCAGCAGCGGCTGACGCTGGTCGACTTCGACCGCGACCTGGGGCTGCCCGAGGGCAAGACCCCGAGCGAGTACTCGGCCTCGGAGCGGATCGCGCTGGCGGCCGTCCGCCTGGTCATCCGGGCGTCACTGGAGATCCTCATCGCCAACCGGTCCGGCGTGCTGATCGTGGACGAGGCGTGGACGTTCCTGTCGCAGGCCGAGGGCCTGGCCTCGTTGCAGCGCATCTCCCGGGAGGGCCGGTCGCTGAACATCCTGCCGGTGTTCCTCACCCAGCGGATCGCCGACGTGGTGACCAAGGACCTGGAGTCCTACCTCAGCCGGGTCCTGGTGCTCAAGTTGAACGAAGCCAGGGAGGCGGAGACGGCGTTGAGGCTGTGCGGCCTGGAGCCGACTCCCCGGCGGCTCGCCGAGATCCGCGAGTTCGGCCCGCTGCCGCCGGAGGGCGACCGGCCGGCCCGCTGGGCGCGCGGCATCTTCCGTGATCTGGTCGGCCAGCACGCCCAGGTCGTGCTGGGCCCCACACCCCCCGCCGCCGCGGCGGCCTACAGCACCAACCCCGAGGACCGCCGCAGGCGTGAGGAACGGCGCCTGGCCCTGGAACGCGCCGAACGGGCCGAGCACGACGCGGCGGTGTTCGCCGCGGCCTCGGGCCAGGAGGGAACGGATTCATGGCTCGTCGACTGAGGCGACCGACGCGGCGTCCGGCGCCCGCGCGTACGCCGCGCTCCGCGCGGCTCCGCACCGGCGCCCCGTCCGGCTCCACACGGCCGCGGCCCTCGGGCCCGCGACCTTCGAGACCGCGGCCTTCGGGACCGCGGCGTGGGCTTCAACTGCTGGTGTGGGCGCTCGCGCTGACGGTGTTCTGCGGGCTGGCCGTGCTCTCCGGGCACACCGTCGGATCCGGGTCCGGATCCGAGAAGACGGCCTCCGGAGCCGCCGGAGCGGCCACGCCGGTATCGGCGGCTCCCGGTTCGACGGTCACGGGCTCCCCGGCCACCACGGATACGGGGGGCCACGTGGTCGCGGCCCCCATGGCCCCTCCCGACGGCGAGTCGACCGACAACGGCTGGGAAGAGCTCGAGGTCGAAGAGAATGGCTGTGCCGCGTACAACGAGAAGCGGGACTTCCTGCCGCTGAACCGGTGGACCTCCCTCAGCCTGCACACGGTGGACAACGCCTGGATCCTCAAGACCCGGCTGTTCATCTCGATGATCGCCAGCCTGATGTTCATGGCGGCGGGGCTGGCCTGGCGGATCATCGGCACGCTCATGGGGTTCGGTTACTCGTTCGACATGATCTGCAGGGCGGCCGATCCGATCAACTCCGTCGTACGGAGCTTCTCCCTGTACGCGTCCTGGTTCCTGATCCCGGCATGGCTGTTCGTTCTGATGGCGGCGGTCAAACGGTGGACCGGAAACCAGCGGAAGGGGCCCGCGTCCGCGATGCGCATGATCATGGGGTTTCTGCTGGCGACGGGGACGATCTTCTTCATCGGCGACCAGTCCGACCAGCACCGGGACGACCCGACGGCGGCGTACACGGTGCCGTGGATGGCCAAGACGGTGCAGGGCTGGTTCGGCAGCGCGTCGGACTCGCTGTACGACCTGCAGAAGATCGGACGGTTCGACGACGGCGCGGAGACGAACCCGGTCTTCTATGACACCAAGCCGAAATGGGCGGGCAAAGTCACCTGTGCGGCTCTCGACAAGGCACTGTACGACCGGTATATGTCCGACAACGGGGACAAAACTTCGCTGGGCCTGTCGGGCAGCCAGGCGATGGTGCAGGTGAGCAAGATCTGGGAGATGTCGCTCATCCGTTCCTGGCAGACCGCGCAGTTCGGTGAGGGAACCGAGAAATATCCCTCTCCGGCCCATGCGTCCTGCCGTCAGCTCGAAGCCAACTCCAGTGTGCACACGTTGCAGAAACTGGCGGCCTACGACCTGTCGACCGGCAACGAGATCGGCACCACCACGACCGAGATGCCGCGCGGGTTCTACCTCGATCCGCCCGGGGACGAGAAGATCATCATGGTCGCCTGGGGTGCCTGCAAAGGGAACGACGACGGGCGCGGCAGCAACCACACGATCCCGCAATGGGACAAGGCCAAAGACGACGACCTGGATGACAAGTCGGAATCATGCGGGCACCTCTACAGCAGCGCACCCACGGTCGATACCGGCGACATCTGGTCGTTGAGCCGACTGCATGACGGGGTCGACACCTTCTATTTCAACGGCGGTGATGAGCTCGACGACAAGTTCGGCGAGTGCTACACGTCCGAGGAAGCCTGCCGTTACAGTTATAAATTCGTCAGTGCCTGGCTGGGGGCCAATCAGGTCGATCGGCTCACCCAGGGCCTGATGTCGTTGATCGTCGCCTTTGTCTTCCTGTTCGTCCTCGGTCCGATGGCGATCGGTATGACGGTCTCCGGCGTGGGACTGGCGGGTCTTGTGATGATTCTTCCCATGACGTTGCTGTTGCTGGGCATGGGCCTGCCGCAGGGCATGAGACTGCTCCGGCTCACCGGTGCGGCGGCGGCCGGTGACTTTCTCTTCACCATGGGCCTGACATTCCTGACGATGTTCACCGACACCACTTATCAGGCCATTCATGCGACCTTCGGCGATTCCACTCCGAACTTCTTCGAGCAGATCGCGCAGGGGGCGGCTCCGCTGGTGGCACTGTTCCTGTTCCGGAAGATCAGCAGGATCCTCGGCATCGGCGACATCTCCACCACGACCGGGGCCGTGGGGTTCGCCGCGGCAGCGGTGCTGAAGAGCAGCGGCGACCGGAGGCTGGCGCGCAACTCGGACCGGCAGTTGTCCCGCGGACTCGGCCGGCTCGGGATGGGCCGGATGCGGCTGGGCGCCCTGGACGAGCGGTCGCTGCAGCGGCGAATGATCAACAACCGGGCGACGCGTGGGATGACCAGAGCCACGGGACGAGGCGTGCGGAGGGCCACCCGGCCGCTCACCGACTGGGTGCGGGACAGGTACGACGCCAGTCGCGCGGGCTTGCGAAGGGGCACCATGGCCCTGCAACGCGGAGCTGTGTCGGGATCGCCCGCACAGCGCGCCGCGGCGTACACCGGGCTGACCGCGGGCATGGCCGGGCTGACGATGCTGGCGCCGCCCGCCGTGCTGGCGACGCTGCCGCTGATGGCCTTCACCGGCGGTGCAGCGGCCCTGCGCGGCGGCCAGGCCATGTTCGGCGGCGGGCGCCGCGGATCCGGTGCGGGAGGCGGGGGGGCGGGCCTGAAACCGGGTGCGGCGGCGGGGATGCCGGTGGCCAAGAGCTGGCGGGCGGGCCAGCGACAGGCCGATGACTGGCACCGCAACATCATCCGGGTCAGCGATGACGAGGAGCGCGAGAGGCTGATCAGGGAGCACACCCTGGACGGGCTGAACATGCTGCGCGCCCGGCAATGGGGTGCCGCGCACGCCGATGGCCTCAACCCGGAGTTCACCGGATTCGCCAACGACGAGGAGAAGATGCGGGCGCGCGCCGAAATGGCGAGGAGGATGGGGCTGAAGCCCGACCAGATCATGATCGGCGACCATGGCCTGGCCATCCCCGTTCCACCGCGGTTCGACCGGACGACCGGACGGGTGGTGTACCCGGAAGACATGACCGTCGATGACTTCGCCACCAACCCGTACAACTTCTTCGACCCGTACACCCTGCAGCGCAAGATGGTAAACGGAGTCCCAGAGAACGACGACCAGTTCATCGCCCGGCTCGCCGCGCAGGCGCGGGAACGCGGCTACATCAACGACAATGGCGAGTACATCAACGTACTGGCCGCCCACGGAATCGACACGAGCCGTCCCGAGGTGCGGGAGCGGGTGGCGCACTTCATCAGCGGGGGCACGGACGAGGAGATTTCCAGGATCACCATCACCGCTCGCCGGTCGGAGGACACCGCCGTAAGGACGGCCCGGGAAGAATGGGCCCAGGCGGAGCTGCCGGGCACCGATATCCGCCGGCAGCGTGACATGGAGGCGGTGCACAGAGTGGCGGAGGCCGCGCAGCGCGAGATCGGTGACTTCCGGAAGATCCGGGTGGAGATGCCGGACGGCAGTTCCGGGACGGCCGAAGAACTCCATCTTCGGCTTGAGCAGGACCTCACCAGACTGATGAGCGTCGTTGCGGAGGTGCAGGATCTTCATGATGCGAATGCCGCGGGGTTCGCGGGCGACTTCCCGGCGGAGTTCGAACGGCTGACCGGCCTGCAGCAGGAGGTCGCCGCGAACATCGACCGGCTGAGCGCGCAACTGCGCGACGCGGTCGACGCGTCCGCGTCGGCGCGCGGCGTCTGCGATCTGCGGGTACGACTCGCCGATCCGAGCACCGTCATGGACACCGAGGAGCTGGAACGGGTCGCCGAGCAGATCACCGCACAGACGCGGCGGGCACAGCAGGACTGGCACGAGACGATCGAGAGGCTGGCCGGCTCCATCACGCGGACGCCCCACACCACAGCCGACACCGATGCCCTCATCGACGCCCTCGACGAGTTCAGGGACACGATCAGGCGGCGCGTCGACAGCGAGGAACGGGACAACAGGGAGGTGTTCGACAGGTTGGAGGACATGCGGCAGTCCCTTGAGAGCAGCCGGCGGATGACCCAGATCGACCCCCGGCTGACGTCGAGCCGTCCGGTCGACATCCGTCAGTTGTTGAGGGAGATGTACGAGCGTGAGGTCACCAGGAACTAGCGTGCGGAATCCGGTGAGCCGGACCCGGTGATCCGGACAGAGAACCGGATATGAAACCGGCCTCCACCCCGGTGTGGGGTGGAGGCCGGCCGGATCGAACGAGTCTTCCGGGAGGACTCGCTATTCCGGGCAGACCACGTATTCCGGGTCCGTCGGGCAGGTGCCCAGCGGATGGTCCTCGGCGTAGTCCGTGAGCGCCTGCTTGAAGGCCTTTTCGGAGCTCTGCGTCCACTTCTTCGACTCGGTTGCGGCGAAGGCGCGGTCCACAGTGAGAACACCTTCGTTGAGAATGCCCGTGATGGGCCCGTCCTGGTCAAGGCCGTCGAACCGGAACCAGTTGCCGCTGCTCCGGCCGGTAAAATGCCTCCTGTCCCTGACACCTGGACGAGGCAGGCCGCCCGGCTTCCCGGACTCCTCGGAGAAGGCGACCAGAATGTACTGGCCATCGATGTACCCCGAGGAGCCGGAGACGGTCAGCCGAAGCTTCCTGTGCTCCTCTTCACGTATGAGGGTGAAGATGTACGTCTGAGAGGAGGCCTGGTTCTTCCCAGGAGTACCTCCCGTGGGGTCGTCCTGACCACTGGTCAAGGCCCCGGCCAGCAGGGCCACGACCACGCCCAGTACCGTCACGACGGGGCCGAGGACGGTCAGGATTCGCCGTCGCGTTTCCGGCTTCGCGCGCAGTTTCACGGTCAGTTCCTTCCGCTACGAAGGCGCGCGGGACCGGATCCTTGAACCCGACCCCTGTGCGCCGCCTGACAAGACGTCTACAGGGCCGGGTTCGGCTCTGTTTGTGTGTGCCGGTCAATTCTCGCCCAGACCGCCTCGCTCTCGCAATCGGTCCGCGGCATCTTCAGATTCAATCTGCTTGGATACGCGCGGTGCCGCCTGTCTGCCGGGGTCACACCTTGCTGCGATCGAACCAGCCGACCCAGGTGGCCTTGCCGTAGTCGCGCTCGACCCGGGAGACGTCCTTGCTGGTATTGGTGTGCACCTTGTAGCCGTCGGCCAGCTGCATCGCCACGTGACCGTCATTCGGCTCCACCAGGTCTCCCGGCTTGGCCTGGCTGAGCGGAATCTTCCGCATCCAGGGAACCGCCCGCAGAGTGTGGGTGGTTGGAGCGTTGCCCCGGTAGAGGTTCGGAACCGCGCTCCGGTAGGCACGGGAAACGAAGCTCGAACAGTCGGCGTAGTTTTCCCAGTTACGTTGTGGATCGCACATGCAGTAAGGGAGGCCCAGATGGGTCAGCGCCCATTTGATGGCCTTCGCCGCCTCTGGAGTGCGGGCCTTGGCCACCGAGTCGACGCACAGCTTGTGGACGCCGATCTCCGCGGCGCCCTGCCGGAGGGTGTTCTTCGGGGCCTTCTTGGGGCAGCCGTCCGGACCGACCTCGACCTGCGTGGCACCGGGGGCGGAGCCCGCCTCCGAACCCTCGGCGAGGGAGCCGATCGGCTTGCCGGCGCTGTCGAACGGGGGGATGACGCCGCCGAAGAACCAGGCGTACTCGACGGCGCGTTGCTCCAGCGGGATGGTCACCCCCTCCGTGCTGCCGAGCCAGCTCCACGCCTTGGTGGCGTCCGGAGCGATGGGGGCGCCGATCGCCGTCAGCGGGCGCAGCGCCAGCCGTGGAATGACCAGGGTGTCCTGACCGACGACCGGGGGCGTCGCCTCGTTGGCGTCCTCCCTGCCCTGGTAGTAGTTGGCCAGGCCGTTGAGATTGTCCCCGTTCGCACTGTCGCTTGCGGCCAGACCGGTGGCGATCTGCGCGAGCGCGGTGTTGAATCCGGGAGCCCAGGATCCGATGACACAGGCCCTGTCCGAACTCGGGTCGGTCAGGCCATTGGCCGCTGCCAGATCCGACAGCTTCGGCTCCCACTCGCTGTAGACCTTCTCCCTGCTCGGGGGATCCTCGAGGTCCGCGAAGTCCTTGGCATGCGGGGCGATCGCGGTCAGGAAGCCGGTCATCACCTGGGTGCACTCTTCAGACGTGGTGAACTCGGTTCCCGGTCCGATCGTCGAGAACAGCCGCAGGTCGGTGCCCATGGCGATGCCGAGCTTCGCCCAGCCGCCGACCATGGGCTGGAAGACGCCGAGGTCCTGCGGGCGCTTCTTCGGCTCGATCCTCTCGACGGAGAGCACGAGTTTGGCGGCGCCCGCGATGTTCTCGTCCACATCGCACCGGTCCCTGACCCCGGCCGCCTTCGCCTCCTTCTTGGTCATCGGGAAGATGCCCTGGCGTTTGTCCTTGTCGTCGTCACAGCCCTTGGTCTTCCACTTGCCGGCTCCGTAGCTGACCGACATCGCCTCGTTGACGAGGGTCTTGACGGCGGTGGCCCGGTCGGTCTCGACGGAGTACGCGAACTCCTTCCCCTTGTACCTGCCGCCGGTGACCAGATAGAGGTCCTGCAAGCGGGTGGCCTCACAACGCCAGACGGAGATGATCTTGAAACTGATCGACCAGGGCTTGTCGGGGTCGTCCGGCGGGGGCACGGTGCACGGCCGGTCGGGATCGGCGGAGCGGTCCACGAAGATCCCGGCGACTTCGATGATCTTGCCCCAGTACTTCCGGGCGTTCTCCTGGTCCTTGGCCGACCCGTTGGGCTTCCACTCCGGGCTCTCGGGATCGGCGTGGACCCGCTCGGCCGTCTTGGTGAGCTCGCGGGCGACGAAGAGCGAGGAGTCGCACGGATTCTGGGGATCGAGGCCGTCCATCCGCATCTGGGCCGCCGCCGCGGGGCTGATCAGGTACGGTCCCGACCCCTGGTTGTCCTTGCCGCCGATGCCGGGGGTGGGATTGCCGACCGCGCAACCGTCGGCGTACAGGCCGGTGCCCTCGGCGGCGCCCATGTCGGCGGGGTCCATGCCGGTGGCGGGCGGACCGGCCTCCGCACGGGACGTGGCGGGCCGCCCCATGGTCCCGTCGGCCCCGGCACGGAACGAGGCGGGCTGCGCCCCGCCGCCTCTGGGCGGGTACTTCCTGGCGGCATCCCGCATCTTCGACATCACGTCGTCGACGTACTCCCACACCGTCGGGTTGAAGGAGCAGGCTGCCGGACACTCGTCCCACATCCTCGGCGAATTCGCCCACACAGGATAGAAGTGGGCAGCTGCGACCTGCTGCCACTTCCTGTACGTTTTCCACTTCGCCAGGATGTTCGTGGTCGCCCAGCGGTCCTGCACGCTCGGCGGCGCCTCGCACGCGGTCTGGTAGCCGCCGAATTTGTTCCAGGTGCTGGAGATGACCTGGTAGGCGCCGCAGGCGTCGCTTTCGCTCGTCCCGGCCCGGGCCTTGTAGTCGCCGTTCGACTCGTGCTTGCGCAGCGCGTACAGGAACCAGCCGAGCTGGTGGCTGAGGTCGCCGGCCGGCGGTGTGGAATGGCCGCCGGAACCGCGTACGGCGGCGGTCGAACCGGGGCCTTCGACGCCTCGGACGGGCCCCGGCCCCGCGCCGCTGGTGTTGCCGACCTCCACGGCGCCACCGCCGCCCTCCCCTGAAGGGACCTCCGACGCCTTGCGCCCGGGGTCGCGGTCGATGTTGTCGTACGGGCTGTAGCGGGCGAAGTCGGTCTGCGTCTTGGCGATGCCGGCCAGGATGGTCCACGGCGGTTTGGCGTAGTCCTCCGCCCCGCCCTCGGCGGCCCGGTCCGCGGCGTTCTTGAGGATCTTCTGCCATCCCTCGGGGAAGTACTCGGCGACCTTACGGTCCGAGGCCTCCTCAGGCTGGACCTGCTCGTCATCGGACGTGACTCCGATGCCCAGGATCATCGCGAGGAGCAGGATGATGACCAGGGGCAGAGCCAGCACCGGCAGGGCGGCGGTCATCAACACCCGGAGCTTCCCGTGGCTCGACCCCGAGCCCTTCCCCGAGCCGCCGGCCTTCTTGTTCTGTTCGCTCTTGTTCTGCTTGCTCTTGTCCTGTGTGCCGCCCCTGCCGGTCCCCCCGCCCCCGGCCCGGAAACCGCGCCAGGCCGATTCCGGCGCCAGCTTCCCGAGGCGAGACCCTTGCGCTCTGTCCAGAAATCCCTGGGCCGGGGCGGAACGCTTGACCCTGTCGGAGACACCGCGCGTGGACAAGCTGAGGCCCCTGGCGAGCGCCTGACCCACTCCCTGCCCCCCAGCGTCGAGGGCCTTGTCTCCCAGGGTGTCGCCCTTCAGCGGCGCCCCGAGGTGCTGTTCGGCGGCTCGGGTCACAGTCGCGTCGGCGGCCTGGGTCGCCTCGTCGACGACCTGATCCGCCATCCGCCGCGTCAGGCCCTTTTCAGGCTCGTCACCCGCGGCGGGCCCCTGGGCCGCCTTCGCGGCCGCGTCCAGCGCCTGTTGCGTGGCGAAAGGGTTGGCCGTGGACGGAAGCTCGACGGCTCCGCCCATCAGCCCGGCCTCGCCGTACGGGGCCTTGCCCAGTCCGTCCACGCCCCGGTCGGCGACCGCTTGCGCGGCGAGGATGTCGTCGACGTGTGGGGGCCGCTGAGCCGCCGAGAGCGCACGGGGATCGGCCTCCGACAGGGGGACGACTACGGGCGGATGGCGGGTGGGGTCGTCCGGGGGCTCCAGATCGTCCAGCAGGTCCGGATCGTCCAGCGGCTCGGGGGCGCCAGCCGGGTCGGACGGCTGCCGAGGGCTCCTGTCCGGCTCGTCCACGCGGTACCTCGCTCAGCTCTGCGGCTTCCCTGGATCGGGGTGATCGCCAATGACCGTCCGCCGCTGCGCCGAGAGGGCAAGGAGACGGGACGCCGGGGGGGATACCAGAGAGGGCGCCGCGCTAGCGTGCGCGGATCGCGTAACCGGACTCGTCCCGCTCTACAAGGATCTCCACGACGTGGGTTTTCGCCGTTCCGCCATGTCTGATCGTCGCGCTGAACCGGTACTGGCTGTTTCCGGTCACCGAGGGGTCCGTGACGGTGATCTCTCCCACCACCGATCCCGGCGGTGCCGGTGTCCTGGCCGGGGTGGGCCGCGCCGCGCCGACAAAGGGGATTCCGGTCCAGTCTCCGGTCGCCGTGGCCTTGGCGGCGGCCATGGCCACATTCCGGGCACCGGCCGGGACGACCGTCGTGCCGCCACCGGTCACCGGGACGCTCATCGCGGCGGAGGCGGTGAAGTCCTTGGCGGAGACTCCCGCGGGAGGCGTCTGAGAGGGAGCCGTGGACGTGGTGGACGGCGCGCTCGCCGCGCCGGGCGTGGTGCCGGAACCGCGGGGGTTCAGCGTCTCGACGGCATACGGTGGCGGCTTGCTCCCGGTGGTGGCGCCGCCGGAGGATTCGCCGCGCCCCACCACCGCGCCGACCGCCAGCATCATGACGATGCCGCCGACGGCGACCCAGACCGCGACATCCCACCATTCGGGCAGTTCGGTGCGGTCCCACGGACGTTGCCGCCGCCGGTAGCCCGCACGGACGTAGTCGGTCAACTTCGGCATACCGGTGACCGTCGCCGCCGGACGCGCGCGGGCAACCGGCGCGCGGTGACCAATCGCGAATCGGTCTGGCGTCCGGGACGTGACCGCGCACGGTCCCAGGCATGAGCGAGGACGAGCCCGTCAAAGGACCGGCGATGCTGGCCGCGACCAACATGCTGAAGCCGCCACCGACCGTGATCGGCAGCGTGAACAAGGAGGTCACACTGCCCCGTACGGTCAGGCTCACCACGCTCATCGGGATGCTCGCCGGAGCGACGCTCGGTTTCCTGGCCGCCTTCCTCATCGCTGGTCCAGGCCTGAAGGCGCTGATGTACGGTCCGACGCTCGGCGGGGCGGTCGGCTGGGGGGTCGTCAACTTCTCACCGTTGCCGGGGGAGTCGCTCGCCAAGTGGCTGGGGTTGCAGATCAACGAGACCCGCAACCGAAAGCTCGTTCTCGACGGCCGGCCCGTCCGCCTCTACGTCGGCATCGCTCCACTGCGCCGCACCGCCGCGGGAACCATCCGGATGCTGCCGGGCGGCGTTCCGATGGACGCCGTCCGCTGGGACCCGCGCGGTTACCCGCAGCAGGAGATGCCCGGCGAAGGCCGGCTGCCCGGCCGCCCGCGCAAGGGCCGTGAGTCGACCGCGTCCTCCCGGAAACCCGCCCGCCGCAGGCGCGTCCGGCGCGACTGAGCCTCCGCTACTTGCGCATCGGCGGTACGGCCGCACGGTCCTGCCTGCGACGTGACAAATGGGGAGAGGACGATGCCGGAACAGTCACCCACCCGCTTCACCATGGTGCCCGCCCGGCGTTCCAGCGAGCCGACCGCTCGCAGGCGGGCCAGGAGAATCCTGGGTGCGCTCTTCCTCGCGGCGGGACTCAGCGTCGTCGCCACGGTCGTCGCCCTCGCCAAGGGGAGCACCAAGCCCGATCTGTCATCGGTCGACCCGCAAGGCCGCGACCTGGCCTACACGGCGGCGGTGAACTTCCTGGCCGGCACCCGGCAGAACGTGCCCCATGCCGAGTCCTTCAAGCCGGAGACGGCCGTCAACCAGACCGCTGACGGGCGCAGCACTCCGCTCGACTACCGGTCGCTGAGCTGGGTGGGGTTCAGCCCCCAGCATTTCGGCTCGGAGAAGCTCGGCTACACCGATTTCGAAGTGCACCACTTCCTCGTCGTCCTGGGAAGCCCCGGGGAACAGCCTTCACAGACCCCGAAGGCTTCGTCCGGAGCGCCGAGTGGCCGGCCGTCCACGCAGCCGGGCGGCCGACCGGCCACGGCGCCGAGCGGGCAGACGTCCGTACCGGGGACCGCCGGCTCGCCATCTGCGAGCTCGACGGTCTCCCCACAGACCGGCCCTCCGGTCTCCGCCAGTCCCACCGCGACCGCGACCGCGACCGCGAGCGGGGGTGCGGAAGCGGCGGCGCCGGCATCGAACGTGCTCCAGTTGGACGTCCCCGTACTGCTCGACCCCAAGGGACCGCTTCTGGCGGCCTCGCCCTCCTTGTCAGTCTGGAAGAACGGGGTCGGCAAGGTCGGGGGAAGGGCCGACTACACCAACTTCAGCGGCCTGACCACACAGGTCGGCAACGCGACCAAGAACCAGATCCTGCGGTGGGCGGGGGCCTACTCCACGGGTGATTCGGCGGGCCTGCTCGCCGTCACCGGTGACCAGAACGACTCCCACCGCTATGCGGGGCTGTCGGGGTTCTCCCTGGCCGATTCCCCCCAGGCCGTGCAGATCCTGTCGGCGATCAAATCCGGGAACGGCCAGGTCATCGTCCGGGTGCGGATCCTGCTCGCCAGAGCGGCGCCCGCCGGAACCGTGCCGGGCCAGAACGGCGCCGACCAGCGGTTCACCACTTTCGCCGATTTCGACCTGCTGGTGGGAGCGACCGGAGCCCAGCCTCCGGTGCTCGCCTGGGGACCGGCCGGCTCCGCCGCGGAGCTGGAGCCCTACTACAACGCCTTTACCAACTGACCGGGAACCCACAACCGGAGGAATCACGATGTCACTCCCTGGTCTTGACGTACTTGCGGCGCCGATTGGTGAGGAGGGTGCCAACAGCTTCTTGGAAGACTCGCCGGCGGGCAGGGCGCTCGTGGCGATCTGCGGCGCGCTCGCGGTCGTCATCGTGGTGTTCGCGGTGTTCCGGATGGTCAACGGCATCGGCCGGGGCAGGCCGGGCGAGGCGTTCAGGTCGCTCACGTTCGGTCTGCTGATCGGCGGGCTGCTGTTCAATCTCAACCTCACCACCTCTGGGGTGAGGGCCATGGGCGACATCGTCGGCAAGGTCTTCGAGAGCATCACCACCGTCAGCAACAGCAACAACGACAACTGACGCCGTTGCCGCAGCGCAGGGAGTGAATATGGCGTACAGCGGAGGGTCGGGGTCCGGGGCCGGAGACGACAGTGGCGGCTACCTGTTCACGACCGTGGTCATGGTGGCACTCGCGTTCCTGCTCGTGGCCTTCGTCCCGGCCGTCTGCGCGGCGGTCGTCTTCCTCGTGCTGCGCCGGGTCCTGGCGCGCCGGGACTGGGCCATCCTGACGCTGGCGGGCGTGGCCGGATTCGCCGTGTACGCCAGGGCGAACGCGCTGAGCTACGGCTACTGGCTGCTCAGCTTCGCCGACCGCGGCCCGGGGGACCCCCTGCGGGTCCCCGTCACCGTGGTGCTGTGCGTGGCGGCGGTGCTGGCGGGCTGCACCGGCATGATCATGGGCCGGGCGATCGGCTCACCGGTCGCCGCGCTCAGCTCGTTCCTGCGGATGAAGACCAAGTTCCTCGCGGTGCTCGACGGGACGTGGATGCGCCGCAAGGAGTCGGTCGACGATCCGATCACGCCCACGAAGGTCCGGCGGGACATGCTGAAACGGCGGGTGTCCGGCAGGGTGCCCCTGAGCGAGATCCCCGCGGTGCGCGGTCCGCACGCGACGGAGAAGGCCAGAAGGACGCCACTCAAGGCCAAGGCCCTCCCGATCGGACTGGGGCGCCGCGACCGGCCGGTGTTCCTCAGCGTCCAGGAACTGGGCATGCACGGCGCCGTCGTCGGCTCCACCGGCAGCGGAAAGACGGTCACCCTGATGTGGATCATCGGGGCGGCGCTCGACATGGGGTTCGACGTCACCGTCATCGACATGAAGGAGGACACCGAGCCGGGCGGCCTGCGCGACTTCCTGCGCGCCTACGCGCGGATGCATCGCGTGCCCATGCAGGAGATCGCCCTGGGCGACGAGCGGCCGGGCTACTGGTTCAACGCGCTCGCCGGCATGTCCGCCGACGAGGCGTTCGACACCATCATGACGATGGTCGAGTTCGACGACGCGTACTGGCAGGCACTGAACCGCAAGGTTCTGCAGCAGGTCGTCCAGATGTGCTACCAGGCCGGCGAGGTGGCGCCGGACCGGTTCCCCCCGCCGACCATGCTGGACATCGGCAAGATCATGGAGCAGGGCGAGCACATGAGGGGCGCGGTCAAGGAGCGGGTCCTCGCGATCGACCGGGTGCACGGTGCCGGTTACTGCGTGGAACGCTACCCCAACGTGCTGCGGCCGTCCCGCGACGAGGCCAACTCGGCGGCCAGTTTCGGCACCAAGCTGACCGGACTGTACGACTCCGGCGTGGGGCGGCGCGTCCTCGTCCCCGGCGGCGACCGGCAGATGATCGACGTCCGGCGCGACGGGCTGACCTATGTCGGGCTCAATTCGCTCGGGCAGCCCGACATGGCCAAGATCCTTTCCTCCTCGGCGCTGCAGCGCCTGTCGGTGTACGCCGCGCAGCGCATCCAGGGCCGCGCTCCCAAGGACCGGCCTCGGCTGATCGTCGTGGACGAGGCGAACTTCATCGACCGGACCATCGCCATGAACATGCTCTCCCGGGTCCGGTCGGCGTTGTTCAACATGATCCTGTGCACCCAGGGGCCGACGGACTGGATCGACAAGGACGGCGACGACTGGTCCCGGCTGACGCAGAACATCAACTGGCTGATCGCCATGGCCCAGTCGTCGCCCGAGTCCGCCGAGAAGTGCGCCGAGTTCCTCGGCATGCGGGACAACAACAAGTTCTCCGAGCGCCTCGGCCGTTCCGGGCATCCCCAGCAGTTCAACCTCATGGAGGAGGAGGAATTCATCGTCTCCACCCAGGAACTGCGGGACCTGGGCACCGGTGAGGCGTACCTGCGGGTCAACAAGCCCGAGAGCAGGGTCGAGTACGTGGTCGTGCCGATGCGGACGCAGGAACTGCGCTGGTACGAGGAGCGAGTGTCATGACCGCGATCCGGGTGAGACCACGGGCGGTGGCGGTCGAGGTCGCGATCGTCGTGTCCCTCGGGGTGGCGCTGGCGGGCGTTTCGCTGGGGCTGCTCGTCCTCCAGTACGGCGGGGCGCTCCGGTTCGGGACGACGGACCTGCTCATCGCCGCCGCGGCGGGTGTCGCGGCCGCCTCGGTGGTGCGGGTGACCGTGCGGCTGCACCGCCGCTGGAAGAAATCGATCGGCCGGTTCACGGCGGCCGCCGCGCTGTGCGCCCTGGCCGGGGTCGTGGGGGCGCTCGTGGTCCTGATTCCGAGCGAGTGCCCCGGCGGCCTGTTCAGTACGGGCCGGTGCGGGGTGCGTGAGGCGGCGGCCTGGGGACAGGTGGCCGGACTGGGGGCGGTCGTCAACTTCGGGGCCGCCGGGCTCACGCTGGCGTTCGTGCGGCTGGTGCGGGCGCTCCCGGGAGCGGTCTGGGGGGTGATCAGTGACGGGACTGCGCAGGGCGTCATCTGGATCAGGACGCTGGGCGGCGCGCGGCGGCGCCGGGCCGTGCGCGTCGGCCGGCGGAGGCCGGACGGGCCGCGACGCGACCCGCGGGAACCGAAGGGGCGGCCGACACCCCGCCGCGCCGACGCCGAACGCGCCCGTCGCACGCGACTGCGCAGCCGCACCTGACCCACACCCGGCCCGGGTCCGATCCGGGTCTGACCAGGGTCTGATCCGGGTCCATGCGCGCCGTGCCGGATCGGGCCGAGACGTCAAGCCCAGGAGAGTCATGGCCGCGGCGACGGTCGTCCCGGATCGGCGGCGGGCGGGTCAGGGCGTGTGCGGACGCCAGATGATCGACGAGACCACCAGCAGGACACTCAGGCAGGTGATGACGAAGGTGACGAGGGCCGGCCCCAGGGCGATGCCGCCGGGTCGTGGCAGCCGGTTCACCAGTGCACGGCGGGCCGGCCGTCGGGGGGCATCGTCATCATGAGCGGGTCGGTCGTCGAGGACGGGCCGAGAGGCGTAGCCCTCGTTCGCGAGGTCGTCGGTGTACCAGGCGGTCTGCGCGCCACCGGTGGGAGGGGCCTGGACGGCGTCGCCGGAAGGAGCCTCCCAGGCTGCCGCCGCGCCGCTCTGGCCCGCGCCGCTCTGGCCCCCGCCGCCTGCCCCGGGCGCGGCCTCGAAGGCGATCGTCGTCCTCGGTTCGGCCCCCGGAGGCGCCATGTTCATGCCGTTCCAGGTCTGCGACGTCCCGGAAGACTCCCAGCCGTTGCTCTGCGCAGGGCCAACGGAAGAGGGACGACCGTCGGCCGCATCCGTGCTCGCGCCACCGGGGCCGGCTCCGCCGCGCGGCGCCACCGGCGGCTCGTCGGCGCCGGCCGGCGCCGGCTCCTCCGCGGCGTCCGCGGTGTCGTCGATGATGATCCACGGGTTCTGTGCCCAGTTCCCGTCGACCGGCCTCGGCTCCCGCTCGTCGTTCATCCCGCCCGTCCCTGGAACGTTCCCGGATCGTCCGACGCCTCCATGATGGGCTCGACGAGCTTGGCCAGCGCCTTCTGCTGGATCTGCCGGACCCCTTCGCGCGACAGCCCCAGCCGTTCGCCGATGACGCGCAGCGACTGCTCCGGATCGCCGTCCAGCCCGAATCGGCGCGTCAGCACGTACCGTTCGCGGGAGTCGAGGTTGGGCAGGCCGCGGCTGCTGATGGCGCGCAGATCCAACCGCAGCAGCACCTCCGTCTCGATGCTCGGGGAGGAGTCGGCCAGCCGCTCCTCCCACGGAGCCTCGTCCTCGGCCTGGCCCCCCGCGGGCGCGTGCAGGCTGTCGAGCCGTGGCGCGTCCAGAACCCGCCGCACCTGGGCCTCGGTCACCCCGGCACGCCGGGCGATGACGGCGTGGTCCACCGGGGCGTCCGGCCCGGCCTCCTCCAGATACGCCCGCTCCGCGGCCAGGATGGCGGGGCGTTTCTCGAAGTCCCCGGGATTGAGGTTGGGGTGGTCGGCGTCCCGCACCGCGCGCAGCACCTCCCGCTGGATCGGTTTGAACGCCCAGCTGGCGAACGGCCCACGGTCCGGGTCATAGGAGGAGATCGCCCACAAAAGCCCGACCTTGCCGGCGCTTTCGAAATCCTCGATGTGCTCACTGGACCTCGACGTGAACATGGCGACGTATCTGCGAACGAGACCGAAGTTCATGTTCAGTATTTCGTGGGTCACGTCCTCGAGTTCACGTTCGGCTCGGCGCAACGCCAGTTCCGAGAGCATGTCCAACTCGTCTGCGTCGGCCCTGGCGCGCAGGCCGGTGAGCTGTTGCTGTAGCTCCTTGCGACGCGCGAAGAGCATGTCGTTGCGGCTGCGGAACTCCTCGGCGGTGGGGCGCCCGCCGCCGAGCGGCTGCACGTTCTCCATACGTCTCCCTCGCCGTTGGTGGCTGATGCGAGATTAGACGCGCACGATGCCGGGAATGCTCGGACCAATCAAGATCGTTGACATGCCCATGACCCTCCTGAACCGGCCGCGGATACACGCGGGTTCGCGTCGATCGGATGAACCGCGCGGCAAAGCCCTAGATGAGCGCCGTGCCCGCGCGAGGTCGCGAATCCGTCTGACCGCGGGGACCCGGCGGCCGCGTTGACACAGAATTGATCGCCCGTGGTGCGCACGTCGAATCGGCGGTGGTCGTCCGGTGCGCTCTCGGTGCACGCGCCCGAGGTAATCTCACGTGACCCGGCAAACGCTGGGTTGCGGATTCTGGAACGCGCGGACTGTAAAGGTCAGGGGCAGGCGACCCGGCGCGGAGTGAGACCGGCCGCCTGGCCCCGCTTCACAAACGAAAGGACCAGCAGCGGTGCGAACGATCCTGAGCGACTTCGGTCTCGAACCTGCGGTCGTCGGGACGACGGTGACGGCGCACATCAATTCGAGCGATCCCGACGGGTTCCGCTGCACCGTGTACGACGTCGCCACCCTCCAGGCCCGCGACGCGCTGTTGCCGCGCGCAGACGCCTACGAACTCCCGGCGGGGGCCACCGCTCCCGAGTTGGCGGTGGGGGACAGCGTCATCGCGCTGGTCGTCGGCGTGTCCGGCGAGGGCCGGCAGGGCGGTGAGCGGCTTCTGCTGTCGGCCACCGCGCCGGAGCTGGTCGAGCGCGTCCTGGCGGGCTTCGTCGAAGAACTGCTCACCGGCAAGGTCGTCATCAAGGCCGTGGCGCGTGTCGCCGGTACCAAGACGAAGATCGCCGTGGCGCCCACCACCAGGGGAGTCGACGCACGGGGAGCCTGTATCGGCCGGGGGGCGAGCCGGCTCCGGGGGGCCGAGAGCCTGCTGAACCGCGGCTTCGGCAAGGAACGACTGGAGATCATCGAGTACTCCGCCGACCCGGTGACCTTCCTGACCAACGCCATGAACCCGATCCAGGTCACCGACGTCCTCGTCCACCGGGACAACGCGATCGTGGCGGTCGAGGAGCACCAGATCTCCGGCGGGATCGGCGAGGGCGGGCTGAACGCCCAGCTCGCCGGGCGGCTGACCGGGCACTACGTCCGGGTGGTCAGGGCCGGCACCGACCTGCGCGCGGCGCTCGACGAGCTCGTGTCCAGCGCGGGCACCGCGGTGAGCGGCTGAGGTCCGCCGCGTTGCAACCCGTGGTCGTGTACGCCCGGGCGGGGATCCCGCCGCGCGGCGTGGAGGATCTCAGCGGCCCCGGCGGGACGTGCCTGGACCGGGATTCGCTCGTCGCCGCCGGCCAGGCGCTGACCTGGCGGGCGGCCTTCGCCTGCGGTCCGGTCGCCGCGATCCCGCTGACCGCGGCGACCGCGGTGCTCGTCGACGCCGTCGCGGGCAGGGAGCCGGAGCAGTGGCACGACAGGTTCGCCCGGGGCGCGGTGCATCGGATGGCGGGCGAGCTCACCATTCTGTCGGTGACGGCCGGGCTGCTCGCCGAGACGGCCGGACGAAGGCGGGACGAGGACGTGGAACTGTTCGGCTCGGCGGTCGAGGGGCTCGCCGGGCTGCTCGTCGCCATGCAGGAGCCCCAGATCAGCGGCGAGCGGGCGGACCGGATCGTGGCCGACACCATCCGTACCCATGGCGCGCTGCTGGGCGGGCTGACCCGTCAGCGGGTGACGGTGCGCCGGCGGGGTGACTTCACGGTCCGCACCGTGCGTTCTTTCTCCGAGGACCTGACACGGCCGGAGTTGGAGCGGGCGCGAACCCGGATCGGGCTGCCCTGGCCGACCAGGGTCGACAACGGGCTCGGCGACCATGTGGGGCTGGCCCGGTGGCGTGCGACCATGCAGGCCAACGGCGACCAGATGTGGTGCCGGGTGGAAGGGGAGCACACCCTCGTCACGGAGTTGTGGCTGCGGAACTCTCGGGAGCCGCCGGAATGAGGTATCCGAACCCGGTCACGGTCACGATCACGTCCTCGCCGAGTTTGCGGCGCAGCCGGGAGACGTGCTCGGTGAGCGTCCGGGACACGCCTTGGCTGGTGCCCCACACATGCAGCATGAGCTCCTCCTTGGAGATCGCCCGGCCACGGTTGGTGGCCAGGAACTCCAGCAGGGCGTACTCCATGGGGGCCAGCCGCACCACTGTCCCGTCCCGGAAGACCTGCCGCGCGGCGAGATCGACCCGCACCGGCGGAATGTCCAGCAGGGCACCGCGGGTGTCGTCGGTCCGTCCGGCGGTGGGGGTCGCGCTGCGCCGCAGCACCGCCTGGATCCGGGCGAGCAGAACCTCCGGCTCGAACGGCTTGGCGACGTAGTCGTCGGCGCCGAGCCGCAGTCCGAGCGCCTGCTCGTGCGGCTCGCCGCGGACGGTCAGCAGGATCAGCGGCGTGGTGTTCCCCCCGTCGCGCAACTGGTCGACGAGGGACAGCCCGTCGATGTCGGGGAGGTTGATGTCCAGCAGGGCGATGTCGACACCGCCGCGCCGCAGCACCAGCCGGGCCGACTCGCCGTTGGGCGCGGCCTCCACCTGGTGTCCGCGTCTGCGCAGCAGGCCCGCGACCACCTTGACGAGTCGTGGATCGTCGTCCACGACCAGGACCCGTGCCATGACGCCATGCTACTGGAGATATGAACGCCGTTCGGAGCGATGGTGAGTCGCGCGCGGTACCGCTGAAACGCCGGCTGCGGTACGGCACGGTCGCCTCCCTGATCATGCTGGCCGGCCTCGGGGTGACCGGCTCGCCGTACCACCGCGTCGGTCCCGGCCCGGTGATCCAGGTCGGCGGCCCTGCCGACGGGTCCTGGTCGGTCACGACGGTCCGGATACGGCGCAGCACCTGGTTCCAGTGGGCGGTGGCCGAACTGAGCGGGGAACGCACGATCAGGGGCGGCGGCGACAGTTCCCCGGCGACGGCCACGGCGACGGACCGGGCGATGGGCACGGCACAGACCAACGCCGTGCTGGTCGCCGCCCAGCTCGCCGCCCGCCGGACTCCGGGGGGCGGTACCGGGCTGCAGGTGACCGACGCGGCCCCTGCCATCGGACTGCGGCCCGGCGACATCCTGCTGGCCGCTGGGGACGCCGAGGACCTGGCCCCGTTGCGCACGCAGGCCGACCTGCGAACCGCGCCCCGGCGAACCGGCCTGCGCGTTCTCGTCGTCCCCAGGAGCTCCGACGACTCGTGGGGGAAGGCCGAGATCCGGCGGATGCCCGCAGCCCGCCTCGCGCGGGTACGGGCCCGCCCGGACGTCTCGGCGACCGCCTACCCGCTGGGCGCCGTGCGCGGGCCGTCGGCCGGGCTCGTCCTGGCCTTGGCCCGCGCCGACGCGCTCACCCCGGGCGACCTGACCGGCGGCCGCCGCGTCGCCGGAACCGGGGGGATCGGTCCCGACGGCACCGTGACCGGCGTCGGCGAGGTCGCCGACAAGGTCCGTGCCGCGGTGGCGGCACGCGCGGACGTCTTCTTCGTACCGGTCTGGCAGCGCGCCGCCGCCACCGCGGCGGCCCGGGGCACCGGGGTGCGGATCGTGCCGGTCCGCTCGGCGACGGAGGCCGTCGGCTGGCTCTGCGCCACCGGCGGCCACGCTCCGATCTGCTAGGTTCTGCCGCCATGCGGGTGCTCATCATCGATGACGACCCAGGAGTGGGCCGGCTGCTACGCACGGTGCTGGAACGCGACGGGCACGAGGCGGTGCTGGCCGAGGATGGCGAGCACGGCTGGCGCGAACTGACCGGCGCCGCCCCGCCGCAGTTGCTCATCCTGGACCGGATGCTGCCGGACATGGACGGCGCCGATCTGCTGGCCCGTCTGCGCGCCGACGCCCGCGGCGCCGACCTGCCGGTGCTCATGCTCACCGCCGCCGTCCACGCCTCGGGCGACCTGGCCGACGGCACGCTGACCCGGGTCCTCGCCAAGCCCTTCGACCTCGCCGATTTCCGCGCGGCCCTCCGCGACCTGCGCGCCGGCTGACCGACTGTGCTCCAGCCGACCAGGACGGATCCGGCAGGGGCCGCGGGCGGTCCCGGGCCGGCCGGACTCAGGTCGCGTGGCGCGGGTCCGCCCAGAGGGGCAGGCGGAGCCGCACCTCAAGGCCGCCCGACGGCGCGGGGGCGAGCTCGAGCCGACCGTTCATGGCGGTCATCACCGTGGCGGTGATGTACAGCCCCATCCCGGACCCGGGCAGGTCCCGCGTGGCCTCCGACCGGTAGCGTGGCCGCAGCACCAGGTCGCGTTCGCGGGACGGGATCCCCGGGCCCCGGTCCGCGACGCTGATCACACCGGACGTCCCCTCCCGGTACGCCGTTATCTCGATCGTGCCGTCGGGCGCGTACTTCTCCGCGTTGCCGAGCACCAGGAGCAGGCACTGCCGCAACCGGACCGGATCGCCGCGCACGGTCAGGCCCGGTGCCGCGGCGACCAGGCCGCGCGCCGCCACCGACGGGATGCTCCGCAGCGTCCTGCGCAGCAGCGGCTCCACCTGCACGGGTTCCACCCGCGTCGCGGGCGGCGCCGCCGGGTCCGGGCCGACCAACTGGACCAGGTCGCCGATGACGTGCCGCATCATCTCCACGGCGTCCTGGATCGCCCCCAGCGAGTCCGCCGTGTTCTCGTCGCCGGGAAGGACCTCCTCGAGCAACTGGCAGTGCCCGCGGATCGTGGTCAGCGGACCGTGCAGTTCATGACGTACCGACAGCGTGAGCAGGTGCCGCATGTACTCCACCTGCCGCTGCGCCGACTCGTCCACGAACGCCGCGCACAGCAGGCCGGACGCGGCGGCCGGCGTGGCCCGCGCCGGAGCCGAGCACGACACCCGTGTCCACAGCGAGCGCCCACCGGGCGTGGTCAGCCGCACGCTGCCGTGCAGCCCGGCGGCCAGGCACACCGCGCGGCCGTCCTCGCCGGTCAGGGTGAACAGCTCTTCCGGCCGCCTGCCGACGGCGTCCTCGGCGCGCACACCGACGAGTTCCGACATCGCCGCGTTCCAGACGACGATCTTTCCATTCTGGTCCAGGGCAAGGACGCAGACATTGGAGTGGTCGATGACCGTGCGGAGCCGGGACCGTTCCGCCTCCAGCACGTGGGCCGTCCACGTCTTGGCCCAGAAGGCGCCCAGCACGTCGGCCGCACCGGTCACCGCGCCGCCCAGCCTCCCGGAGGTGATCCAGCGGGCCAGGTACCGGCCGCTCCACCGGGTCCAGCCGAGCAGCAGACATCCGGCGTCGCGTCCGTCGGGTGCACGGATCGGGGCGAGCACGCCCGCCCGCCAGCCGTCCGGCAGCGCCTGCCGCGGGATCGGCCGTGGACCCGTGGGAGACCGGAACGTCTCGAGGCCTTCCGGCGGCCGATCGCGGACACCGGCGGCCGAGCCGGACGCCGCGACCCACGCCGCGCCGGAAGGCAGGGTGGTGTACAGCCACAGCAGATCGGATCGCACGATTCGCCGCAGGTCGCTGACGAGCGGCGCCAGATTCTCTGCGGTCATCTGTCCCGCCGGGGACGCCGCGTCCGTCGGTCCGCCCGGAGGGAACCGGGTGCCCGGCGTCGCCAACGGCCCGGCATCGTCCTCGAACAGCGCACGGCGGCCGGCCCGAGGCCGGTGACCGATGGCTCGCGATCCCGTGATCGTCACTGCCTGCCGCATCGTCCGTCCGCTCCCGCGTCCGGCGTGGTGGCAGCGACATTTCCGCCGAACAACTCAGTCCCTCCACATGCCTCGGATTCCGGCTGCCATACGGTTGCGTATGGAGGTGCACCATACGCTAGCGTATGGTGCACGGCAATACGTAGTGTCCGGCGAAATTCGCGGAGGGGGTGCGGGTGCCGTCAGCGCAGGACTGGGTGGAGGCGGCGCTGACCGCCATCAGTGAGGGCGGGCTGGCCGCGGTGGCCGTCGAACCGCTGGCCGTCCGCCTGGGGACCACCAAGGGCAGCTTCTACTGGCACTTCCGCAGCAGGGACGCCCTGGTCGACGCCGTGCTCGCCCATTGGGAAGAGAGCAACACCCGGCAGGTCATCGCCAGGGCCGAGGCGGAGTCGGAGCCGATGGCGCGCCTGCGGACGCTCTTCGCCGTGGTGCCGGCGGCCACCGGAGGCGACCCGGTCGAGATCGCGTTGATGGCCGCCGCCGGACAGCCGCGGGTCGCCGCGGTCCTCACCCGGGTCACCGAACGGCGAATCGCCTACGTCTCGCGGATTATCGAGGACCTCGGTTTCCCGCCGGACGAGGCGCGGCTTCGCGGGTTGCTGCTGTACAACGCCCACCTCGGCAAAGTGCAGCTGATCAACGCCGTCCCGCAGGTCCTTCCCACCGACCTCGAACAGCAGGAACGTTACCGGGAACTCCTGCTCTTCACCGTGCTGCGCCGCGAATAAGCGAACGTGCGGCCGCCTCGGCCGTTACCGGCAGGAACGCCAGGCGTTCGGCCGTGAGGTGGAACGTCGGCTCGGCGACAGGCGTACCCGCCCAACTACCCGAAGATGCCCGGCGAGCCCAAGCGCGTGCAGCCCAGAAAGGACACCGACCTGCGCTCCTGACCGGCCGGCCCGCGCCCGGGGGCACATGGCAGGCGGAACCTTACTATGTCAAGGCGTCGGGCTCGGATGCCGTGCGCAGGGGTGTCCGTGCGCGCCGGGTGATGTCCTGGGTCAGTGGCGGCGGGTGCGGGGGCGGCGGCGGGAGAGGGGGCGGCGCCAGTACAGGCCGGTGCCGGGGATGCGGAAGGTCATCTCCCGGCGGCCGTGGGCGGTGCGGGTGTAGCGGACGCCCCGGCCGCCGACGCTGTGGCCGACGCCAGACCGTGACAGGTTGATCCGGAAGGGGCCGATCCTGAGGGACTTGCGGTAGCCCCAGCCCATCGTTTCCTCCTGTGCTCGTGCCGGCTGGTGACGGCGCCCGGCATGCCCGCCGCGGCCGTGGCCACACGCGCGGGCGCCCAACGGACGGGACGTAAGGGGCATTGCGGACATTGTTCGGGGCGCAAGGGCAAGTACTGACCAAAACCGGTCGCGGTTCCCGCGCCGCCGATCTTTACCTGGCTCCGCCCACGGCCGAGAAACCGACACGGATTCTGTGGTTGCCGTTCGGTGTCGCCGCCGGACTGTCCTTACTGTCCGGCCCGAACGAGGCGGATGCCGCGCCAGACGCGGCTCAAGTAAAACCACGAAAGGGACAACCCATGGACAAGATGGTCATTGCACCCATCACTGTGTCGACACCGGAGCCGCTGCCGGTTCCGGTGCCGACGCCCCTGCCGGTTCCGCCCGCCCCGAACCCCCTGCCGACGCCGGACCCCCGGCGGATGTAAGGGGACGGCCCTGGCGGTCGTGAGCTGAATCGAGGGCCTTCCCCGAGTTCGATCTCGGGGAAGGCCATTCCTTTTATCCTGGTGTGGCAGTCGATGCTCACTGCCGAGTGGCGTACCCGGACGGCCCACACGCACGGCCGCGCAACGGACGGGACGTAAGGTGCGTTTGCGGACACGGTGCGTGGCGCAAGGGCAAGTGCTGACCAAAACCGGTCGCGGTTCCTGCGCCGCCGATCTTTACCTGGCCCCGCCCACGGTGTTGCCTGTGCCTCCGTAACGATCAAACAGAATCCGGAGGTGCGGGTTGCCCAGGAGACCCCTGAGACGAACCCGACGGACCATCGCGGTGACGCTGGCGACCGGCGTCGTGCTGGCCGGCGCGGGCGGCGTGGCCGACGCGCGGGCCGCCGTCCCCAAGATCGTGGTGAAGGACGGCGTGACCCAGCCGGTCTTCTCCTACGCCGACGCGATCCGCGAGCACGTGTACGTCGAGTCCCCCCTCGACAGCGACCGCGACGGCAGGCGTGACCGCGTCAACGTGGACATCATCCGGCCCAAGGAGACCCAGCGGGGCCTCAAGGTGCCGGTGATCATGGACGCCAGCCCGTACTACGACAACTCGGGGCGCGGCAACGAGAGCGAGCGCAAGGTCTACGACGCGGCGGGGAACCCGGTGAAGTTCCCGCTGTTCTACGACAACTACTTCGTGCCGCGCGGGTACGCGTTCCTGGCCGTCGACATGATCGGCACCACCAAGTCGGACGGCTGCCCGACCAGCGGCGGGGCGCCCGACGTGCTCGGCGTCAAGGCCGTCGTCGACTGGCTGAACGGCCGGGCCAAGGCCTACACGGCGGACGGCGCCCCGGTGCAGGCGTCGTGGACCACCGGCCGCACCGGCATGATCGGCAAGTCGTACGACGGCACGCTGGCCAACGGCGTCGCCGCCACGGGCGTGCGGGGCCTGGAGACGATCGTCCCGATCTCGGCGATCAGCAGCTGGTACGAGTACAGCCGCATGAACGGCGTCAAGTACTGGGAGGACGAGCAGCCCTGGCTCGCCGACTACGTCGACACCGACCCGCCGGAGAAGTGCGCCGCCGTCCGCGCCGAGCTGGACAAGGGCGAGGACGACGCGACGGGGAACTACAACGCCTACTGGGCCGAGTCGAACTACCGCGACGGCACCGTGGGCGACGTGCGGAACGTGCGGGCCAGCGTGTTCGCCTACCACGGCGTCAACGACCTGAACGTCAAGACCGACCACTTCGCCAAGTGGTGGGCGGGCCTGGCCAAGCGCGGCGTGACGCGCAAGGTGTGGCTGTCGCAGCGCGGGCACGTCGACCCGTTCGACACCCGCCGCGAGCAGTGGGTCGCCACGCTGCACAAGTGGTTCGACCACGAGCTGCACAAGATCGGCAATGATGTGCTGCGGGAGCCGCGCGCCGACATCGAGATCGGTCCGGACCAGTGGATCACCCAGGCGGACTGGCCGGCGCCGGCGGCGCGCACGCTGACGCTGCGTCCCGGCGCCGACGGCACCCTCGGCCTCAAGCCCGCCGCCAAGGGCGCCACCGGCACGTTCACCGACGCGGCCGGGCCGAACGGCGCGGGCCACGCGGAGGGCGACCTGGTGTCCGATCCGACCGCGGCCAAGCCGTACCGGCTGTCGTTCGTGTCGGCGCCGCTGCCGCGCAGCGCGCGGCTGTCCGGCACGCCCACCGCGAACCTCAAGGTGAAGCTGGACGGGCCGACCGCCAACCTCACCGCGCTGCTGGTGGACTACGGCGCGGACACGCGCGTCGACTACCTCGGCCGCGGCGAGGGCATCGAGACGCTGACGACCGAGAGCTGCCACGGCGAGAGCACCGCCGCCGACGACGCCTGCTACCGGCAGACCCGCACCAAGACGATCACGTCGGAGGTGAACGTGGTGGCGCGCGGCTGGCTGGACGCCCAGAACCGCGCCTCGCTCAGCAAACCGGCCCCGCTGACCCCTGGCAGGTACTACGGGGTGCGCTGGGAGACGCTCGCCCAGGAGTACGTCCTCAAGAAGGGCCACCGGCTCGCCCTGGTCATCGCGGGCACCGACGCCGACTACAACACCGAGACGCCCACCGGCGCCCAGGTGACCGTCGACCTGGCGGGCAGCTCGGTCGGCGTCCCCGTCCTGCTCGGCGAGGAGGAGCTGTCCACGCTGGTCGCCCCGGAGACGGGCACCTGGCGCGGACCGTCCGGCGTGGTGCTGCCCAAGCAGCCCAAGCGGCTCTACTGACCGTGTGACACGGGCTCCCGGCGCGTCACCGGCGCGCCGGGAGCCCGCCGTCCCGGCTCAGAACTCGAACAGGCCCGCCTTCTCGCGCGTGTAGGCGAGCAGGGAGTCGTTGCCGTAGCCGCTGTCCTTGGTGCCCTCCAGCGGGAACAGCACCTTGCGGAAGGTGTTGACCCACACGGTGCCGGTCTCCAGGGCGCGGAACATGCGGTGCGCGGTGCCGAGGTCGCGCGTCCAGACGCCCGCGGCCAGGCCGTAGGACGAGTCGTTGGCGATGGCGACGGCCTCCTCCTCGGTGTCGAAGGGGATGGCCACCGCGACGGGGCCGAAGATCTCCTCCTGGCAGACGCGCAGCCCGTTGTCGGTGGTGGCGAACAGGGTCGGCTCCACCCAGTAGCCCCCGGCGAGGCGCTCCTCGACCAGCTCGGCGCCGGACCGTCCGCCGAACACCAGCTCGGCGCCCTCCTTGACGCCGATCTCCAGGTAGGAGGTGACGCGCTCGTACTGTTCGCGGGAGACGATCGGCCCCATGGTGGTGTCGGGGGACAGGGGGTCGCCGAGGCGGATGCCCGCGGCGACGGCCCGCATCCGCTCGATCATCTCGTCGTACACGGGCCGCTGGATCAGCACGCGGGAGCCGCCGTAGCAGATCTGCCCGGCGTTCGCGGTGAAGATCGCCTGCGTGGTGACGCCCGGCGCGGCCCTGTCCAGGTCGGCGTCGGCGAACACGATGTTGGGGGACTTGCCGCCGAGCTCCAGGGCCAGCGGCTTGAGCGCGTCCGCCGACGCCCGGGTGATGATCTTCGCGGTGTCCACCGAGCCGGTCAGGCTGATCTTGTCGACGCCCCGGCTGCGCACCAGCGGGTCGCCGACCTCCTCGCCGAGGCCGGAGACGATGTTGAGCACGCCGGGCGGCAGCACCTCGCGCAGCAGCTCGCCGACGCGCAGGGACGAGACGGTGGCCTGCTCGGCGGGCTTGATGATGACGGTGTTGCCCGCCGCCAGCGCCCAGGCGGCCTTGGCCGACAGCGTGGAGATGGGCGAGTTCCACGGGATGATGCCCAGCGTCACCCCGTACGGCTCGCGGCGCGTCAGGCCCTGCACGCCGGGGCCGAAGTCGACGCCGCGTCCCTCGGCGGCCCGGGCGCACTCGGCGGCGGCGTTGTTCCACAGGTACGTCATGCCGGGCAGGTCGCGCCCGGCGGTCTCGCTGATGATCCGGCCGTTGTCGCGGGTCTCCAGCTCGGCCAGCTCCCGGGCGGCGTCGGCGAACACCTTGGCGACCTTGCGCAGGTAGGCGGCGCGGGCGGCGGCGGGCAGCGCCGACCACGCGGGGAAGGCGGCGCGGGCGGCGGCCACGGCCGCCTCGGCGTCGGCGGCGCGGCCGCGGGGGACCCGCGCCCAGACCTCGCCGGTCGCAGGGTCCACCGAGTCCAGCGTGCCGCCGTCGGCGGCGGGGCGCAGCTCGCCGCCGATCAGGTTGGAGTACTCCCGCAGCTGCTTGGTCATCGCCGTCCCTTCCCGGATCCGTCCCGGCTCGTCGCTTGACCAAGCGTATGCTTGGTTACGTGTCCGAGGGAAGGGTGGCCGCCATCAGCGCCCGCAGCGCGGGATCGGGACGCGGCGGCTCCCCGGTCGTCCAGGTGACGTGCAGCGCCATGCGCCGGAACCGCCACCCGTCCGGCGTGCGCACCGCCTCGGCCTCGTAGTACCCGCCGGAGACGAACAGGCCGCGCTCGGGCTCACGATGGTGGTGGGTGTGGACGGCGTCCCAGCGCACCCGGGCCCGGTCGCCGTCCAGCTCGATCAGCGGCACCCCCGCCAGGTGCTGGGTCGCGCCGAACGCGTCCATGATCCTGTTCTGGATCGCCGGCGCGCCGGCCAGGCCCGCGAACGAGCCGGGCGGGAAGTCGAACCGCACGTCCTCGGTGAACGACGCCCGCGCCCACGCCTCGTCGAAGGGCCGTCCCGCCGGGTCCCGCTGCCGCTCGTCGATCGCGGCGAAGCCCCGGACGACCAGTTCGGTGATCTCGGCGCGGTCGGCCAGCTCCCGCACCCGCCTGTCCAGCTCTGCGATCTCGTTGCTCATGCCGTCGACGCTAGGGGCGCGCCCGGGGCCGCGGCATCTGTCGGCCGACCGGGGTCGCGCCGCCCCGCATCGGTCGGTGATCGACCCGACATTGCGGGCGATGATCCCAATTCCCTACTATTCGACCAAATTTAATCGAAATAGTAGGGAATGGTGGTCCGGGTGGCGGCGGAGCGGATCGGCAGACGGGGCGTCACGGCGGCGCTCGGGACGGTGGCGGCGGGCACGGTCGCCGGGACGGTGCTGGGCGAGGGCGGCGCGCGGGCGGACGCGGACGAGCGGCCCTTCCGCGCCGACCCGCGCGCCGCGGGCACCGGCCGGCCGAACTTCCTGATCATCATCGGCGACGACCTGGGCTGGGCCGACCTGGGCTGCTACGGGGCGCCGCGGATCCGCACGCCCAACCTGGACCGGCTCGCCCGGGAGGGCGTGCGGTTCACCGACGCCTACTCGGCCGCCGCCGTCTGCTCGCCCACCCGGTTCGCCCTCTACACCGGCCGCTATCCGGGACGGCTGCGCGGCGGGCTGGAGGAGCCGATCGCCCGGCCCGACGAGCTGCACGGCATCCCGCCCGGCCACCCCACCCTCGCCTCGCTGCTGCGCGGCGCCGGGTACGCCACCGCCATGTTCGGCAAGTGGCACTGCGGCTTCCTGCCCTGGTACAGCCCCCTCAAGTCGGGCTGGGACACCTTCTTCGGCAACCTGTCCGGCGCCGTCGACTACTACTCCAAGATCTCCAGCACCGGGGCCGACCTGTACGAGGGGGAGGTCCCGGCCGAGTCCCTGGAGTACTACACCGACGTCATCGCCGACCGCGCCGCCGGCTTCGTCCGCGACCACCGGGACCGGCCGTGGCTGCTCAACCTCAACTTCACCGCGCCGCACTGGCCGTGGGAGGCGCCCGGCGACCGCGCCGTCAGCGCGGAGATCACCGCCCGGGTGAAGGCGGGCGACGGGCGGGCGCTCCGGCACGCCGACGGCGGCTCGCTCGCCACCTACACCAAGATGGTGGAGGCCCTGGACGCCGCCGTCGGCCGGGTGCTGCGGGCGCTGCGCGACAGCGGCCGGGAACGCGACACGTTCGTGCTGTTCACCAGCGACAACGGTGGGGAGCGGTGGTCGTACCAGTGGCCGCTGTCGGGCGCCAAGGGCGGGCTGAACGAGGGCGGCATCCGGGTGCCGAACATCCTGCGCTGGCCCGCCCGCATCCGTTCCCGCCAGGTCAGCCACGTCCCGGTGATCACACACGACTGGACGGCGACGATCCTGGAGGCCGCCGGGATCCGGCCCGCCGCGAGCCACCCGCTGGACGGGCACAGCCTCGTTCCCTACCTGCTCAAGGGCGCGCCGCCGCCCGAACGCGACCTGTTCTGGCGGACGCGCGCCGAGGGCGCGGTGCGCCGCGGCCGGTGGAAGTACCTGCGCCGCCAGGACGGCGAGACGCTGCACGACCTGGCCGCCGACCCGCGCGAGCAGGCCGACCTCGCCGCACGGCATCCCGACGTCCTGCGGGCCCTGCGCGGCCGGTGGCAGGAGATCGACAGGGAACTGCTGCCGTACGAGGGGTGAGCGGCGCGTCCGCGGCGTGCGCCGGTGCGGCGGGCATGCCGCGGACGCGGGTCCCGGCGGGAGCCCGGGGGAGAGTTCAGCGGGACGCCAGCCGCGCCAGCATCGGCGGCAGGTCGCCGTCGTGCACCACGGTCAGCCGCCGGGTCGCCCGGGTGATCGCCACGTACAGGTCCTGGCCGCCGCGCGGCGACTGCGCCACGATCCCCGCCGGGTCCACGACGACCACCGCGTCGAACTCCAGGCCCTTGGCCTCCTCGCAGGTCAGCACGACCACGGGGGAGTCCAGCGCCTCCGGCGTCGCCCCCGCGGGCGCGTCCGGCAGCGCCGCCCGCGCGACGGCGTGCCGCGCCGCCGAGGTGATCACCGCGAGCCGTCCCTCGGTGCCGGCGGCGATCTCGCCGAGCTCCGCCTCCACCAGCGCCCGCAGCCGCGTCGCCGTCTCCTCGCCGGGGACGCGGACGGCGACCGGCGGCGGGCCGTCGTCGCGGACCGCCCGCGGCGCCGACTGGTCGGGCGCCACCGCCGCCAGCACGTCCTCGGCCACCCGCATGATCGCCGCCGGGGTGCGGTAGTTGACCAGCAGCCGCTGCTCCCGCCAGCCGTCGGTGACGTACCGGTCGAGCATCTGCTCCCACGAGCGCGCGCCCGCCGGGCTGCCGGTCTGCGCGATGTCGCCCACCACCGTCAGGGACCGCGTCGGGATCCGGCGCATCACCGTCCGCCAGGCCATCTCCGACAGCTCCTGCGCCTCGTCCACGATCACGTGCCCGTAGACCCAGGTGCGGTCGGCGGCGGCCCGCTCGGCGGTGGTCCGCGGCGGCCCGTCGTCGTGGTGCCGGCCGGCCAGCAGGCCCGCGTCCAGGCCCTCGACCTCCGTCAGCCCGGTCACCTGGATCACCTCCCGCGCGTACAGCTCCTCCTCGGCGCGTTCGGCCGCGGCGGCGCGGGCGCGGGCCCGGCCCGCCCGGTCGTCCTCGCCGAGCAGCTCGGCCGCCTCGTCCAGCAGCGGCACGTCCGAGATCGTCCACGGGCCGCCCGGCGGGCGCACCAGCAGGTCGCACTCGGCCTCCTCCAGGCCCGCCGCCGCCCCGGCCCTGCCGACCGCCGCGCGGTCGGCGAACAGCTCCTCCAGCAGGCGGCCCGGCGTCAGCTCCGGCCACAGCCCGTCCAGCGCCGCCCGCACCGCCGGATCGTGCCACAGCGCCTCCTTGGCCAGCCGCAGGTCCGCCTCGTCCAGCAGCGGCTCGTCGGCGCTCTCGGCGATCAGCTCCTGGAGCCATTCGGGCAGGCCCCCGTCGCGCGCCATCTGCTCCAGGGGCTCGTCGGTCATGCGGTCGTACTGCTCGGCGCGGTTCAGCGCGAGCGCCTCCAGCATCTCGTGCAGGAACAGCCTGCGCTGCACGTTGTGCGGGGCGCGCAGCGCGCGGGCACGGTCGCGGACGCGCAGGCACGTCTCGTGGTCGACGCGCAGCGTCAGCCCGTCCGACTCCACCTCCAGGTCGCCGTCGGGAACGCGCTGGCGGTCCCGTACGGCGGCCTCCACCAGGCCCGCCATCCGCAGCCCGCCCTTGAGCACGGCGACCTCGGGCGTCTCGGCGGCGGTGGCGCGCACCCCGGGGAACAGCTCGCCGACCGTCGCCAGCGCCACGTCCGTCTCGCCGAGCCCCGGCAGCACCTGCTCGATGTACCGCAGGAACGTGGCGTTCGGCCCCACCACCAGCACGCCCCGCCGCTCCAGCACGTCCCGGTGGGTGTAGAGCAGGTACGCGGCGCGGTGCAGCGCGGCGACCGTCTTGCCGGTGCCCGGGCCGCCCTGGACGACCAGGATCCCCGGCAGGCCCGCGCGGATCACCTGGTCCTGCTCCTCCTGGATGGTGGCGACCACGTCGCTCATCCGGCCCGTGCGGCCGCGGCGCAGCGTGGCCAGCAGCGCCGCCTCGCCGACCAGGGTGCTCCGGTCGTCCTCGCTGAGCCCGTCCAGGTCGAACACCTCGTCGTCGATGCCCACCACCGTGCGGCCACGCAGGTGCAGGTGACGGCGGCGGGCCAGCGTGCCGGGCGAGCCCGGCGTCGCGGTGTAGAAGGGACGCGCCGCGGGGGCGCGCCAGTCGATCAGGAGCGGCTCGCGGTTCTCGTCGCGCAGCCCGATCCGGCCGATGTAGAACGTGTCGCCCGGTTCGCCGTCCCCGTCCGGACGGTGGTCGACGCGGCCGAAGCACAGCCCGCGCTCCACCGCGTTGAGCCGGGACAGCCGCCGGGCCCGCTCCCCGGCGACGACCGTCCGCTCCACCTGCGCCGAGAACGCGCTGCCGCCGCCCTCGCCCGGCCCGGCCCGCAGCGCCGCCTCGGCCTCGGCGCGCTCCTCGTCGAGCCTGTCGTACACCCGCGTCACGTACTCCTGCTCGGCCCGCACGGCGGCGTGCCGCACGTCCTCGTCCGCACCGTCCCCCGATTTCTCGCGCCCGGGGGTTGACACGGCTTGAGGGGTTGCGTCTTGACGGGTAGCCATGGAGCCGGTACACTCCTATTCATAGGATTGGTGTGTTGTGTCTGCCATGCGCAGCAGACCCTATCATCCAATCCGTATTCCGTCTTCTGTTTCTTTCCCGCCACCCCGCCGGCCCTTCTCGCGTGCTCCGATCGTCTGGAGCGCCGCACGCCCGCGCGTGCGGCAGAGCCCGGCGCGAGGTCGCACCGGCCTGATGGTCGGGCCGCCCGGGTCGCCACAGGTGGATACACCCTGGTCAGGGGCTTTCGGTGTCGCAATAGTGTGTTTTGGGCCACCCGGATCGGGGGATCGTGCTTTCCGGGAAACCCGGGGTCAGGCGGTCGTCCGCGGACTGCGGAGCCGCCTGCCGTCGCCCTCAAGGACCCGGAGCCGTGCGATGGCGGAGATAGATTTCGCGCAGGTGTTCGAGGCGTCCCCGGTCGCCGCGGCGGTGCTGTCGCCCGACCTGGAGTACGTCGTGGTGAACCGCGCCTACGAGCGAATGCTGGGACGCAGCCGCGACCAGCTGATCGGCCGGCGCATCCTCGAGCTGTTCCCCGGCGGGCCCGCGGGCCACGGCTGCGCGGAACTGCGGGCCTCGCTGGACCGGGTGGTGGCCGACGGCGAGGTCGACGTCATGGCGCTGCAGCGCTACGACGTGGAGGTCCCCGGACGGCCGGGGACGTTCGAGGAGCGCTACTGGAACGCCGTCAACGCCCCGATACAGGACCCGGACGGAAAGGTCGCCGGCGTCATCATCCGGCTGGAGGAGGTCACCGCCTTCGTCGATCAGCTCCGGCGGGCCAGTGAGCCCGGTACCGGCTCACCCGCCGAGCGCAGGGGGCTGGTCGAGGCCGAGATATTCGCGCGGACCCGCGAACTCCAGCAGATCAACCAGCGGCTGCGCCACGCCCGGGCCAAGGAACGCCAGACCGCCGACAGGCTGCGGCAGGCGGTGGAGCAGCAGCGCCAGGCCATCAGCGACACCTCCCACGATCTGCGTGCGCCGATCACCGGCCTGCTGACCCGGCTGGAGGAGGCCTTCTCCGACCCGGAGGCCGATCTGCGCCAGATCCTGCACGCGGCGCGTCACGACGCCGAGCGGCTCGGCGGCATCGTCTCCGACCTGCTGGAACTCGCCCAGCTCGACGCGGGCGTGCCGGTCTCGACCGAGCCGGTCGACCTGGCCGGTGTGGTCCAGGCCGAGCTGGCCCTGCGCAGGCCCGCCTTCGCCATCACGACCCGGCTGGCACCGGGCGTCGTCGTGGACGGCTCGCCCATCCGCCTGGCCCGCCTGCTGAGCAACCTGATGACCAACGCCGAACGCCACGCCCGCAGCAGGATCGAGGTGTCGGTCACGACCGAAGGCGACCGGGCCGTCCTGGAGGTCGTCGACGACGGAACCGGGATCCCGCCCGGCGAACGCGAAAAGGTCTTCGACCGCTTCTACCGCCGCCGCGACGCCCGCGACCGCGACCCGTCGGGCACGGGTCTGGGCCTGCCGATCGCCCGCCAGATCGCCCAGGCCCACGGCGGCACGCTGGGAATGGCCGAGGACCCCAGCTGCGGAACCCGCATGGTCCTCTCCCTGCCGCTGCACGCGTCACCAGAGCACACCGGCGGCTGACCCTGCGCACGGGAAGAACGCGGGCAAGCCGCCCCCGGTCACCTCGCCGTACCGTGCCTTGGCCGACTGCTCCGGTTCCCGCACGTCACCTGGGAGGACGTCCAACCCGAATCAGGGGGCTCGGCGGACCGCGTGCGGCGCGTCTGCCCCCGCTGTGCCGCGGCGATGGGGCGCCGACCCGGTCAGCGCCGCTGGACTCGCCTGTCCCCTCGCCCCTGACCGGCACCGGCAGGGCAGTCCGGGCGACGGCAGCCGGGGATGGCCGGAGCGGGAAGCCGTCGGCCGACGCGATCACATTGCGTCACGGGGGGAGTACTTGGTGTTCGGAAGGGTATCCCGATGCGGGGGTGATCAGCCGGCTCACGTGGTCTGACGTGCGTTCTGGCGCGGGAATGGGGGCGTTCTCGGGGCGGTGGCGAGCGGATCGCGGACGCCGTGCGGCGCCGCCGGGATTCTCATGGCGGACGTGAATCGATCGTTCTTGTTGGGTGGGCCGTCACCCCTCTACAACCCCCCGGCCATCGGCCGTGGTGAAGCTGTCCGCCGATTGATGTCGGACATCTCCCGAAAGGGCACCTCATGGCCGCTGCCGCGCACCCGCTCAACCGGAGATCCTTCCTCGTCACCACGGGTGTGGCCGTCGGCACCGCCGCGGCGCTGCCCGCGATCGCCGGACCGGCGGAGGCCGCCGCGCGGCGGCGTCCCGGGAAACTGACCACCGACCCGTTCACCCTGGGCGTCGCCTCGGGCGACCCCGACCACGACGGCTTCGTGCTGTGGACGCGGCTGGCCCTGGAGCCGCTGGCCGAGGACGGCCTCGGCGGCATGCCGGCGCTGAACGTTCCGGTGGAGTGGCAGGTCGCCTCCGACCCGCGGTTCCGCAAGATCGAACGGCGGGGGGTCGCCATCGCGCGGCCCGAGTCGGCGCACAGCGTGCACGTCGAGCTCAACGGCCTCAGGCCCGACCGCGACTACTGGTACCGGTTCCGCGCCGCCGGGTACGTGTCGCCGGTCGGACGGGCCCGCACCGCGCCCCGCCCCGACGCCTTCGGGCCCGCGCTGGCCATGGCGTTCGTGTCGTGCTCGCAGTACGAGCACGGCTACTTCACCGCCTACGGGCGGCTGGCCGAGGAGCACCCCGACCTGGTCCTGCACCTGGGCGACTACCAGTACGAGTACCGGGCGGACGTCTACACCGTCCCCGGCGGCAACGTCCGCGACCACGAGGGGCCCGAGACCGTCACGCTGGCGAACTACCGGCAGCGGCACGCCCAGTACAAGTCCGACCCCGACCTGCAGGCCGCGCACGCCGCCGCCCCGTGGCTGGTGGTGTTCGACGACCACGAGGTCGAGAACAACTGGGCCGGACCGGTGCCCGAGGCCGGCTCCGACACGCCCGACCCCGACGAGTTCATGCGGCGGCGCGCCGCGGCGTTCCAGGCGTACTACGAGAACATGCCGCTGCGCCGCGCGTCGGTGCCGAACGGCCCGAACATCCAGATCTACCGGCGCGTCCGGTGGGGGCGCCTGGCCAACTTCCACATGCTCGACACCCGGCAGTTCCGCGACGACCAGGCCTGCGGCGACGGCTACAAGGAGTGCGCCGCCGCGTCCGACCCGTCCCGGTCGATCACCGGGCCCCGGCAGGAGCAGTGGCTGCTCGACGGGTTCCGCCGCTCCACCGCGCGCTGGGACGTCATCGGCCAGCAGGTGTTCTTCGCCCAGCGCGACAACAACGCCGGCCCGGCCAAGGTGACCAGCATGGACGCCTGGGACGGCTACGTGGCCTCCCGCGGCCGCATCACCCAGGGCTGGATTGACGCCAAGGTGCGCAACCCCGTCGTGCTCACCGGCGACGTGCACGCCCACTGGGCCAGCGAGCTGAAGGTCGACTACGACGACCCCGCCTCGAAGACGGTCGGGGCCGAGCTGGTCTGCTCGTCGATCACCAGCGGCGGGGACGGCGCCGACTCCGACCCGGCCGCCCACCCCTTCCTGAAGATCAACCCGCATCTGAAGTTCTACAACAACCAGCGCGGCTACGTGATGACGCGCATCGGCAAGGACGAGCTGCGCGCCGACTTCAAGACGGTGCCGACCGTGCGGACCCGTGACGCCCAGGCCTCCACCAAGGCGACCTTCGTCATCGAGGACCGCGTCCCCGGCCTGAACCAGACCTACCTGCGTCCGTACGTCAGCGGCATGGAGGCGCGCGCCAAGCGCGACCTGGTCGACGAGACGGTGCGCAACGAGACCCAGCGCCCGTAGCCCCTTCCAGGGGGCGCCCCCCGAGGGACAGAGCAATGAGCGGTGTGCCCATGCTTCACTGTGGGCACACCGCTCCCGGCGTCCGGGGACGTCACCCGTCGGCGCGGGGCGCGTCGGCCCCTCCGCTGAGGATGTTGTCCAGGTCGTAGGCGACGGGGATCTCCAGCTGCTCGTAGGTGCACGAGCCGGGGGCGCGGTCGGTGCGCCAGCGGCGGAAGCGGGCCGTGTGGCGGAACCGGTCGCCCTCCATGCCGTCGTAGGCGACCTCCACCACCAGCTCCGGGCGCAGCGCCACCCAGGACAGGTCCTTCTTGCCGGTCCAGCGGGAGACCGCGCCGGGCATGCGGTCGACCGTCGCCTCGGTCTGCCGGGCCCAGCCCTCCCACGGGTGGCCGGACAGGTCGGTCATCCGGTACGGCTCCAGCTCGTGCACGAGCTCGGCCCGGCGCTTCATCGGGAAGGAGGCCGACACGCCGACGTGCTGCAGCGCCCCCCGGTCGTTGTAGAGACCGAGCAGGAGCGACCCGACGATCGGCCCGGACTTGTGCCAGCGGAAGCCCGCCACCACGCAGTCCGCGGTCCGCTCGTGCTTGATCTTGAACATGGCGCGCTTGTCGGGCTGGTAGGTGATGTCGACGGGCTTGGCGATCACGCCGTCGAGCCCGGCGCCCTCGAACTCGTCGAACCAGCGCAGCGCCAGGTCGTAGGAGTCGGAGGCGGGCGTGACGTGAATGCTCGGCCCGGCGCCGGCCAGGGCCTCCACCAGGCGCCGGCGCCGCTCGCCCAGCGGCGTCTCCAGCAGCGACTCGTCGCCGAGCGCCAGCAGGTCGAAGGCGACGAACGAGGCCGGGGTCTGCTCGGCCAGCAGGTTGATGCGCGAGGCGGCCGGGTGGATGCGCTGCTGCAGGGCGTCGAAGTCCAGCCGGGTGCCGCGGCGCATGACGATCTCGCCGTCCACCACGCAGCGTTCGGGCAGCTCCCGCCGCACCGCCTCGACCAGCTCGGGGAAGTAGCGGGTCAGCGGCCGCTCGCCGCGGCTGGACAGTTCCACCTCGTCGCCGTCGCGGAACACCACGCAGCGGAAGCCGTCCCATTTGGGCTCGTACAGCAGATCGCCCTTGGGCATGGTCTTGACGGCCTTGGCGAGCATCGGCGACAGGGGCGGGCTGATGGGCAGGTCCATGCCCCCATCTTGGCCTTGACCTGTGACAAAACAGGGAAACGGACCGGAAAGCCTTCGCGCTGACCTGCCGGTCATGCGCCGTCTGCCGCCCCAGCCCACCCGCCCCGATCGTGGTGGTCAGCCGCTCGGCGTCGCCCACCACACGCCGCTGCGAGGACCAGGGCGTGCTGTTCCTGCGCTACCCCCTGCGGACGTAGCGCAGGAACAGGAAGTCCTCGTCGTCCTGGTAGGCCGCGGCCAGGCGCAGCCGGGGCGGGACGGGCACCGCCGGGCCGTTGAGGATCCGGAAGGCGCCGCCCGACAGCAGCATGGGGCTGACCGTCAGGCACATCTCGTCCAGCACCCCGGTCGCCACGACCTGCGCCAGCACCCGCGGGCCGCCCTCGCACAGCAGCCGCTCGTGGCCGCGCGCCACCAGCTCGGCGACGGCGGCGGCGAAGTCGAGCCGGTCCTCGCCCGCGACGATCACCTCGGCGCGTTCGGCGGCGGCGCGCACGCGCCCCGGCGGCGCGGTGCGCGTCGTCAGCAGGATGGTGCGGGCCGCCGGGTCGGCGTCGGTGAAGACGGGGGCGTCCAGGTCCAGGTCGAGACGGCGCGACACGATCGCCAGCGGCGGCACGGGGGGACGGTCGGCGCGCAGCTTCTCCCAGCCGCCGGGGCCGGGGCGGACCGGCCCGTAGCCCTCGGCGCGGACCGTGCCCGCGCCGACGATCACCACGTCGGCCAGGCCGCGCAGCAGGGACAGCAGCCTGCGGTCGGTCTCGTTGCCGAGCCCGCCGGCGCGGTCGTCGCGGGCGGCCGCGCCGTCCACGCTGGCGATCATGTTGGCCCGCAGCCAGGGCCCGCCCGGGGGATAGGCGTAGGCGTCGGCCAGCCGGACCGGGTCACCGGCGGCCGCGAGGGGGCGCAACGCCAGATCGGCGTCGGTCGTCTGCTCCACGTCGTTCTGAGGGGACTCGTGCATAGCCCGAGGCTACGCGGGGCCGCGCCTCACGACAGACGGCGCAGGACGATCAGCGCGCGGCTCGGCACGTCCAGCTGGTCGCGCGCCTTGACCCGGGGCCGCTCGCCGACCGTGCGCCAGTCGGCGGTGTCCAGCGTGAACTCCCAGCGCTCCCCGTAGGCCGCGCCGGGCAGGGTGAACTCCACCGGTTCGGAGTGCGCGTTGATCAGCAGCAGGAACGAGTCGTCGCGGACGGGGCGGCCGCGCGGGTCCGGCTCGGTGATGGCGTCGCCGTTGAGGAAGACGCCCAGCGACTTGGCGAACCCCGCGGCCCAGTCGTCGCCGGTCATGGCGTCGCCGGAGGGGGTCAGCCAGGCGATGTCGGCGGGCTGCTCGGCGCCGGGCGCCGCGCCCCGGAAGAACCGCCGCCGCCGGAACACCGGGTGGTCGTGCCGCAGCCGCGACAGCGTGCGCACGAACTCCAGCAGGTCGCCCGTGCCGTCGGCGTCGTCCCAGCGCACCCAGGTCAGCTCGTTGTCCTGGCAGTAGGCGTTGTTGTTGCCGTGCTGGGTGCGGCCCAGCTCGTCGCCGTGCGACAGCATCGGCACGCCCTGCGACAGGAACAGCGTGGCCAGGAAGTTGCGGCGCTGCCGGGCCCGCAGGTCGAGGATCTCGGGGTCGGTGGTGGGGCCCTCGTAGCCGCAGTTCCAGGACCGGTTGTCGTCGGTGCCGTCCCGGTTGGCCTCGCCGTTGGCGTCGTTGTGCTTGACGTTGTAGGCGACCAGGTCGGCCAGGGTGAAGCCGTCGTGGCAGGTCACGAAGTTGATCGAGGCGAAGGGGCGGCGGGCGCTGTTCTCGTACAGGTCGCTGGAGCCGGTCAGCCGGGAGGCGAACTCGGGCATGCTGCCGGGCTGCCCGCGCCAGAAGTCGCGCATCGTGTCGCGGTACTTGCCGTTCCACTCGGTCCACAGCGGCGGGAAGTTGCCGACCTGGTAGCCGCCCTCGCCCACGTCCCACGGCTCGGCGATCAGCTTGACCTGGGAGACCACCGGGTCCTGCTGCACCAGGTCGAAGAACGCCGCCAGCCGGTCCACGTCGTGCAGCTCGCGGGCCAGCGCCGAGGCCAGGTCGAAGCGGAACCCGTCGACGTGCATCTCCGTCACCCAGTACCGCAGCGAGTCCATGATCAGCTGCAGGGCGTGCGGGCTGCGCACGTTCAGCGAGTTGCCGCAGCCGGTGTAGTCGAGGTGGTAGCGCTTGTCGTCGTCGCGCAGCCGGTAGTAGGCGGCGTTGTCGATGCCTCGGAACGACAGCGTCGGACCCAGGTGGTCGCCCTCGGCGGTGTGGTTGTAGACGACGTCGAGGATCACCTCGATGCCCGCCTCGTGCAGCGCCCGCACCATCGCCTTGAACTCCAGCACCTGCTCGCCGGCCTGCCCCGCGGAGCTGTAGGCGTTGTGCGGCGCCAGGAACCCGATGGTGTTGTAGCCCCAGTAGTTGGTCAGGCCGCGCGCGACCAGGGCGTGCTCGGGGATGAACTGGTGCACCGGCATGAGCTCCACGGCGGTGACGCCCAGGTCCTTCAGGTGGTCGATCATGACGGGGTGGGCCAGGCCCGCGTACGTGCCGCGCTGCTCCCGCGGGATCCCCGGGTGCAGCCGGGTCAGGCCCTTGACGTGCGCCTCGTAGATCAGCGTCTCGTGGTAGGGCACGCGCGGCGGACGGTCGTCGCCCCAGTCGAAGAACGGGTTGATCACCACGTTCTTCGGCATGTAGGGGGCGCTGTCGTCGTCGTTGACCGTGTCGGGGTCGGCGAACCGGTAGGAGAACAGCGACTCGTGCCAGCGCACCTCGCCCTCCACGGCCTTGCCGTACGGGTCGAGCAGCAGCTTGGCGGGGTTGCACCGGTGGCCGTGCTCGGGCTCGTACGGCCCGTGCACCCGGTACCCGTAGCGCTGCCCGGGGCCCACGCCCGGCAGGTAGGCGTGCCAGACGAACCCGTCCACCTCCGGCAGTTCGTGGCGGGTCTCGCGGCCCGCCGCGTCGAACAGGCACAGCTCCACCCGGTGCGCGACCTCGGAGAAGAGCGCGAAGTTGGTCCCCGTGCCGTCCCACGTGGCGCCCAGCGGGTACGGCTCCCCGGGCCAGACCTCCCGCATCGTCCTCCGCTCCTCGGTGTCGGCGTGGTTGACAGGCATCCGAATTCTCCCTTACCCGCGCCGGTCGTATGACCCCCGCGCGGAGATCGAGTCGTGACCGCCCGGATGCCTGCCCGCGCGCGGCGGAGTCATGTGGGGCCGGTGGTGCGTGAGCGCCAGACGGTCTCGCCGGTGGACGTCTCGGGGGTGGGGTGGAGGCCGAGACGGCGGGCGACGGTGGCGGAGGCGACGTTGTCCGGATGGATGGAGGCGGTGATCTCGGTGACGCCGTGCGCGGCGAGCCAGCCGACCATGGCGCGGGCGGCCTCGGTGGCGAAGCCGAAGCCCTGGTAGGGCATGCCGATCACCCAGGCGACGGCGGCCTCCCGGCCGCGCGGGCCGGGCCGGACGGTGGCCTGGACGTAACCGACCGCGCGCCGGTCGCGGCGCCGCCGGACGACCCAGTTCAGCCAGGACTCCTGGTGGAACGGGGCGGGCCCGGCCACCAGGCGGGCGTAGCGGACGCGCAGCTCGGCGGCGGTCAGGGGCCGCCCGCCGATGTAGCGGTGCAGCCTGGGGTCGGCGAGCGCCTCGGCCATCTCCTCGGCGTGGTGGACGGCCAGCGGCTCCAGCAGCAGACGGGAGGTCCGAAGGGACTCGGTGAGCGGACCGAACACCCGTCGAGCCTATGCCCGCCCCGGACGAACCGGTCACAGATGGCGTGTCCAGGCGCCCGGCGGATGCTGGCGGGGGGTGAGCCACAGCCACGGCTGGGAGCGGCGAAAGGGCAGGTCGGTGCCGGGCTGCCAGGGGAACAGCCCGTCTGGATTCGGCCAGGCGGCCTGCAGGATCGGCAGCGGCGGACGCCGGTAGAACGCCACCGCGCCGCCGAACATCGCCTGGTACCAGCCGGGGTCCACGGCGCGGAACGCGGCGGGCAGGCCGCGCAGCACGTCGTCGCGGCGCTCGCCGTCGGCGACCGGGCGGCCCGCGGCGACCTGCCGGCCCAGCGTGTTGAGGGCCTCCTCCATCTCGTACACGTCGCCGCCGAACATGCCCAGCTCGGGGGAGCGGTGGCTGTGCCACAGCCCGATCGTGTACGCCCAGCCCGGGCCCTGCTCGTCCGCCCCGACGAGCACCACGCTCCACCCGTACTCGGTGATGTGCACGATGGTCCGCAGCTCGAAGTTGTCCAGGCGGTCGCGATCGCCGTAGTCGTGGCAGATGATGCAGTGGCACTGGGGCGGCCCGGCGGACATGGCCCACAGCTTACGGTCGGACGCCGACGCGGTCGCCACGCCCGTTCCTCCCCGCGGCTCAGGCCGTCCGGGCGCGGTCGATGATCGGGGCGAGGTCGAGGCCGGGCGGCAGGGTGCCGAAGGCCGACCCCCAGTCGCCGTCCAGGCGGGTGGCGCAGAAGGCGTCGGCGACGGCCGGATGGCCGTGCCGGACCAGCAGGGACGCCTGCAGGACGAGGGCGAGGCGCTCGACGACGCGGCGGGCGCGGATCTCGATCGTGGCCAGGTCGGCCAGGGACTCCTTGACCTGCTTGACCGCCGTGTCCAGCCGGGAGTCGGCGCCGGCCGCCAGGTCCAGCTCGGCGAAGAACGCCTCCACCGTCTGCGGCTCCCTGGCCATGGCGCGCAGCACGTCCAGCGCCGCGACGTTGCCGGAGCCCTCCCAGATGGAGTTCAGCGGCGACTCGCGGAACAGGCGGGGCATGCCCGACTCCTCCACGTAGCCGTTGCCGCCCAGGCACTCCAGCGCCTCGGCGGCGTGGACGGGCCAGCGCTTGCACACCCAGTACTTGCCGACGGCCAGGGCGAGGCGCTTGAACGCCGTCTCGGCCTCGTCGCCGCGCACCGAGCGGTCGGTCGCCCCGGCCAGGCGGAGCATGAGCACCGTGGCGGCCTCGGACTCCACGGCCAGGTCGGCCAGCACGTTGCGCATCAGCGGCTGGTCGATCAGGGCGCGGCCGAACGCCCGGCGGTGGACGGCGTGGTGGACGGCCGTGACGGTGCCGTGCCGCATGCCCGCGGCGGCGCCGACCACGCAGTCCAGCCGGGTCATGTTGACCATCTCGATGATCGTCCGCACGCCGCGGCCGCCCTCGCCGACCTGCCAGGCCAGCGCCCCGTCGTACTCGATCTCGGCGGAGGCGTTGGAGCGGTTGCCCAGCTTGTCCTTCAGCCGCATCAGCCGCAGCGGGTTGAGCGTCCCGTCGGGCAGCACGCGCGGCACCAGGTAGCAGGTCAGCCCGTCCGGGCCCTGCGCGAGGGTGAGGAACACGTCGCACATGGGCGCGCTGGTGAACCACTTGTGCCCGGTCAGGCGGAACGCTCCGTCCGGTCCGGGCACGGCGCGGGTGGTGTTGGCGCGCACGTCCGAGCCGCCCTGCTTCTCGGTCATGGACATGCCCGCCAGCAGGCCCGTCTTGGTGAGCGGGGCGCGCAGGCCGAAGTCGTAGTCGCGGGCCGTCAGCAGCGGCTCGTAGGCGGCGGCCAGCTCGGGGCTCTGCCGCAGCGCGGGCACGGACGCGTAGGTCATGCTGATCGGGCAGCCGTGCCCGGCGTCCACCCGCCACACGTAGAACCCGGCGGCCCGCGCCACGTGCGCGCCGGGACGGTCGTCGGCCCAGGGCGCGGCGTGCAGGCCGTGCGACACCGCGACGCGCATCAGCTCGTGCCAGGCCGGGTGGAACTCCACCTCGTCGATGCGGTGCCCGTAGCGGTCGTGGGTGCGCAGGACGGGCGGGTGCTCGTTGGCCAGCCGGCCCCACTCCTGCGCCTGCTCGGTGCCCGCCAGGCGGCCCAGCTCGTGGATCCGGTCGGCCGCCCACCCGGCGCCCTCGCGCGCCAGCCCGTCCAGCAGGGCGGGGTCGTCGGCCACGTCGTGACCGACGTGCGGGGGGACCTGGTTGAGCACCTCGTGGGTCGGGGGCATCGCATACCGCCTTTCACCGTGCCGTCCCCAGTACAGTACCGAATCTTGTTCGGCAAGGAGGGCGGAAGATGATCGTCCGCCGGTCCTCCTTGAGGGCGGGGAAAACTCGTCCGGGCGGCGGAGGGTACGACGGGCGATGTCACGTAACGTCTGACACATGGCCGACTCCACCCCGCAGCAGAGTTCGCGCCAGGCGCCGACGTCCCGCCCGGACCGAAGACAGGCACCGGCGCGCGTGTCGGACGCCGAGCGCGAGGCCGCCGTCGAGCGGCTGCGCGTCGCCTCCGTGGAGGGCCGGCTGACCTTCGCGGAGCTGACCGAGCGCACCGAGAAGGCGTACCTGGCCGTCACCCGCGCGGACCTGGAGGGGATCACCGCCGACCTGCCCGCGATGGGCGCGCCCGGGGCGGACCCCGCGCTGCCCGCGCCGCGCCGCTTCCACGCCTTCATGGGCGACTGCGACGAGCGGATCTCCGGCCGCATCAGCGACGCGCTGGAGGCCCACGCGGTGATGGGCGACGTCGTGCTCGACCTGCGGGAGGCGCAGGTCCCCACCGGCCAGGTGGAGGTCTGCGTCACCGCCGTGATGGGGGACGTGCGGATCATCGTGCCGGACGGCGTGCGGGTCGAGCTGACCGGCTACGCGGTCATGGGCGACCGCGAGGTCGCCGTGCGGGAGGTGCCGCCCGGCCTGCAGGTGCCGGTCGTGCGGGTGCGGGCCAAGGCCGTCATGGGCGACATCAAGATCGTCGACGACGAGCACCACGCTCCGGTGCGCCGCGCCCTGGCGTCCTGGTGGCAGGAGCGCCGCTCCCGGGGCGGAGGGCACGGCCCCGGAGCCGGCCCCGACGGCTGACGGCCCTCCCGCCGTCGCCGGGGCGGTCGCCGCCGCTACCGGGTGTCGTCGTGGCGTTCGGCCTCCCGGACGCCCTCCTCGTCGGGCGTCAGCGAGTCGGGCTGCCCGACGTCCACGCCCGGCACGCCGGTACCGCTGACCTCGTCCTCCTGGCGGGCCATGCCCTGCTCGCGGGGGACGGTGCTACCCTCGCCCGGCACCTCGGGCGGCCGGTCCTCGACGGTCCGGCCGCGCGCGTCGCCGCCGCGGGTGACCGGTGCGAACCGCCTGTCCCGCGTCTCCTCGGGCTCGTGGCCCAGATCCTCGCGTTCAGTCATGCACCACCGCATACCCGCCCTGACGGCGGTATGCGTGACCGTTCTCTCAGACGGCGACCGCGCCGGAGTGCGCGACCGCCTCGTCGTAGCGGTGCAGCACCAGGTCGGCCAGCTCGGGGGCGGCGCCCAGGACGGGCGACACCGCGTCCGCCCCGGCCGCCAGGGACTCCTCCCGCACCCTGTCGGCGAAGTACCCGGGCGCCAGGAAGTAGGACGCCACGGCCACGCGCGGCGCGCCGGCGTCCCGCAGCGCCGCGACCGCCTCGCCGGGCGTGGGACGGGCCGCCGACGCGAACGCCGGCACCACGCCGCGCCAGCCCCGCGACCGCCACTCGCGGGCCATCGCCCAGATCGTCGCGTTCGCCGACGGGTCGCTGGACCCCGCCGCCACCAGCACCACGGCGGTGTCCGGATCGCCGGGCGGCACGCCGGCCTCGGCCAGGCGCCGCTCCAGCGCCGCCACCAGCAGCGGATGCGGGCCCAGCGTGGCCGCCGTGCGCAGCCCCAGGCGGGGGTGCAGCGCCCGGACGCGGGCCAGCACCCCCGGCACGTCGGTCTTGCTGTGGTACGCCGCCGTCAGCAGCAGCGGCAGCACCACGGCCGAGCCCGCGCCGCGCCGCGCCAGCCCGTCCAGCACCCCGGCGGGCGCCGGAGGCGCGTGGTCGAGGAAGGAGGTCAGCACCTCCAGGCCCGGCCGCCGCCCCCGCACGGCGGCCAGCAGATCCTCGACGGTCGCGGCGGCGCGCGGATCGCGGCTGCCGTGCGCCACCGCGACCATCGGCGCCGGACCCGTGCCCACCGGCGTCGTCACAGATGGATGCCGCATTCGGTCTTGCCCGTCCCGGCCCACCGGCCGCTGCGCGGGTCCTCGCCCGGCGCCACCGGACGGGTGCAGGGCTCGCAGCCGATCGACGGGTAGCCGTCGTAGTGCAGCGGGTTGACCAGCACGCCGTTGTCGGCGATGTAGTTGTCCATGTCCTCCTGGGACCAGTGCAGGATCGGGTTCACCTTGACCATGCCGCGCCGCCCGTCCCACTCGACGACCCTGCGGGCGCGGCGGCTGGCGGTCTCCTCGCGGCGGATCCCGCTGAACCAGGCCATGTAGCCCTCCAGGGCCTTGCCCAGCGGTTCCACCTTGCGCAGGTGGCAGCACAGGTCGGGGTTGCGCCCGTACAGCCGCGGCCCCAGCGCGGCCTCCTGCTCGGCCACGGTCCGCGACGGCGTCACGTTGATCACGTTGACCGGGTAGACGGCCTCCACCGCGTCCCGGGTGCCGATGGTCTCGGCGAAGTGGTAGCCGGTGTCGACGAACAGCACGTCGATGCCCGGCTTGACCTTCGACACCAGGTGGATCAGCGCCGCGTCCGACATCGAGGACGTCAGGCAGATGCGGTCGCCGAAGGTCGCCACCGCCCAGCGGATGATCTCGAGCGTGGACGCCCCCTCCAGGGCCTCGGCGGCCGAGGCGACGACGTCCTCCAGGTCCAGGGTCGGTCTGTCGGTCTCCAGCAGTGTCACGGGGAAGTCTCCTTGTGTGTCCGGCGCTCGGCCGCCCGCGCGTCCCCGACGCCGAGGAATTTCAGCCTGAAGACGCGCAGGCAGTCCCCGCACGCCCAGGTCCCGTCCTCCTCGTGCGGTCGCAGGCGCTCCTCGCCGCAGTACGGGCAGTAGAACGGCGCCGCTCGTTCGCTCATTGCTCGATGGCCTTGTGAGTTCGGTTACAAAGATCGGCTGCAAAAGGTCGGCCGCGAGGGGGCGGCTGCCGGGACCGGCTGCGCGCCCGCGCCCGCTACCTGAGGTCGGCCTCGTCGGCGCGCCCCACCCAGTCGGCGAAGCTCTCGCCGTCTCGGCGCTGCTCGTCGTACCTGCGCACGACCCGCTCGACGTAGTCGGTCAGACCCGCCGAGGTGGTCTTCAGGCCGCGCACCTTCTTGCCGAAGGAGGCGCCGACCTGGCCGCCCAGGTGGATCTGGAAGCCCTCGACCTGGTCGCCGTTCTCGTCCACCACCAGCTGGCCCTTCAGGCCGATGTCGGCGACCTGGATGCGGGCGCAGGCGTTCGGGCAGCCGTTGACGTTGATGGTCAGCGGCTGGTCGAAGTCGGGCAGCCGCTTCTCCAGCTCGTCGATCAGGTCCATGGCCCGCTGCTTGGTCTCGACGATCGCCAGCTTGCAGTACTCGATGCCGGTGCAGGCCATCGTCTGGCGGCGGAAGGTGGACGGGCGCACCTGCAGGTCGTGCCGGGCCAGCTCGCCGGCCAGCGGCTCGGTGTTCTCCGCCGGGACGTCCAGGATCACCATCTTCTGCTCGGCGGTGGTGCGCACCCGGCCCGACCCGTACCGCTCGGCCAGGTCGGCGATCGTGTGCAGCAGCTCGCCGTTGACCCGGCCCGCCCTGGGCGCGAACCCGACGTAGAAGAGGCCGTCCCGCTGCGGGTGGACGCCCACGTGGTCGCGGTGCGGCAGCGGCGGGGCGGGCGGCGGCCCGTCGGGCAGCGCGTACCCCAGGTACTCCTTCTCCAGCACCTCGCGGAACTTCTCCGGGCCCCAGTCGGCCATCAGGAACTTGATCCGGGCGCGGTGCCGCATCCGCCGGTAGCCGTAGTCGCGGAAGATCGAGGTGACGCCCGCCCAGACCTCGGGCAGCCGCTCGGGCGCCACGAACGCGCCCAGCCGCCGGGCGAACATCGGGTTGGTGGACAGCCCGCCGCCGACGAACAGGTCGTAGCCGACCTCGCCCTCGTCGTTGACCACGCCGACGAACGCGACGTCGTTGATCTCGTGCACGGTGCAGTGCGCGCCGCACCCGGAGATCGCCGTCTTGAACTTGCGCGGCAGGTTGGAGAACTCCGGCGAGCCGATGTAGCGCTCGGCGACCTCGCGGATCTGCGGGGTCCCGTCGATCACCTCGTCGGCCGCGATCCCGGCCAGCGGACAGCCGATGATCACTCGCGGGGTGTCGCCGCAGGCCTCGGTGGTCGACAGCCCGACCGCCTCCAGCGCCTCCCAGATCGCCGGGACGTTCTCGATCTCGATCCAGTGCAGCTGGATGTTCTGCCGGTCGGTGATGTCGGCGGTGCCGCGGGCGTACTTCACCGAGATGTCGGCGATGGTGCGCAGCTGCGCGGCGTCGAGCTGGCCGCCGTCGATGCGCACCCGCAGCATGAAGTAGCGGTCGTCGAGCTCCTCGTCCGACAGCACGGCGGTCTTGCCGCCGTCGATGCCGGGACGGCGCTGGGTGTAGAGCCCGTACCAGCGGAACCGGCCGCGCAGGTCGGCCGGGTCGATGGAGTCGAAGCCCTGCTTGGAGTAGATGTCGAGGATCCGGCGGCGGACGTTCAGCCCGTCGTCGTTCTTCTTGTTCTCTTCGTTCTTGTTCAGCGGCTCGCGGTAGCCGAGGGCCCACTGGCCCTCGCCTCGCTTGCGTCTGGTCGCTGGTGGCACGGCGCGCGTCCTTGTCGGTCAGGGCGTTCGGTGGCGTGGGGCGGACGCATGGCGCACCGGCGGTCGCGAAGGCCGGGCTCGACGCTGAGCGTAAGGCGGTGACACGTGACGCCGGGGCACCACGCACCCGCGGGAGAAAAAGGGGGGCGTGGTCGGGGCGTCACCGACAGATCGCGCTGCGGACGCGGAGGAAGTCGACGTGCCGGCGCATCACCAGCAACGGGTCCGCAGCAGTCATATCAGCACTTTGACACGCCCTCTCGCGGCATGTCCAGTTGCGTCCGGCATGCGGACGCGGGCGGCGGACGATCATCACGGCCGGACCGGTCACCCCTGCCGCCTCCAGTTCACCTGCGGTTCGGCGGCCGGCGACGCGTCCGCGCGGTCGGCGCCCGCCGCGTCGTCGGGGGCCGCCGCGTCGTCGCGGCGGCTCCGCCGTTCCGGCGTCGCGGGGGCGGCCAGGTGCTGGCAGTCGCACCACGAGCCGCCACGGCACTCGCCGTGGCGGTGCTCCCGGCACGCCGCACAGATCACCCCTCCATTGTCACCGATGGGCCGCGATGCATGCGCGGGGGCACCCGGAGCCGCCGCGGGCGCCGAGACCCACCCTCGAAATGATCTTGGGCGGGCCGGGCGCGGCGCGCGTCGAACGGTGTGAACCACGCGGACCAAGCGGAACGGACACGACGGACGGCGGCGGCGCCCGCGACGGTGGGGGAGGGCCGCCCGCCCTGCACGTAACGGTCCGATCACGGAACGTGCGACGCGGAGTGCGAATTTGGGCGGTGTGCCATGGCCTGGACGGAATACACCCTACGGTGGGTGGGCATGACCAGCGTGTTCAGGCTGGGCAACCTGCGTCCCCGGGCCTGGGCACGCGCCATGCGGCTGAGACGACGTCCGGAGACGTCCGCCCCCGTGGCCGGCGGACCCGCCGGCGAGCCGGCCGGCGATGCGTCGGCGAACCCGGCAGGCGAGCCCGCCGGCGATGCGACGGCGAGCCCGGCCGGGGAGCGTCCGGCCGTCCGCGCGGTCGCCTGGGGGCTGGTGCGGGACACCGCCGTCGCGGCCTTCCGCTACCGGGTGACGGGCCTGGCCGCCGAGGCCGCGTTCTTCGCGCTGCTGTCGCTGCCGCCCCTGGTCATCGGGCTGGTCGGGCTGATGGGCCACCTGCGCGGCCTGCTCGGGCCCGGCACCGTCGAGGAGGTCCGCACCTGGGTGATCGCGCGGGCCGAGACCGTGCTGACCGGGCCCGCGGTCCACTCCGTGGTGGTCCCGCTGATCGACGAGGTGATCCGCGGCGGCAGCCCCAACATCGTGTCGCTGAGCTTCCTGTTCACGCTGTGGGCGGGCTCGCGCGCCACCAACGTCTACGTCGACACCATCACGATCGCCTACGGCCTGTCGGGCGTGCGCGGGGTGGTGCGCACCCGGCTGCGCGCGTTCTTCCTCTACCTGGTCGGCCTGGTGGTCATGCTGATCGTCCTCCCGCTGCTGGTGGCCGGGCCCGCGCTGCTGCGGCGGGCGCTGCCGGAGGGCGCCGGGTACGTCCTGCTGGCGTACTGGCCGGTGGTGGTGACGCTGTCGATCCTGTTCCTGGCGCTGCTGTACCACATGAGCGTCCCGGTGCGGACGTCCTGGTGGCGGCAGGTGCCGGGCGCGGTGATGGCGCTGGTGGTGTGGATCCTCGGCGGGTTCCTGCTGCGGCTGTACCTGAGCGGGTCGCTGAGCGGCGGGGTGTCGGTGTACGGGCCGCTGTCGGCGTCGATCGCCGTGCTCGCCTGGCTGTACGTGGCGGCGCTGGCGGTGCTGGTGGGCGCGGCGCTCAACGCCGAGATCGACCGGCGCTGGCCGAGCGGCGACACCGCCCGGGCCCGTGCCGCCACCGCGGCCGGCGAGCCGCTAAACACCTCGTCGGGTAAAAACTGTGCTGGCTAATAGTCGGAATTGGCCAAACATGTCGTAACCTCGCGTGACATGACCCTCCATGAGGAGAACGGCGGCCGGATCCGCACGGTGACCGGCGCCGTCCCCGTCTCCGCCGTCACCGGGCCGGTCCTGCCGCACGAGCACCTGCGGCTGGACCTGCGCTGGCCGGCCCGTCCCGCGCTGCTGGCCTCCGACCCGCGGCGGTGGCTGGACGAGGAGAAGGCGGTCATGATCGAGCTGTCGGAGCTGCGCGCCGACCGCGAGCTGGCCCTGGTCGTGGACCTGACCTGCGCCGGAATGGGGCGCAGCGCCCCGTCCCTGGCCCGCGTCAGCGCCGGGTCGCGGGTCGCGGTGGTGGCGGGCACCGGCGTGTTCACCGAGCCGTTCCACCCCGCCTTCGTCGGCGACGCCGACGTCGAGCGGCTGGCCGAGCACTTCCTCGCCGAGATCGGCTTCGGCATCGACGGCACCAACGCGCTGCCCGGCGTCATCGGCGAGATCGGCACCTGGGGCGAGGCGCCCACCGAGCGCGAGGAGCGGTGCCTGCGCGCCGCCGCCCGCGCCGCCCGCTACTCCGGGCTGCCGGTGGCGACCTGCGGACGCGCCGGGGCGGCCCAGCTGGACATCCTCACCGGCGCGGGCCTGGAGCCGCACCGCGTCGCCGTCGGACGCCAGGACCTCGCCGACGACCCCGCCATGCCCCGCAAGATCGCCGAGGCGGGCGCGTACGTGTCGTTCGGCTCGCTCGGCCTGGCGGGGGAGGACCCGGTGGCCCTGGGCGCCCGCGTGCGCGCCGTCATGGAGCTGCTGGAGGCCGGGCTGGGCGACCGGGTCCTGCTGAGCACGGGCGTGTCCCGGATGACGCACGTGCGCCGCTACGGCGGCGCGGGCTACGGCTACCTGTTCGAGGTGTTCCTGCCCGCGCTGCGCGCCGCTGGGGCCGACGAGGACACGCTGACGCGGCTCGTCCACGACAACCCCCTGCGCTGGCTCGCCTGCGCCGACGCCGCCTGAGCGTCCGCTACGCCGCCTGACGGTCTGATACGCCGCCTGACGGTCCGCTACGCCGCCTGACGGTCCGATACGAGGCCGGGCGGCTCGATAACCCGGCGAGGCTGGGTAGGGCACAGGTCAAGGGACAGGCGAAGTCCGCGACCCCGGGAGGGGGGCGCCGATGCCCTGGAACAGGACCGGCGGGGGCGCCGCGCGTGGCGCGGGTTCCGGAACCCAGAGCGTCCGGCTGCCGTTCACCGACCGCGCCGAGGCGGGCCGTCTCCTGGCCGAGCGGCTGGTCCCGATGGGGCTGGAAGGGGCCGTGGTGCTGGCGCTGCCCCGCGGCGGCGTGCCGGTCGGCTACGAGATCGCCCGGCGGCTGTCGCTCCCGGACCGGCCCGCCCGGCTGGACGTCCTGGTCACCCGCAAGATCGGCTATCCGTTCCAGCCCGAACTGGGCGTGGGCGCCATCGCCGAGGGTGGCGAGCCGGTGTTCGACCGGAACCTGCTGGACCGCCTGTCGCTGGACGAGGAGGACCTCGCCGCCACGGTCGAGGCCGAACGCGCCGAGCTGGACCGCCGGGTGCGCGCCTACCGGGGCGAGCGGCCCCTGCCCGACCTGGCGGGACGGGCCGTCATCGTGGTGGACGACGGGCTGGCGACCGGCGGCACGGCCCGCGCGGCGCTGCGTGCCGTGCGGGCGCGGCGCCCGGCGCGGCTGGTGCTGGCGGTGCCGGTGGGCGCCGCCGAGACCGTCCGGGCGATGGACGCCGAGGCGGACGACGTCGCGGTGCTGGCGGCGCCGTGGTCGTTCCGCGCGGTGGGCCAGTGGTACCGGGACTTCGAGCAGCTGACCGACGCCGACGTCATCTCCTGGCTGGACCGCGCCCGCCTCGCCGAGTGAACCGGCCGGACGCGCGTGGGAAGCCGGACGGACGGGCCTGGGAAGCCGGCCGGGGAATGGCGGGAGGCGCGAATTCGCGTAAATTGATCACACGCCGGGGCGGCATCGTGTATTGCGTTCACGCCATACTCCGCATTCGCGTCTCGCGTGGTGTTTTCGGCGGCACCGTGACGTACATGTGACGGACATGTGATGAAAGACGTCGGGTGTTTTCAGGGGCGGGCAACGCAAACGGCCCCGCAGTGCGGGGCCGTACGTTTTCCGGTGGCGTGCCGGGGTGCGCGACGCAGCGATCTGGCGTCCGGCGGAGATCGCCTCAGGCGGCGTTCGCGCGACGCATCCGGCGACGGCGCTCCGAGGCGCGCTCGTCTTCGTTCAGGCCGCCCCACGTGCCGTACTTCTCGGGCCGGGACACCGCGTAGTCCAGGCACTCGGTGCGCACGGGGCAGCCCATGCAGATCTGCTTGGCCTTGCGCTCACGGATCTCACGCTCGGGCTGACGCTCGCCGTCGGGTCCGAAGAAGAGCACCAGGTCTTCCCCCCGGCACGCCGCGGCGTCCTGCCAGCCCCAGCTGGGACGAGGGAGGTTTGCCTGACGACGTACCTGAGCCATGGAACACCCACCTTGGTTGGTTTTGCTGAGCAATTTCGGGACATGGACGCTCGACGTGCTACAAGACGTGCGTCAGCAGCGCCGAGAGGTCCAACGTCTGGAGTTGCCGCTCTGTTCCCCGCCCGGTTGTGTTCCGGGACAGAGGGCCGCGTGCGGCAAGGGAGACCCTCGAATGGGGCCTCCGAGAGATTACACGAGGGCCGCCTCGTTGAGAAGGGTGAGTTCCCTAACAACGTAGGTTCCGAGGTTCTCTTGACACTCCGCACCGCATGGACCGGTCTGCTCGACGCGCTCCACGACGATCCGGTAACGCCTCTCGCCTACAACAACCACCGCCTCGTACGGAGATGTTCCCGACACCGATTCCACGGTGACCGCCGTCACGCCGCGGATCCCGGTGTGCGCTCGCACGAAGTGCTCGGCGGCCTGCGCCGGTTCGGGGAGCCCGGCACGGCCGCGCAGCCGGTCCAGCAGGACCTCGCCCCGCAGGTAGGCGTCCACGGCCCGCACGGCCTCGTCGGGGCCGAGATCGCCGTAGTACACGCCGTGTGGGAGACATACCAGGTTCGCTGCGTAACGGTCACCGCCGACGTGGGTCGTTTCCCATACAAAAGGGTCGAAACGTGCCGTCAGTTTCCGTGCGAGCGGAGCACCGTAGCGGGCGCAGCAGGCGTTGCGCCGGCCGTGCGCGCACACCAGCAGCAACGGGTCGGTGACCGGCTCGCCGAACCCGGGGGGCGTCCCGGCGGCGACCGCCGCCAGGTCCAGGTCGGCCAGTTCGGCGGGGTCGGCGAGCTCGCGTCCCTCCAGCCAGACCCGCTCGCCGTGGGAGTAGCCCACGTACACCTGCACGGGCGGGATGCGGCGGCGCCGTCCGGACCTGCGGATGAGCTGCGGCCGGACGCCCGCGGCCTGGGCGGCGCGCACGGCCTCGGAGATCGCGGGGTGGCCGGGCAGTCCCTGCTCGACGCGCTCGGGCCACGGGCCCGGGTGCTCGACGAGCAGCCAGCCGCGCGCCTTGGTGGTCGCGCTCGCCAGGCACGACCGCTCGCCCGAGTGGCTGCCCGGGCAGTGGGCGCAACTGTTCCGGCGCGTCACGTGGGACCCCCGTTGATCGATAACGCGATTAGGTTAGGTTAACCTAATCAACCCCCGGGTCACCAGGAGACATGAATCACCTCATACCCTGGATTTGATCTTTGATGACCCGGTGGTGCGCCGTTTCCGGCGCCGCCGTCGCCTCTCGGCCACGGATTCGGCGTCTTACCTGCGCGCTTGGCCGTGCTGCCCGTACGGTGACGTCACGCTTGCCCATGCACGCGCACTCGTCACACGTGCTTCGCATGCCCAACTTTGTCAGGCCGAGCTTTGTCACGCCGAGCTTCGTCACACCACCGAGAGGAGGGCCTCCGCGGCGGGCAGTGCGGCGGCGCGGTCGGCCGGCACCAGGCCGATGCGGGTGCGGCGGTCGAGCAGGTCGCCGGCGTCCAGCGCGCCCTCGTGCCGCACCGCCCAGGCCAGTTCGGCGCGCAGCACGGGCAGGCCGGGCAGCACCGGGTCCAGCAGCGAGGCGTCCTCGCGCGCCAGCGCCGCGACGAGCGGCGCCTCCGTGCCGTACCGCCGCACGAGGCGGCGCGGCGCGTCCAGGGCCGCCAGCCGGGCGGGCGGGGCGGCGCCGACGAGCGGCAGGCGCGCGGTGCGGCTCGGTCCGGCGTGCAGACGGGGAGCGGACGCGACGGCCGCGTCCACGGCGTCCTCGGCCATCCGCCGGTAGGTGGTCAGCTTGCCGCCGACGACGGTGACCACGCCGTCGCGTGAGGTCAGCACGGTGTGCCGCCGGGAGATGTCGGCGGTGCTCCCCTGACCGTCGTCCAGCAGCGGGCGCAGCCCGGCGAACGCCCCCGCCACCTGATCACGGGTCACAGGGACGTCGAGGGCCGAGTCCAGGATGTCGAGCAGGAACCCGATGTCGGCCTCGGTCGGCTCGGGCACGTCCGGGACGGGGCCGTCGACGGGCTCGTCGGTCAGGCCGACGTAGACGCGTCCGTCCTCCTGGGGGATGACCAGGACGAACCGGTTGCGCTCCCCGGGCACGGGCAGGTGCAGCCCCGCCGACAGCCCGGGCAACGCCGTCGACCGCAGCACCAGGTGCGTGCCCCGGGACGGGCGCAACCGCACCCCGCCGACCAGTTCGCCCGCCCAGACGCCGGTGGCGTTGACCACGGCCCGCGCGCGCACGGTGAACTCGCGGCCCGACAGCTCGTCGCGTACGTGCGCCCCGTCTCCGCCCAGGGCCAGAGCGCGGCAGCGAGTGAGGATGGACGCGCCCAGCCCGGCCGCCGTGCGGGCGATGGCGGTCACCAAACGTGCGTCGTCGGCGAGGCGCCCGTCCCACGACAGCAGTCCTCCGCGCAGCCCATACGGACGCAGGGGAGGGGCCAGGCGCAACGTCTCGATGGCCGACAGGCGGCGGGGGCGGGGCAGGACGGCGCGTGGGGTGCCGGCGGCCAGGCGCAGGGCGTCCCCCGCGTGCATCCCGGCGCGGGTCACGGTGGTCTGGGCACGCCCCACCATCGGCGTGAGCGGCAGCACGAACGGCAGGGCGCGCACCAGGTGCGGGGCGGTGCGCTCCATGAGAATGCCGCGTTCGACGGCGCTTTCGTAGGCGACGTCCACGTGCCCGGAGGCCAGGTAGCGCAGCCCCCCGTGCACGAGCTTGGAACTCCACCGGGACGTGCCGAACGCCAGGTCGTGTGCGTCGATCGCCGCCACGGACAGGCCGCGTGAGGCCGCGTCGAGGGCCACGCCCGCACCGGTGACGCCCAGCCCCACCACCAGGACGTCCACGACCTTGCCGGGGAGGTCGTCCAGTTCCCGGGCCCTGCGCGCGGCGGACAGGGACGTGCTCATGGCGCCAGGGTCCTTTCCAGGATGTCGCGCAGTTCGGCGTCCAGGGCGTCCATGGACAGGCCGGGGTCGGTGTCGTCGGTCATGGTCGGCGCCGACAGCGCGAACGACTGGACGATCAGCAGCAGCGCGCGCGCCTGCCGGGCCGGATGGCCGCGCCGGATGGTGCCGTCGGCGTGCCCGGCGCGCAGGGCCGTCTCGAAGAACTCCAGGAAGGCCTCCTGGCTGGCGCCGCGCCGGTCGAGCACGTACGGCAGCAGCAGCTCGGGATCGACGTCCACGATCTTGCGCAGCAGGGGATGGGCCCGGAACGCGCGCACCCCCTCCACCAGGGCGTCGACGAGCCGTTCGCGGACCGGGCGGCCGTCCTCGGGCGGCTGCGCGGCCGCCGCCACGCCGATCCACTCCCGGGTCATGAGGTCGCCGACGATCGTGCGCACGTCCGGCCAGCGCCGGTAGAGCGTCATGCGCGACACCCCGGCGCGGCGCGCGATGTCGGTCAGCGTGGTGCGGCGCACCCCGACCGCCAGCACGCAGTCGCGGGCCGCGTCCAGCACCGCGTCATCGGTTGGCTTGTTACGATTAGACGCCATATGTCACAGTGTAAGCATGTCGAGGGCGCAGGGAGGCGCGGTGGACACCCCGGACATGCGGTGGAGCGGGTGGGGAGACCCGGCCAGGGCGACGCGCCTGCCGGACGGCGCCGTGCGCCTGCTGCGCGACCTGCTCGGCGTGCGTCCCGCCGAGGCCGCGCCGCCACGCCTGGAGGACGTCACGGTCCCCGCCTCGCGCCTCGGCGAGGAGACTCTCGCCGCCCTGGCCGAAGCGGTCGGGGGCGCCGAGCACGTCCGTGCCGACGCGGAGACGCGCATCAGGCACACCCGCGGCAAGTCCACCCCCGACCTGCTGCGCATGCGGGCCGGGGAGACCTCTGACGCGCCGGACGCGGTCGTGCTCCCGGGCTCGCACGAGGACGTCCTGGCCGTGCTGCGGGTGTGCGCGCGGCGGCGCACGGCGGTGGTGCCGTTCGGCGGGGGCACCTCGGTCGTGGGCGGCCTCACCCCGCACGGCCCCTTCGACGCCTTCGTCGCCCTGGACCTGCGCCGCATGAACGCGCTCGTCGACCTCGACCCGGTGTCGCGCACCGCCGTGCTGCAACCGGGGCTGCGCGCGCCCCAGGCCGAGGCGCTGCTGCGCGAACACGGCTTCACCCTCGGCCATTTCCCGCAGTCCTATGAATGGGCGTCGATCGGAGGCTTCGCGGCCGCGCGCTCCAGCGGGCAGGCGTCGGCCGGGTACGGGCGGTTCGACGACATGGTGCTCGCGCTGACGGTGGCCACGCCCGAGGGCACGTTGCGCCTGGGGCGGGCGCCCCGGTCGGCGGCCGGGCCGGACCTGCGTCAGCTCGTCCTCGGCTCCGAGGGCGCGTTCGGTGTGATCACGTCGGTGACGGTGCGGATCCGGCCCGCCCCCGAGGCGCACGCCTATGAGGGCTGGCGGTTCGCCTCCTTCGCCCAGGGCGGCGCGGCGCTGCGGCGGATCGCCCAGGACGGCCCGCAGCCGACCGTCCTGCGGCTGTCCGACGAGGCCGAGACCATGGTGGGCCTGGCCGACCCGGACGCCATCGGGGAGGGCCTGGGGGAGACGTCCGGATGCCTGGCCGTGGTCGGCTTCGAGGGCTCGCCCCAGGAGATCGCCGACCGCCGCGCCCGGGTGCGCGCCGTACTGGAGGACGAGGGCGGCGAACCCCTGGGCCCCGGGCCGGGCCGGTCATGGGAACACGGCCGTTACAACGCCCCCTACCTGCGCGACGCGCTGCTGGACGTGGGCGCCTTCGCCGAGACCCTGGAGACGGCCGCGTTCTGGTCCGGCCTGCCGGAGCTGTACACGGCCGTCAGGGACGCGCTCACCACCACCCTGACCGCCCAGGGCACGCCGCCCCTGGTCATGTGCCACATCTCGCACGTGTACCCGGCCGGGGCGTCGCTGTACTTCACGGTCGTGTCCGCCCAGGGCGCCGACGCCGTGACGCACTGGGAGAAGGCCAAGCACGCCGCCGGCGACGCCATCCTGGCCGCCGGCGGCACGATCACCCACCACCACGGGGTCGGCACCGACCACCGCGCCTGGTACGAGCGCGAGATCGGGCCCCTCGGCGTCGACGTGCTGCGCGCCGTCAAACGCAGGCTCGACCCGGCGGGGATCCTCAACCCCGGCGTCCTCCTCCCGCCCGCAGCCCAGGAGTAGCCGCGATGCCGTCGCCAGAAGGCCGCCGCGCGTTCACCGCGATCGTCAACCCCGCCGCGGGCGCCTCCGCCTCCGCGGCCACGCTCGTCCCCTTGGCGCGGCTGCTGCGCGAGGCGGGGGCCGAGGTCGTCGTCGAGTACAGCCGCGGACTGCGGCACGCGGCCGCGCTCGCCCGCACCGCCGCCGACGCCGGCCGCGTCGTGCTGGGCGTGGGCGGAGACGGCATGGTCGGCTGCGTGGGCGGCGCCCTGGCCACGACAGGGGCGGTGCTGGGAATCGTCCCCGCCGGACGCGGCAACGACTTCGCCCGTCAGCTCGGCATCCCCTCCCGGCCCGACGCCCTGGCCCGCCTGCTGCTGGAGGGGGAGCCGCGCGCCGTGGACGCCATCGACGCCAACGGCACCCCCGTCCTGGGCAGCGTCTACGCGGGGGTGGACGCCGTCGCCAACGCCAACGCCAACAGGACCCGGGTGCTGCGCGGCTCGGCCGCGTACTACGTCGGCGCGTTGCGGGCCGTCCTCACCTGGCGACCGGCCGACTACCGGATCACCGTGGACGGCCAGGAACACCGGCGCACCGGCTACACCGTGGTCGCCGCCAACTCCGGCTGGTACGGCTTCGGCCGCCACATCGCCCCCGACGCCCGCGTGGACGACGGCCTGCTCGACGTGGTCGTCATCAACCGCGCGCCGAAACCCCTGTTCTTCGCCGTGATGCGGGAGCTGGAGAACGGCCTTCACGTGCGCCGCCCCCAGGTGGAGGTCCTGCGCGGCCGCCAGGTCCGGATCGAGCTGGCCACGCCGGGCCGGACGCTCCCGTACGGGGCGGACGGCGAGCTGCCCGGGGTGCTCCCGGTGACCGCCACCGTCCTGCCCGAGGCGCTGCGCGTCCTGGCCCCTGATCCCGCCCCCTGATCCAGCCCCCGAGCCCGCGAGACGGCACGCCGGCGCCGTGCACCAGATTTGGACGGCAAGTTCTGGTCGGTTTACGCCTGCATTACGGACGCCCGTATAGCGTTCAGAACGTCCCGATAAGGGACCTAAGGGCGACTGCGGGACCGGTCATGAGATGGCGACAGCTCGCCGTTCTGGGGGGACTCATGATGACCGCGGTCGTCCTGGGCGTGGTGGCGCCGACGTCCACGGGGGTGGCGTCGGCGCCGACCGCGTCGTTCGCGCCCCCCACCGCGCCGCGGGATGCCTAGGGTGGGGCTCGTGCGCACTCTGCTGAACATCATCTGGCTCGTGCTGTCGGGATTCTGGCTTGCCGTCGGCTACGCCATCGCCGGGATCATCTGCTTCATCCTGATCATCACCATCCCGTTCGGCATCGCCTCGTTCCGCATCGCGCTGTTCGCGCTGTGGCCGTTCGGCAACACCGTGGTGCGCCGCCGCGACGCGGGCGCCGCCTCCTGCCTGGGCAACGTCATCTGGCTGGTGGTCGCCGGATGGTGGCTGGCCCTCGGCCACCTGGTCACCGGCATCGCCCTGTGCGTGACGATCATCGGCATCCCGTTCGGCATCGCCAACTTCAAGCTGATCCCCGTGTCGCTGTTGCCGCTGGGCCGCGAGATCGTCCCCACCGGCGACCCGCGCACCTTCACCGTCCAGTGAGGCGGCCGCGGGCCGGGCAGGCCGCGCGAACCGCCGGGTGAGCCCCGCCGAATCGCTTGACGGGGCAGATCATCTCCGGAAAGGGTGGCGCTGTCCCCTCATCCTGCCGGAGGTGAAGTGTGCGCGCCGAGGACGCGGCCGCGGAGCGAACCCCAGAGAACTCCCGCACGTCCGAGGCGGGCGCGGGATGGGTGTGCGGGAAGCCGGGCAGCTTCGGCGAACTGCTGCCCGAGCGGGTCAAGCCGTTCTCCTGGCGCCGCCCCACGGTGCTGTGGCGCTCGCGCAACGACGTCATCGCCAAGCTCTTCGGCGACCCGTCCAACGGCATCCGGCGGCGCTGCGTCGCCGCGCTGACCGCGCGCGGCACGAGGGCGGCGTTCACCATGCACCGCTCGGCCACGGAGTTCTCCTTCCTGCTCCTGGGAGACACCGGTGAGGGCGACCGCTCCCAGTACGCCGTGGTGCCGCCCGCGCTGCGCGTGGGGGAGGACACCGACTTCATGGTCATCGCCAGCGACGTCATCTATCCGGCGGGGGACGCCGCCGACTACCCCGACAAGTTCTTCCGGCCGTACCAGGGCTACCCGGGGCCCATCTACGCCATCCCCGGCAACCACGACTGGTACGACGGCCTGCAGGGGTTCCTCCGGGTGTTCTGCGACCTGACGATCGACTGCACACCCGAACCCTGGCGCGGCCCCCTGGCGCTGGTGCCGCGCCTGCTGTGGCGCCGGCCGGGCGAAGTGGACGACAAGGCGCTGGCCCAGGCCAGAGACCGCTACCGGGGCGCCCCCAGGCAACGCGCGCGGCAACCCGGGCCGTACTGGGCCATCGACACGCCCGCGCTGAGGATCGTGGCCATCGACACCGGCATCACCGGCGGCCTCGACCGCGACCAGGGGGCGTGGCTACGGGAGGTCTCCGCGGGCCCCAAGCCCAAGCTGCTCATCACCGGCAAGCCCCTGTGCGTGGACGACCGCCGCGCCCCCGGCCGGATCGAAGGCGGCGGGACGGTCGACGACGTCGTCCGCGACCCGGCCAACAACTACGTCGCCGCGATCGGCGGCGACATCCACAACTACCAGCGCTACCCGGTGCGCGTGGGCGACCGCACGATCCAGTACGTGGTGGCGGGCGGCAGCGGCGCGTTCATGCACGCCACCCACATCATCCCCCGCACCCGCCTGGTGGACGAGAACGACTTCCGCTGCTACCCGCTGCGGGGCGACTCGCTGTCGCGCTACAGCAAGCTGTACGGCAGGTGGCTGCGGCTGCCGAAGCTGTTCGAGCTCACCCCGCAGGAGGCCACCGAGGCCATCCGCCACCGCCTGGGCATCGAACCGGCCCGCGCGTACAACAGCGTGGGGGAGGCCTCGGGAGCCTCCCCGTCGCGGCGCGCCCGCTTCGTCGCCGCGCTGCTGGGCGTGCCGAAGGGGCAGCGGCGAAGGCTGCGTTACGCGCGGCTCCCGGTGCGCAAGGTGCCGCAGCGTTTCCGTTCGGAGATGGTCGACTGGGACCGCCCGCCCTTCTTCAAGAGCTTCCTGCGCATCGACGTCACCGAGGAGCGGCTGCGGATCCGCTGCTTCGCGGCGACGGGCTGCGGCGACCAGGAGGACCGACCGCCCGTGGAGGACGAGGTGACGATCCCCCTGCGGCCCGCCGCCACGGCCGCCTCCCCCTCCTCGCCGGCCTGACGGCCGCGCTGGTCGCACGCGCCGGTTCTGTCGGTGCCGTCCGCGACACTGGAGCGGTGAGGATCGCGGTGGCCTGCGGAGAGGACGGCGGGGGCACGCTGCGTCCGGTGGGCGACGACGGCGCGCCCGCGGGGCCGGCCGAGCGTGTCGCCGACCTCGCCGCCGCGATCGCCGACCGCGAGCGCGCGGCCGCCCCCCGGTGGGTGTGGCCGTCCACCGCCCGGGTGTATCCGCGGCTGCTGCGCGCGGGCGTGCGGGTGGCGCGCTGCCACGACCTCGAACTGGTCGAGACGCTGCTGCTCGGCCACGACGGCCGCTACGGCGAGCCGCGTTCGGTGCGGGCGGCCTGGGCCAGGCTGAACGGCGCGCCCGTCCCCGATGACCCCGCGCCGCCCGACGTCCGCCCCCAGCCGTCGCTGTTCGACGACGAGACCGGCGGCGCCCCCGACGCGGGCGCCCGGCACGACGACATCGACCAGGTCGTGGCGGTGCACGCCGCGCAGCGCCGCCGCGTCGCCGGGCTGGAGGGGTTCGCGCTGCTGGCGGCGGCCGAGTCGGCCGGCGCGCTGGTCGCCGCCGAGATGGGCCACGACGGGCTGCCCTGGTCGGCCGAGCGGCACGACGCCCTGCTCACCGAGCTGCTCGGGCCCCGCCCGTCCGGCGGGCTGCGCCCCCGCCGCCTGCAGGAGCTGGCCGACCGCATCGGCGAGGCGTTCGGACGGCACGTCAACCCCGACTCCCCGGCGCAGGTGGTCAAGGCGTTCGCCGCGGCCGGGCTGCCCGTCCCCTCCACCCGCGCGCACGTGCTCAAACGCGTCGACCATCCGGCGGTGCCGCTGCTGCTGGAGTACAAGGAGCTGGCCCGGCTGCACACCGCGCACGGCTGGACGTGGCTGGACACCTGGGTGTCGGGCGGGCGGTTCCGGCCCGAGTACGTGGTCGGCGGCGTGGTGTCGGGCCGCTGGGCCACCAACGGCGGCGGCGCCCTGCAGATCCCGCGGGTGCTGCGCCGCGCGGTCGTCGCCGACCCCGGCTGGGCGCTGGTGGTCGCCGACGCCGCCCAGCTGGAGCCGCGGGTGCTGGCGGCGCTGGCGGGCGACCGCGCGTTCGCCCGCGCCGCCGCCGAGGGCGACCTCTACAGCGCCCTCGCCGACGCCTTCGGCGGCGCCCGCGACAAGGCCAAGATCGCCCTGCTGTCGGCGATGTACGGGGGCGGCACCGGCGAGGCCGTGCAACTGCTGGCCGTGCTGAAGAGCCGGTTCCCCGAGGCGTTCGGGTTCGTGGAATCGGCCGCCCGCGCGGGCGAGCGCGGTCACCTCGTCCGGTCGCTGCTGGGCCGCACCTGCCCGCCGCCGTCGGCCGAGTGGCGCGCCCTGACCGCCGAGGGCACCGAGCGCGCGGCCGCGGCGGTGCGCAGCCGGGGCCGCTTCACCCGCAACTTCGTCGTCCAGGCCACCGCCGCCGACTGGGCGCTGGTGCTGCTGGCCACGCTGCGGCGCCGCCTGGCCGCCCTGGGCCCGCCCCGCCTGGTGTTCTTCCAGCACGACGAGGTGATCGTCCACTCACCCGCGGAGCTGGCCGAGGAGGTGGGGGCGGCCGTGCGGGCGTCCGCCGAGGAGGCCGGGCGCCTGCTGTTCGGCCGCACCCCCGTCGTGTTCCCGATGGAGACCGCCGTCGTCGACTGCTACGCCGACGCCAAATGAGGACGTCAGCGGCGCACGCTCAGGGACGGGCGGTTGTTCAGCGCATCCACGTCGGAGAACGACGTCTGCCGGTAGGCGTTGCTGATGGTGGCGAGCTCCTCGGCGCTGAGCACGTCCTCGATGCGCTCGAAGCCGTCAGGGGCGCGTTCGCTCACCGTGTGCAGCACGCGGTCGGCGGGCATGTCGCGGCACGCCAGCACGATCGCGTTCACCGGCTCGCGGCGCGCCTTGTCGTAGGCGGCCAGCCCGCCGGCGGGGTCGCCGGGACGCTGCGCCAGCTCGTGGGCCAGCACCCGGGCGTCCAGGATCGCCTGCGAGCCGCCGTTGGACCCGATCGGGTACATCGGGTGGGCGGCGTCGCCGAGCAGGGTGACCCGGCCCTGGCTCCAGAACGGCAGCGGATCCCGGTCGATCATCGTGTGCTCCAGGATCCGCTCCGTCGACGACAGCAGCGCGGGCACGTCCAGCCAGTCGAACCGCCAGTCGGCGAAGTACGGCAGGAAGTCCTCCAGCCGTCCCTCCCGCGTCTCCACGTCGGGCGCCTCGGTGATCCCCTCGTCGACGAGCTTGACCTCGGCGGACCAGTTGAGCAGCGCCCGCCCCTCGTCCTGGGCCCGCCGGGAGATCGGGTAGACCACCAGCTTGGCGGCGGTGTTGCTGCCCGCCACGGCGATGGTGCGGTCGTCCAGGAACGGCTCGCCCTCGGTCATGCCGCGCCACAGCCGCACGCCGTTCCACAGCGGCCCGGACTCGCCCGGGTGCAGCTGCGCCCGCACCGTCGAGCGGAACCCGTCCGCCCCGATCAGCACGTCGCAGCGGGCGGTCTCGACCGCGCCGGTGGCGCGGTCGCGCAGCCGGGCCCGCACGCCCGCGTCGTCCTGCTCGAACGACTCGAACGCCGTCCCGGTGCGCACGGCGTCCGCGCCGAGCCGGGCCCGGACGGCGTCGAGCAGGATCAGCTGCAGCTCGCCGCGGTGGATCGAGTACTGCGGCCAGCGGTACCCCTGCGCGACGCCGCGCGGCTCGGCCCAGATGCGGCCGCCGTGCCGGTCGAAGTGCGCCATCGCGGCGGGCGTGACGCCGGTGGCGGCCAGCTCCTCGCCCAGCCCCAGCTCGGTCAGCTCGCGCACGGCGTGCGGCAGCAGGTTGATGCCGACGCTCACCGGGCGCAGCCGCGTCGCCGCCTCGACGACCTGCGTGCGGATGCCGGCCTCGTGCAGGCTGAGCGCCACGGTGAGGCCCCCGATGCCCGCTCCGACGACAAGTGCGTCCATGGATCGCCTTTCCGTCCTCGCGTTCTGAATGTCCGACCTCGACCGGCGGACGGGCCGGTCCCGCAAGCCGCCCTAGCCGTCCTTGCGCGCCGCCGCGACGTCGGCCTTGTCCGTCTTCGTGTCCGTCTTGTTGATGTCGATCCTGGTCTCGTCGGCGGTGTCCGTCTCGGCCTTCGCGGAATCGGCCGCAGTGACATCGGTCTCGCCGAGCGCGCCGTGGTCGCCGCGGACCAGGCGGCCCACCTTCGCCCGCGTGCTGATGAACTCCGGCATCGCCCGCGTCTCGATCTGGTCGCGCTCGGCCGGCAGCGGCACCGGCACGTCGGCGACCACCCCGGTGGGGGACGGCCCCAGCACGACCACCCGGTCACCGACGTAGACGCTCTCGTCGATGTCATGGGTGACCAGCAGGATCGTCATCTTCTCCGCCCGGTGCACCTGCAGGACCAGGTCCTCCAGGTCCTCCCGGGTCTGGGCGTCGACCGAGCCGAACGGCTCGTCCATCAGCAGCAGCGACGGCTGGTAGGCCAGCGCGCGGGCGATCGACACCCGCTGCTGCATGCCGCCCGACAGCTGCCAGGGGTACTTGCGGGCGGCGTCGGCGAGCCCCACCGACTCCAGCGCCCGCATCGCCGCGTCCCGCCGCTCGGTCTTGGACTTGCCGCGGCGGCGCAGCGGCAGCGCCACGTTGTCGCGCACCGTCAGCCAGGGGAACAGCGAACGGCTGTAGTCCTGGAACACCACGGCCAGCCCGTCGGGGACGCCCGCGACCTGCTCGTCGTTGAGGACGACCTTCCCGCCGGTGGGGCGGATCAGCCCGGCGATGCAGCGCAGCAGCGTGGACTTGCCGCAGCCGGACGGGCCGACGATGCTCACCAGCTCACCGTCGGGGACGGTGAGGTCCATGCCGCGGATGGCGATGTGCCCGTCCGGATAGGTGTGGCTGAGGGCGGCTATCTCCAGCACGACGTCAACCCTTCTGTTGGTGGTAGCGAGGCGTGTGCTCGCGGGGGGCGGCCCCCGCGCCCCCCTGGTCGTTCAGTTGGCCAGCCTGCGGGCACCGCTGTGCCAGGCGAGCAGCCGCCGTTCCAGCAGCACGAACGCCCCGTTGAACAGCAGGCCCAGCACGCCGAGGATGATGATCCCCGCCCACATGGCGGGCAGGTCGAAGTCGCGCTGCGCGCCGATCAGCTGGGCGCCGATGCCCGCGGTGCTGCCGACCAGCTCCGACAGCACCATCAGGATCAGCGCGAAGCCCAGGCTGACCCGCAGCCCCGCGAAGATCTTCGGGGCGGCGGACGGCAGGATCACCGTCACCAGGCGCCGGTACCGCGACAGGCCGAACACCCGCGCGGTCTCCAGCTGCAGGGAGTCCACGGTGCGCACGCCGTCGGCGCTGTTGAGCAGCACCGGCCACACCACGCTGAACGCGATCGTGATGATCTGCATGGTGGCGCCCAGCTGGAACACGATGATGAAGAACGGCAGCAGCGTGGGCGGCGGCACCGCCCGCAGGAACTGCAGCAGCGGGTCCAGCAGGTCGTTCAGCGTCCGGGAGCGGCCGATCGCCACGCCCAGCGCGACGCCGGCGACGCAGGAGATCAGCCAGCCGGCGAACAGGTGGCCCAGGCTGGTGGAGAAGTCGTCCACCGCCTTGTCGGTGAGGAACAGCCGGGACGCCGGTCCGGAGAACCACATCTCGTGCAGCGCCGAGACGATCTTCGACGGCGGGGGAAAGTACTCCTCCTGCACCGCCCGGGTGCCGATCTCCCAGGCGATCAGCGCGAGCACGACGAGCCACAGCCGCTCGGCGGCCCCGCGCAGCAGCCGCGTCATGAGACCCCCTCCACGCGGGCGGTGTTCCAGCGGAAGGCGAGCCGTTCCAGACCGACCAGGCCCGCGTTGGCGGCCAGCCCCAGGATCCCCGCCCAGCACGCGCCGGCGAGCATGATCTCGGTGTTGCCGCCGCCGGACTGGCTCTCCATCAGGAAGTTGCCGACGCCCTCGCCGCCGCCCGCCAGCAGTTCGGCGCTGATGACGACGACGAGCCCGACGGACGCGGCGATGCGCACGCCGGTGGCGATGAACGGGCCGGCGCTGGGCAGCGACACCCGCCACAGCACCGATCCCTCACCGAAACCGAACGCGCGCAGGCTCTCCTTGGCGACCGGGTCCACGTCGCGCAGCGCGTACAGCGTGTTGATCAGGATCGGCCACAGCGAGGCGTAGAAGATCAGCGCCATCTTCTGCTGGGTGACCGAGGAGAACAGGATGAGCACCAGCGGGATCAGCGCCACCGAGGGAATGGGGCGGCACAGTTCGACCAGGAAGCGGGAGGCGGTGCCGAGCAGCGGCACCGAGCCGAGCAGGACGCCGAGGGGGACCGCGACGGCCACCGCCAGCAGCAGCCCGCCGACCCAGGCGCGCACCGTGTCGCCGACGTCGACCAGGAAGTCGCCGTCGACGGCCAGCCGTCCCGCCTCCGACAGGATCGTCGTCGCGGCGGGCAGGGCGTCCTCGTCGACCAGGCCGAGCCGGTTGACCGCCTCGACGACGAGGATCGCCCCGACCACGCCGGCGGCGCCCAGGAGCAAGCGCCGGGGGGCGATCATCCGGACGTCGCCCCGGCGATCAGCAGCGACTTGACGTCGATGCGCTGGCTGGCGATCCCGAACTGCTGCATGACGTCGGCCACGCGCTGCAGCCGGGTCGCGTTCAGCGAGGTCGGGTAGGCGGTGTACACCATCGTGGCGGCGACGTTGGCGTCGATGCCGCGCGCGTACTTGGGCAGGATGTCCTGCACCACCTTGCGGTCGGCGGCCATGCCCTGCGCCTTGACGATGGCGCGCTGGAAGGCGGCGACGGTCTTGGGGTTCTTGGTGGCGAACTCCTCGGTGGTGGCGTAACCCGACAGCGGGAAGTCTGCGGTGGCGCCGCTGGACAGGTCGGCCAGCAGGCGGGCGCCGAGCTTCTGCTGGATCTGGGTGCCGAACGGCTCGATCGCCTGGACGGCGTCGACGCTGCCGGACTTCAGCGCGGCCTCCATGTTGGGCGGCGGAACCTCGACGAAGTTCTTGTCCTCGTCGAGTTCGACGCCCGCGGGCTTGGCGGCCGAACGCACCAGCAGCGTCGCCACGTTCCGCTTGGTGTTGACGCCGATCTTCTTGCCCTTGAGGTCGGAGATGCTGCGGATCGGGGAGTCCTTGGGAACCAGCAGCGTGTGGGTCTTCGGCGCGGCCTGCGACGCCTCGGCCACGATCTTCGTCTTCAGCGCCCCGGTGGCGGTGGCGTTGAAGAACGACACGTAGTTGCCGACGGAGATGTCGAGCTGGCCGCTCTTGAGTCGCGGGATGGCCTCCGCGCCACCGTTGATCACCTGTGTCTTGACGGTCAGGCCCTCTGCCTTGAACAGGCCGCGGCTGATGGCCAGCTGCAGCGGGGCGGTGTCACCGATCAGCATCGTGCCCACGGTGATCTCGGACTGCTCCAGGCCGTTGGCGGACTCCTTCTCCTCGGAGCCGCCGCAGGCGGCCGCCGAGGCGGCCAGGGTCAGGGCGAGGGCGCCGGCGAGCAGGGTGCGGCGATGGAGTGCATGCATTTGGCAACGCTCCGTGATGCGGGGGAGGGTCGATGAAAGTGATCTTTCAACGGTCGGGGAGCGTAGCGCACGGGCGAGCGGCATGGTCGTAAGATGCAGCTTTACACGTACAAATGTGAACAACTGCAAACAATCTGTGACATCCCCGGCTCATTCATCACAAGTTATGACCTGTGTGATCATTCGGGTTGGCTGGGATGGTAGCTCTGTGTTGCAATGTTCCGCGCTCGCCCGCAGAGGCTCTTGAGGCGCGAAATAGTGGAATCGCGTTCGGGGCATGTGGGCCGCGAGCGGTCGTCCATTGAGAGGTAGCGGAGGGCAGTGCGCACAGCGGAAGGGGCCGAGGTCGCCCCGCAGTCCCCCCGGGCAGCGCCCACTACCGGCAAGGAACCCCAGCGCAAGGGGGGTTCCGGCGGGTGGCTGCGGCTGCGCAACTGGCGCGTGACCACGCGTCTGATCGCCGTCATCGCGATCCCGACGGTCGTGGCGGCCGTGCTGGCCGGTGGCCGGGTCCTTTCCTCCGTGGACAACGCGGAGGAGTACCGGCGCAGCAGTGATCTGGCTACCGTCGGTAGTCGTCTGAGCGTGCTGTCCCAGGCGCTGGAGAACGAGCGCGACGCCATGGCCGAGCGCGCCGCGGGCGGTGCGCGCGCCGTGGACGACGACACCCTGCGGCAGCGCCAGTCGGCGGTGGACGCCGCGGCGCGTGAATACCGTCAGGCCGTCGCCGACGCGGACATCAGCGGAACGCAGTTGCGCCTCGGCCTGGCCAACATCGACAACCGGGTGCGGTCGCTGGGCGCGCTGCGGGCGCTGGCCGGACGGCTGGCCCCCGGCCCGGTCGTCGACAAGTACAGCGAGTTCAACGACGACATCCTGGCCCACCTGGTGGTGGCCGCCTACGACGCGTCCGACCCCGACACCGCCCGCAGCCTGCTGACGCTGGTGTCGCTGTCGCGCGCCAAGGACGCCGCGTCCCGCGAGCGCGCCCTCATCGCCGCGGCCCTGTGGGACCGCCGCTTCGACTCCGGCACGCTGCAGGGCGTCCAGGACGCCCGTTCGGACCTGACCCGCGGCCTGGCCGACTTCCGCGCCTCGGCGAACCTGGCCGAGCAGCGGCTGTTCGACGACACCGTCACCGGTCCCGAGCTGGACCGGGCGGAGTTCACCCGGGCCCAGGCGCTGACCCTGTCGGCCCGCTCCACGTCGCTGAGCATCCAGCCGCTGGGCCCCCGCCAGGCGGAGGACTGGGTGCGCGACTCCACCGCCCGGATCGACCGGATGCAGCAGGTGGAGACGCGCATGCGCGCCGACGTCAGCAACCGTGTCGACGAGCTGCGCTCCGACGCCGAGTTCGCCACCGTCCGCGACGCGGTGCTGCTGGCCCTGCTGCTGGCCGTCGTCCTGATCGTGGTCGTCGTGGTGGCCCGGTCGATGGTGCGGCCGCTGCGCCGCCTGCAGGAGGGCGCGCTGGAGGTGGCCGGCACCCGGCTGCCCGGCCTGGTCGACCGGCTGCGCGACCCGCAGGCCGCCGCCGAGGGGATCGAGGTCGAGCCCATCGACGTCGAGTCCAGGGACGAGATCGGCCAGGTGGCGCGGGCGTTCGACGAGGTCCACCGCGAGGCGGTCCGGCTGGCCGCCGACGAGGCCGTGCTGCGCGGCAACATCAACGCGATGTTCGTCAACCTGTCGCGGCGCAGCCAGACCCTGATCGAACGCCAGCTGCGGCTGATCGAGGAGCTGGAGCAGAGCGAGCGCGACGAGGAGCAGCTGGCCAACCTGTTCCGCCTGGACCACCTGGCCACCCGCATGCGCCGCAACTGCGAGAACCTGCTGGTCCTCGGCGGTCAGGACCAGGTGCGCCGGTGGAACCGCCCGGTACCGCTGATCGACGTGGTGCGCGCCTCGCTGTCGGAGGTCGAGCAGTACGAGCGGGTCGCGGTGCGCGTGCAGGGCGACATGACCGTCGCCGGCCCGGTCGTCAACGACCTGGTGCACCTGCTGGCCGAGCTGGTGGAGAACGCCACCACGTTCTCCGCCGAGCACACCAAGGTGACGGTGTCGGGGCAGCTGCTCAGCGGCGGCGGCGCCATGCTGCAGATCAACGACAACGGCGTGGGCATGTCGTCCGAGGAGCTGGAGCAGGCCAACTGGCGGCTGGCCAACCCGCCGGTCATCGACTTCTCCGCGGCCCGCCGCATGGGCCTGTTCGTGGTCGGCCGCCTGGCGGTCCGGCACGGCATCCGGGTGGAGCTGCGGGCCGCGCAGGGCGGCGGGCTCACCGCGTTCGTGATGCTGCCGGACGCGGTCATCAGCGCCGGCGAGAGCGGCGGCGTCGGCACCCGCGGCTTCGGCTCCCGCGACGCCGAACCGGCGGGACGGCCGCAGCTGGCCGGGGTGTCGGCGCAGTCCGCGCTGGCCGGCCCCGGCGGCAACTCCGCCGGCGGGATGTTCCAGCGGGCCGAGGCCGACGACCCGTACAACGGCACCGGCGGGCAGCCGATGCTGCGCGGAACGGGCCCGCTGCCGACGGTCGGCGGCACCGGCCCGCAGCCCGGCCCGCAGTCGCCGACCGGGCCGCAGCCGGTGGCCGGAACCGGCCCGCACGGCACGCTCGACGGCACCGGACCGCACCCCATGGCCGGCGGCACGGGCCCGCAGCCGCCGCTGCCCGGCCAGACCGGGCCGCAGCCGGCGTTCGGCAACACCGGCCCGCTGCCGATGGGCGGCGAGCACGAACCGAAGGACCCCTACGGCGTCGACGCCCGGGATCCCTACGGCGCCGACACGCGTGACCCCTACGGGGCCGACGCCCGCGACCCGTACGGCGCCGAGGACCGGCCCGGCTACGGCGCCGAGGAGCGCCCGGGCCTCGCCGGCGACGACCGGCCCGGCTTCGGCGGCGATCTGCCCGTCCGTAAGCCCGGCGCGCATCTGCACGGCCCGGAGCCGGTCGTGCCGGAGGCGCAGCCGGCCATGCCCGAGCAGAGCCCGCCCCGGCAGGTGTCGTGGGACACCGGCCCGATGCCGCCCGTCCGGCCCGGCAGGCTCGGCAGGCCGACCCGCCGGCAGCCGGGCGACCAGGGACAGCCCGTCGGCGGCGGTCAGTGGGAGGACGCGCCGTCCCCCGAACCGGCCGCCATGGACGAACCCTCCTTCGCGGAAGGCCCCTACCCCGAGGAGCCGTTCGGGCAGGGCGCCCCGCCTCCGGCGCAGACGCCTCCGGCAGGGCAGATGCCCCCGGCGCAGGCCGCTCCCGCCCCGTCTCCCGAGCAGGGGTTCGGGCAGGGCAGGCCCCGTCCGGCGGCCCGGCCACCGCAACGCGGATCATCCGCCCCACCCGACACTATGCGTCCCTCCGAACGCTCCCCTATCTTCGATGCGATGCAGTCGGAGTGGTTCCAGCGCAGGACCGAGGGCGCGTCCGGGGACCCGGCCAAGGGCTGGGAGTCCCCGGCCGACGAGGGCTTCCGGGTGGCGGAGGCGGCGACCCGCAAGCCGGTCGCGGGCTCCCGCACGTCCGCTGGGCTGCCCAAGCGGGTGCCCGGTCGCAACCGGGTGCCCGGCGCGGTCTCGCCGCAGGAGGCCGCGGCGCGGCGCGAGCAGGCGCAGAGCCAGTCCGCTGATGTCGTACGGAATCGTTTCGCGAGCCTGCAGCGCGGCGTGCGCCGCGGACGCGATGAGGCTCGCGGCGCGGCCGGATCCGCCGGCACGCATGGTGAGGGTCCGTCACAGGATGGCGGAGAGACAGGAGGCACCCCGTGAGCGGGCAGGATCTCAACTGGTTGGTGACGAACTTCGCGGATCGCGTCCCGAAGGTCGCCCACGCCGTCGTGGTCTCCTCCGACGGGCTGCCGATGGCGTACTCGTCGGGGTTTCCGCCGGAGCGGGCCGACCAGCTGTCGGCCATCGCGTCGGGGCTGATGAGCCTCACCCAGGGCGCGGCGAAGATCTTCGACGCCGGCGGGGTGAACCAGACCGTCGTGGAGATGGACCGCGGGCTGCTGTTCGTGATGTCCATCGCCAACGGCTCGGTGTTCGCCGTGCTGGCGGCGCCCGACTGCGACCTGGGCCTGGTGGCGTACGAGATGACGTTGCTGGTGGAACGCGTGGGCCGGGTCCTGACGCCGGCGCTGCGGTCCGGGGGAGACGGGCAGCAGCCGCCGTACGGCGGGCCGTCGGTGTCGGAGATGGGTGCGGGTCCGGCCCGCTATTGACCAGCAATGACCCCGGGGGTGCGGGGGCGGCGTCCCCCCGTAGTGGCAGCGACTGACTCGGACGGAGGTCGGCGAGATGGATCGAGGCAGGCCCTACGGGCCCGGCCCGGGAGGCCCGCCCCGGTGGTCGGGCGATCCGGCCCAGGGACGCCCCGCGCCGGAGGCCCGGGCGGAGGGTGAGACCAGTTCGCTGGTGCGCCCCTACGCCGTGACGGGGGGCCGTACCAAGCCGCGGTACGACCTGGCCATCGAGGCCCTGGTCACGGCGGCCCCCTACCCGCCCCGCGACATCTCCAGCCTGACGCCCGAATACCGGGCGATCATGGATCTGTGCCGGTCGGCGCGCTCGGTCGCCGAGGTGTCGGCGATGCTGCGCATCCCGCTCGGCGTCGCTCGCGTGCTCGTCGCCGACATGGCCCTGGAGGGACTGCTGCGGCTGCACCAGTCGCGCCCCGCCAACGCCCAGCCGGACCTCCGCCTACTCGAAAGGGTGCTCAGTGGCCTTCGCAAGCTCTGAAACCGCGCCGCCCGGCGCGGACGGCGAGCTGACGTCCGTCAAGATCGTCGTCGGTGGCGGCTTCGGCGTCGGCAAGACCACCTTCGTCGGGTCCGTCTCGGAGATCATGCCGCTCACCACCGAGGCGGTGATGACGGCCGCCAGCGCCGAGGTCGACGACCTGTCGGCGGTGCCCGACAAGACCACGACCACGGTCGCCATGGACTTCGGCCGCGTCTCCCTGGACAGCGAGCTGATCCTGTACCTGTTCGGCACGCCCGGCCAGCACCGGTTCTGGTTCATGTGGGACGACCTGGTGAAGGGGGCGATCGGCGCGGTGGTGCTGGTCGACACCCGCCGCCTGGAGGACTGCTTCGCCGCGGTCGACTACTTCGAGGAGCTGGGCCTGCCGTTCGTGGTCGGCGTCAACGGCTTCCACGGGGAGTTCCCGTACGCGGTGGAGGACATCCGGGAGGCGCTGTCGATCAGCCGGCACGTTCCGATCGTCAAGTGCGACGCGCGCAGCCGGCAGTCCACCAAGCAGGTGCTGATCACGCTGGTGCAGCACGCGATGGCGGTGCACTCGACGTCGGTCGGGCCGATGCCGCCGTCGGCGCCGCCGGTGCCGCCGGGCGGCGGCGCCGTGGGCACCTCTCCGAGCTGGACCTGACAGGCGCCTCGTCGATCCGGCGGGGACCCGGGCGCCACGCGACGGCTCCGGACCCGCCGGTCCCTACGGTCGCGTAGGGATATGTGCACCCTGCATGATATGTCGTCGTGATCGGTTGGATTGCGCCGTATCAGGGGGTTGCTATGGATCAGTCCAAGGATGTGGTGTCCGCCCGGCGTGTCGCGACGTACGTCGCGGTCGGTGACAGCTTCACCGAGGGACTGAACGATCCGTACCCGGACGACCCCGACCGCTTCCGCGGCTGGGCGGACCGGCTCGCCGAGCACCTGGCCGCGCAGAACCCGGGGCTGTGTTACGCCAACCTGGCCGTGCGCGGCAAGCTGCTGCGGCAGATCGTCGCCGACCAGGTGCCGGCGGCCGTGGCGATGCGGCCGGACCTGGTGACGTTCTGCGCGGGCGGCAACGACATCATCCGGCCCGGCACCGACCCCGACGCGCTGGCCGTGGAGTTCGACGACGCCGTGCGGCGGCTGCGCGGCTGCGGCGCCGACGTCGTGGTCTTCACCGGATTCGACCCGCGCGACCACCGCGTCGGCTCCCGGCGGCTGCGCGGCAAGGCCGCCACGTTCAACATGCACCTGCGCGCCATCGCCGACCGGCGCGGCTGCGCCGTGGTGGACCTGTGGTCGCTCATGCCGGTCTTCGGGGACGCCCGCGCCTGGTACGAGGACCGCCTGCACCTGTCCCCCGAGGGGCACCGGCGCATGGCGCTGCGCGTCGCCGAGGTGATCGGCGTTCCGGTGCACGAGGACTGGCGTGAGCCGTGGCCCGCCGACGTCCCGCCCGTGGGCCGCCTCGACATGTACCGCGAGGACCTGCGCTGGGCCCGCACCTATCTGCTGCCGTGGATCGGCCGCCGCGCGACCGGCCGTTCCAGTGGCGACGGCCGCGCGCCCAAACGACCCACGCCGCTGCCGCTGTGAGCCTTCCCCGCCGCGTGCGGCGGGAGCCCGGTCAGGTGCAGACCGGTCAGGTGGAGATCGGTCAGGTGGAGCCTGCCGCGGCGACGGGGGCGGCGGCCTGATCGGCGGCAGGGCCGGCGTCCTCGCCGCCCTCCGGGGTCTCGCTCTCCGGGGCCTCGCCCGCGCCGCCGGCCGGCTCCGGCGCGGTGGCGACCGCCTCGTCGACGGTGCCCACGATGGTCAGCCGTTGGTGCAGCCCGGTGATCTCCAGGGCCCGCCACACGATGGGCCGGGGGGCGACCAGCGCGAGGCTGCCCCCCGCCTCGGTGACCGACCGGTAGCAGTTGATGATCACCGAGAGGCCGTGCGAGTCCATGAACTCCAGCTCGGCCAGGTCCAGCACGACCCGGTCGCCGTGCTCGCGCCGCGCCAGGCGCAGCCGCAGGCGCAACTCCTCGGCGGTGGCGATGTCCAGCTCACCGCGCAGCCGTACGACGGTGAACCCGTCGTGCGGACGGGAGGTCACTTCGAGTGGCTGCACGGGGGTCCCCCATTTCGGTAGACACGCCTCCGCCGGACCCGGCGGCGAAATTCGTTCATCCGTCAACTATTCCGGAGCGCACGGCGCCTGCCAACAAGGCGACGCGTCCATGGGGCGCCCCGACACCGTCCGTAACGGTGAGGCCCACGGATATGAGGGCCGATCCCCACACTATGTGCCATTGTCAAGGGCGCAAACGGCGGCCGCGCCGCCTTTCCTTCGGGCGTAGGGTGCTTGCCAGACGTGACGGACCAGTGTTCTCGCGGGGGACGTCCCCCGTGCCCCCGGTGGGATCTAAGGAGGAGCGTCCCAGGTGAGCGCGCCCCGGTTGCCCGACCATCTCGAGCTGCTGCTGACCGACGAACCCGTCCTGGACGTGTACGCCCACGGTCCCTGGCGGGTGCCGGACGGCCTGTACGAGGAGATGCGGGAACGCGCCGTCGCCTTCAACGCCGACGAACGCGCGGCGCTGCTCTCCCGGCAGCTCAGCGACTTCTACGGGCCGGGCACGTCGGCGGCCGGGGCCGAGCAGTGGTCGCTGCTGACGTTCCTGCTGGGGGCCTCGGCGGTACGGGGCGGCTCGCGCGGCGACGTGGAGTACGAGCTGCTGTCGGACTTCCTGGCCGCCCCCGAGCCCGCGGTGCGCGACCCGCTGGCGTGGTTCACCCAGGGCGGCCGGTGGCGTCCGCCCGGCCTGTGGCTGCCTGAGCCCGCGGGCGACGACCGCGAGCGCCGCGCTGTCATGTACGAGCTGGCGCGTGACTGCCTGGAGGTGTTCGCCGGGCTGGAACCCCTGGAGCCGCGCCGCCGCGCCCTGGCGGAGTTGTTCGAGCGGCACGCGGCCGACCCGGCGCTGCGCGAGCAGGACCTGACCGTCCCCCAGGACCGCCTGGAGGCCGCGTGGGCGGACGGCCTTCCCGACGACACCCTGGCCGTGCTGCCGGAACTGTCCGGGCCCGTCGGCTACCTGGGCTGGGTGTGCGCGGGCCTGGACGCCGCGCACGCCCGGCTGGCCGCCCAGACCGGCGACACCGAGCCCGCCGACGTCGCCGTCGCGCGGCTGCTGCTGGCGGCGGAGATGACGGCCGTGCCCGCCGAGATGGCCGTGGCACTGGGCACGGCGCGCTACGAGCATCTGCAGGACCGGCTGCGCGCCTCCCGCGGCGACTTCAACGTCGAAGCGTGGCAGCTGAACCTGCGCGCCTGGCTGGCCCGCGGGCTCGTCGCGGGCGAGGCCGACGCGTGCCGCGCCTGGCTCGACATGGCGGTCCGCCTCACCGGCGCCGTGCAGGGCCTGCCCGAGTCGGCCACCATGCCGCGCTGCCGCGTCCCGGTGCGCGCGTTCCAGCTGGACGTGCGGCGCCTGTTCGCCTCCCGCCGGGTCACCAACCACCTGGTGGGCCGCCTGGCCCCGTCCGGCACCGTCGCGGCCGGACGGCAGACCCCTGGCGAACCCGGCGCCGCCGAACCCGAGGTCGCCGAGCTCAAGGAGGCGCTGGTCGGGCAGCCCGAGCTGACCCGCGCGCTGCGCGAGGCCCTGGCCGCCCGGGCGGCGGGGGAGCGCCCGATCCGCCTGCTGGTGGCCGGCCCCGAAGGCACCGGCAAGGGCACCGCCGCGGAACTGCTGGAGAGCGTCCTGGCCGAGCGCGGCGCCATCCGCGAGGCGGCCTGGATCTCCGACCAGGTGTTCGCCGCGCTCACCGTCAGCGACGCGGTGCTGTGGCTGCAGGCCCGCGTCCGCGAGTGCCTGGAGGCGCGGCTGCTGCTGGTCGTCGACGACCTGGAACGGCTGGCCTCCTACGAGCGGTGCGGCGCCGCCGCCGTGGAGGAGCTGCGGCGGCTCATGGCCCGGTGGCCGGCGCTGGACGTCGTCGCGCTCTGCCGTCCCGGCGGCGACCGCCGCCTGTTCGACGCCAACCCCGCCCTCGTCCGCGCCTTCGAGGTCACCCGCACCCGCGACTTCCGTCAGGACGATTACACCGAGCTGTTCCGCCGCGCCGTCGCCCGCCGCGGCGCCGCGGTCACCCGCGAGGTCGCCGCCCAGGCCGGCGCCCTGCTGGCCGCCACGCCGCCCCTGCTCAACCTGCGCGGCGCCCGCCTGGTCGAACATCTGGCCACCCAGGCCACCGCCAACGCCCGGGCCCGCCTGGCGGCCGCCTTCCAGGCCGTGCCTCCCCAGCGCTCCGAGCCCACCCCGCCGCCTGCCACGCCCGCACCGGCCGGCGAAACCGCCCCCGCCGAGGCCGCGGCGGCCTCCCAGGAGGTCCCACCCGCCGCGGAGGACGTCGAGTCGACGGACGCGACGCCCGCCGAGGCCGGGGCCGCCGCCGGAAGGGACGGCGCGGCCGAGAGCGGTGACGGCTCGCAGGCCGTCCGAGGCGGGCCGGGGCCCGTTCTGGAAGTCGTCGCGGCGGATCTGCCTCAGCGGCTCATCCCCGGCCGGGCCGCCGAGCGCGACCCCCACGCCGAACTGGCCGCGCTGGCGGGGATCGAGCCGGTCAAGCGGGAGGTCGCCGCGCTGGTCGCGGAGGCCAAGGCGGCGCGGCTGCGGCGCGAGGCGGGCATGGCGGTGGCGTCGCGGCCCCGGCATCTGGTGTTCGCGGGCAGTCCCGGCACCGGCAAGGGCAAGGTCGCCGGGATCCTGGGGCGGATCTTCGCCGAGGTGGGGGTGTTGTCGACCGGGCATCTGGTGGAGGTGGACCGGGCCGACCTGCTGGGCGAGTACACCAGCGAGAGCGCGCTGAAGATGCGGCGCGCCGTGGAACGCGCGCTGGGCGGCGTGCTGCTGGTGCGCGGCGCCCACGCGCTCGGGCAGGTCGAACCGCTGCGCGGCCGGGAACTGGTCGGCGCGCTGCTCACCGCCGTCCAGACGCACTCCGACGACCTGGTGGTGGTGCTCACCGGGCCGGAGGCCGAGCTGAACGGGCTGCTGCGCTCGCACGAGGATCTGGCGGCGTACTTCCCCAAGACCGTCCGCTTCCCGGACCTGACCGACGACGAGCTGGTGGAGGTGTTCGCCCGCAAGGCGGCCGAGTCGGGGTTCGCGCTGGCCGGCGGGGTGCTGGAGAAGGTGCGGGCGCTGGTGCAGGCGGCGCCGCGCGACCGCGGGCTGGTCAACGCCCGGCTGATGAACCACCTGCTCGACCGGGCCGTGGCCATGCAGGGCCGGCGCGTGCTGGAGGACGGTGTCGTCGACGAACACGAGTCGCTGGACGAGATCCTGCTCGCCGACGTCCCCGAGTCCCTGATGCCCGGCCGCGAGACGGTGCTGGACGACCCGCTGGCCGAGATCGACCGGCTGGTGGGGCTGGCGGCCGTCAAGCAGGAGGTGGCGGCGCTGGTGGCCGAGGCGCGCGCCGAGCAGGTCCGCCGCGACGCCGGGGTGCCGATCGCCTTCCCGACCCGGCACATGGCGTTCACCGGCAATCCCGGCACCGCCAAGACCACCATCGCCCGGCTCGTCGCGGCGGTGTACGCGCGGCTGGGCCTGCTGTCGTCGGGTCATCTGGTGGAGGCCACCCGCGCCGACCTGGTCGCCGAGTACATCGGGCAGACCGCGCACCGCGTGCGCACCGTGGTCGAACGCGCCCTGGGCGGCGTGCTGTTCATCGACGAGGCCTACACGCTGGCCGGAACCGGCGGCGACCAGCGCGACTTCGGGCACGAGGCCGTCGCCGAACTGCTGCGGCTGATGGAGGAGCACCGCTCGGACCTGGTCGTCATCGTCGCCGGATACGGCACCGAGATGGAACGGTTCCTGGCCTCCAACCCCGGCCTGGCCTCCCGGTTCCCCAAACGGCTGCACTTCCCCGACTACAGCGTCGACGAGCTGCTGGCCATCTTCGAGCTGATGGCGGACCAGGCGGGGTTCACGCTGGCCGACGGGGTGCTGGGGCAGGTGCGGGCCCGGCTGGCGGCCGAGCCGCGCGGCGCCTCGTTCGGCAACGCCCGCATGGTGCGCAACCTTCTCGACGCGGCTATCGCGCGGCAGGCCCAGCGCATCACCGCCGCCGCCGACGCCCGGCCCGGCATCAAGATGGACGACGCCGAGGTGCGCATGCTGCGTACCGAAGACCTGCCCCCCGGCCCGCAGGCGCCCGACCGCGGCGGCCACGGCCCCTACATCTAGCCGTGCGCGAAGCCCCCCGCCCCGCGCGGGGGGCATACCGGGGTTTCGTGGGCCGGAGGGCTGAGTCCGCTGATCCGCATGTCGGAGGGCGAGGTGACAACGGCGGGCCCACAATCATGCGGTGGATTGACGCGCGGAACATGCCGGGTTGTCTAAGGTCTACGGGTACGACGCAAAGGCCGACGGGGGCCGGACACGATTAGGAAGGGGACGCGCGTGGCACGCAGGCCCGCATCCTCCCAGGCGGGGCGCCCGTACGACCACGAGCAGGACCCGTACGGGGACGCCTACGGGGACCCCTACGGCAGAGACCCCTATGGCGGGGACGCTTACGGCGGGGACCCGTACGCGGGACGCCGTCGCCGCAGGCGGCGCTGGCCCCGCGTGCTGGCGGTGCTGCTGGCGCTGCTGCTGGTGAGCGTCGTCGGCGGCTACTTCTACCTCGACTCGCGGCTCAAGCGGGAGACCGTGCTGGAGGACTACGCCGGACGCGTCGCCGACACCCCCGGCACCAACTGGCTCATCGTCGGCTCCGACAGCCGGGAAGGGCTGACGCGGGACCAGAAGCGCCGGTTCGCCACCGGTGACGCGCAGGGCCGACGCACCGACTCGATGATGCTGCTGCACTACGGCGACGGCGGCACCACCCTCGTCAGCCTGCCGCGCGACTCCTACGTCGAGATCCCCGGCCGCGGCCGCAACAAGCTCAACGCCGCGTTCGCGTTCGGCGGGCCCAAGCTGCTGGTGCGCACCGTCGAGCAGGCCACCGGCGTGCGCATCGACCACTACGCCGAGATCGGCTTCGGCGGTTTCGTGGGCGTGGTCGACGCGATCGGCGGCGTCGACATGTGCATCAAGGAGCCGATGCGCGACCGCAAGGCGGGCCTGAACCTGCAGCCGGGCTGCCAGACGCTCGACGGCGGCCAGGCGCTCGGCTACGTGCGCACCCGCGCCTCGGCCCGCGCCGACCTCGACCGCATCGACCGCCAGCGGCAGTTCTTCGGCGCCCTGATGAAGAAGAGCGCCAGCCCGGGCGTGCTGCTCAACCCCTTCCGCAGCGTCCCGCTGGCCCTCAACGCCACCAGCAACTTCCTGGTGGACGACGACGACCACCTGCTCGACCTGGTCCGCATGATGTGGGCGATGCGCGGCGTCACCGGCGGCGACGGCGTCACCACCACCGTGCCGATCGGCGGCGCCGGTTCGGCCGCCGGAGTCGGCGCCTACATCACCTGGCACCGCACCAAGGCCGCGCAACTGTTCGACGCCCTGAAGCAGGACCGGCCCGTCCCCTCGGACGTCATCACCAAGTGAGATTCGTCACCGCGGCCGGACGGCGCGGACGGCACGGC